>NZ_CADFDY010000011.1:0-401554 GCF_902833095.1 Burkholderia sp. BCC1208 | reverse complement strand
CCGACCGCCGACCGCCTACCGCCGACCGACCGACCGACCGACCGACCGACCCCGTCTCCCTGGAAAAGAAAAAGGCGCCCGAAGGCGCCTTCAATATGCTGCGGCTTGTCAGGCAAGCTGGTTAGAACTTGTGACGGATACCGACGCGTGCCGCGACCTGGTTGCTGGTGCTCGACCCGGCCAGGCCGTTGATCGCTGCCGTTGCCTTCAGGACGTTGCCGTTCGAATCGAGCACGTTGCCCGATGCGTGCTGGTACACGCCGATCGCGTAGACGTCGGTGCGCTTCGACAGGAAGTAGTCGACGCCCAGCGAGCCCTGGTGGTACTTGGCTGCCGAATTGCCGTCGATCTTGCTGCCTTGCGTGTAGTCGTACGCGGCGCCGAGGATCAACGCCGGGGTCAACTGGTACTTGAAGTTGATTTCGCCGTTGTTGAACGTCGCGGTCTGGTTCACGAACGGGCCTGCCGAGAAGCCCTTGAACTTCGTGTTCGAGTACGTCGCGCCGATCGTCGCTGCGCCGAACGTGTACGCGCCGCCTGCACCGATGACCTGGTACGTGTTCGCGTTGTTCGCGTACGCGCCGTAGACCGGCGACGTGACAGCCGTCGTTGCAGCCGTCGAACCGTTGTTGAACATGCCGCCGAAGTTGCCCGGCGTACGTGCGTTCAAGTAACCGACACCGAGGACCAACGGGCCGTTGTTGTAGCCTGCGCCGAGCGACCAGACCTGGTTCTTCGAGAACTGGCCAGCCTGGCCGCCGAAGCTGTACAGGCCGCCGAACGTGAAGCCGCCGTAGCTCTGGCTCGTGAACTTGACCGCGTTGTTCACGCGATACGCGTTGTTGAAGTTGTCGAGGTCGCCCGGGTGAGCGGCGATGTAGCCGCCCCACTGGTCGCCTGCCTCGAGCGGGCCGACGAAGTCGACGACGGAGTCGTACTGACGACCCAGCGTGACCGTACCGTACTGGCTCGACAGGCCGACGTAAGCCTGACGACCGAACATCAGGCTGCCCTGACCGAGCTTGCCGCTGTTCACGTCGAAACCGTTTTCGAGGGTGAAGACCGCCTTCAGGCCGCCACCGAGATCCTCGGTGCCGCGCAGGCCGAAGCGGCTGCCTTGCATCACGCCGCTGGCCATGCTGTACAGGTGCTTGCCGCCTGCGTTGTTGTTGAAGAGCAGGCCTTCATCGATGATGCCGTAAAGCGTCACGCTGCTTTGCGCGTGGGCCGCGCCAGCGAACGCACCCAGCGCGACGAGCGCGAGAAGCGACTTTTTCATTAACGGATCTCCAAGAATCACTGAATTTTTTTGGCGGGGCGGATAGTTATGTTCTGTTGACGGGCCCCATCAACTTCGCAAGAAGTCGCACGTAATGTAGCAAAGCCGTTTTTTGCCACAAAGCGAAATACTGCAGCTCAACGCCGCCATGTTTCCTTTATGCAACAATGGTTAAAATCACGGGTTAACCGCAATTTCCGCTGAATAATCAAGTCGGTTACGCGGCGGACCCATGCCCTTGCCGCGCGCAGCGGTACCTGCAGCCAGGAGAACAGGATGGTGTTGGATGAACTGATCAGCGAATTCGATCGCGGCCTGCGATCGCTGACCGGCATTAGCCGGATGAGCCGGCCGGTGCCCGTGCCGGCCGATACGCCCGACGTCGAACTGACGCCCGCCGAGCGCAAGCACGCGGCCGGGCTGATGCGCGTGAATCACGTCGGAGAGGTCTGCGCGCAGGCGCTCTACCAGGCGCAGAAGCTCACCGCGCGCACGGCGTCGGCGAAGGCGATGTTCGAGGAGGCCGCGCGCGAGGAGGAGGATCACCTCGCGTGGACCGCGCACCGCCTGAAGGAACTCGATTCGCGCCCAAGCCTGCTGAACCCGCTTTGGTATGCCGGCGCACTCGCGATCGGCGTGGCGGCCGGCACGCTCGGTGACAAGGTCAGCCTCGGCTTCATGGCCGAGACGGAGCGACAGGTCGAGAGCCACCTCGAAGGCCACATGTCCGAGTTGCCGCCGACCGACACCGCGTCGCGCGCGATCGTCGACCAGATGCGCATCGACGAGGTAAAGCACGGCAAGGCCGCGACCGACGCCGGGGGAATCGAGCTGCCGCTGCCTGCGCGGATGCTGATGCGCGCCGCGTCGAAAGTCATGACGAGCACTGCGTACCATCTCTGAGATTTGGGCCGGGGCGGCGTGGGACGCCGCCCCGGTTCACCGCCCCCGATACCGCCCGCTCACTCCTCGTTTTCCCGCCCCCGAAAGCCCCGTCCGCACGCCCGTCTGGCCCATCTTTCTCACGTATCACCTTCACAAGTTGCACTAGCTCTTTCATTTATAACGGTTTTTGGAATGAGGGGCCGCATGAGCATGTGCGCGTAAGTCCTTGTTCTAACTAACAAAATTCGTCAAAAAAGCGGGCCGCTCCCTTGACCGTGCCACACCCTTCCTCTAAAGTGGGAGACAGTGTGAGAAAGTGTATTTTTGTGTGATTTAGCAGGCTGTTCCGGCTAAATTCTCAGCATTGAGCGGGTGCTTCGGTGCCCTGAACGGGAGAGCGGAAAGTGTTCCAAGGGGCGTCGGCGCTGACGCTCGATGCGAAAGGCCGGATGTCGGTGCCGGCTCGCTATCGCGAAGCGCTGCAAGGACAGGCAGAAGGACGGGTGACTGTGACCAAGCACCCGGACGGCTGCCTGTTGCTGTTTCCGCGCCCCGAATGGGAAGTGTTCCGCGCCAAGATCGCCGCGCTGCCGATGGACGCGCACTGGTGGCGGCGAATTTTTCTCGGCAATGCGATGGACGTCGATCTCGACAGCGCGGGCCGGATTCTTGTATCGCCCGAGCTGCGCATGGCAGCCGGACTGGAAAAGGAAGTCATGTTGTTGGGAATGGGTAGTCACTTCGAGCTGTGGGATTCGCAGACCTACAACGCGAAGGAGCAGGCAGCGATGGCGCAGGGCATGCCCGACGCGCTGAAGAATTTCACGTTCTGATTGCGGTGACGGAGACGCCCGCGATGGGAAATGAATTGCGGCATCGGACGGTGCTGTTGGATGAGGCGGTCGAGTCGCTCGTGACGCGGCCGGACGGCGTGTATGTCGACGGCACGTTCGGGCGCGGCGGCCATAGCCGCGCGGTGCTCGCGCGGCTGGCGGCGGCCGGGCGGCTGATCGCGTTCGACAAGGATCCGAGGGCGATCGAGACGGCGCAGGGCATCGAGGATGCGCGCTTCTCGATCGTGCATGACAGCTTTGCATCGATGCGCGACGCGCTTGCGGCGCGCGGCGTCGAGAAGGTGTCGGGGGTGTTGCTGGACCTGGGCGTGTCCTCGCCGCAGGTGGACGATCCGGCGCGCGGCTTCAGCTTCCGCGCCGATGGTCCGCTGGACATGCGAATGGATCCGACGCGTGGCGAGTCGGCGGCCGAATGGCTCGCGCGGGCTTCGGTGCAGGAATTGACGGAGGTGATACGGGATTATGGGGAAGAACGGTTTGCTTTTCAGATTGCAAAGGCGCTTGTTGCTCGCCGGGCAGAGTCCGACCGTCTTGGGCCTCTCGACACCACGGGCGAGCTTGCCCAAATCGTGGGTCACGTCGTCAAAACCCGTGAGAAGGGCAAGGATCCGGCAACCCGCACCTTTCAGGCTATACGGATTCACGTCAATCAAGAGCTTGCGGACCTGCAAGTCGTACTAGACGCGGCACTGTCGTTGCTGGAGCAAGGGGGGCGGCTGGTGGTCATCAGCTTTCATTCACTCGAGGACCGGATCGTCAAGCGATTCATGCAGGCGCACGCGAGTGCGCCTGCGGTCGATCGTCGTCTGCCGATCCGCGCCGTCGACCTCCCGAGCCCGCCGCTCAAGATCATCAGCCGCCAGTTTCCGAGCGAAGCGGAAGTCGCCGCGAATCCGCGCGCCCGCTCGGCCGTGATGCGCATCGCGGAGCGCGTCACGCCATGAGCCGCCTCAACATCTTCCTGCTGATCATCGTGATGGGTTGCGCGCTGTCGGTCGTCAACTCGACGAACCAGCAACGCCAGATATTCATCCAGCTGCAGCGCGCGCAGTCGCAGGAGCGTCAACTCCAGCAGGACTATGCGCAGCTTCAATATCAGCAGAGCGCGCTGTCGAAGACGTCCCGCATCGAGCAGCTCGCGAACGATTCGCTGAAAATGCAGCCGATCTCGACCGGCCGCACGCAATACCTGACGCTGCCGCCGGGCGCCGCGAAGGCGATCGACGCGCCGATCCCTGCTTCGGCCGATACCGCCGGCAAGGGCAAGGGAGGCGCGCGATGAAACCGTCCCCGAAGCGCCAGAACGTGAAATTCTCGTCGAGCCCCGTGCTGGGCGTGCATCTGCCGATGTGGCGCTCGAAGCTCGTCGTGTTCATGCTGTTCATGGCGTTCGTCGCGCTGGCCGCGCGGGCATTCTGGATCCAGGGGCCCGGCAACGCGTTCTACCAGAAGCAGGGCGAAAGCCGCTACCAGCGCACGCTGGAGCTGCCGGCCACGCGCGGCAAGATTCTCGACCGTAACGGGCTCGTGCTCGCGACGAGCTTGCCGGTGCGCGCGATCTGGGCGATTCCCGACGCGGTGCCGGACGATCTCGACGCCGACAAGATCAACCAGCTCGGCAAGCTCCTCGGCATGACGCCGAAGGAACTGCGCGTGAAGCTGTCGGAAGACAAGGGTTTCGTCTACGTGAAGCGTCAGGTGCCGATCGACGTCGCCGACAAGGTCGCCGCGCTCGACATTCCCGGCATCTATCAGCGCAACGAATACAAGCGCTTCTATCCGGAAGGCGAGATCACCGCTCACCTGATCGGCTTCACGAACGTCGAGGACGAAGGGCAGGAAGGCGTCGAACTGGGCGACCAGAAGATGCTGTCCGGCACGTCGGGCATGCGCCGCGTGATCAAGGACCGGATGGGGCACATCATCGAGGACGTCGCCGAGCAGATTCCGCCGCACAACGGCACCGACGTCGACCTGTCGATCGACAGCAAGATCCAGTACATCGCGTACGCGAACCTGAAGGCCGCCGTCGAGAAGTTCAAGGCGAAGGCCGGCGCGGCGATGGTCGTCGACGTGCGTACCGGCGAAGTGCTCGCGCTCGTCAACTACCCGACGTACAACCCGAACGACCGCTCGCGCATGACCGGCGAGCAGTTGCGCAACCGGATCATGACCGACGTGTTCGAGCCGGGCTCGATCATGAAGCCGTTCACCGTGTCGCTCGCGCTCGATCTGCACCGCGTGACGCCGAACACGCTCGTCGAGACGGGCAACGGGCACTTCGTGCTCGACGGCGCGCCGATCACCGACGACGCGGGTTTCGGCACGCTGACGGTCGGCGGCGTGATCCAGAAGTCGAGCAACATCGGCGCGACGAAGATCGCGATGACGATGCGGCCCGAGGAAATGTGGAATATGTATACGAGCATCGGCCTCGGCCAGGCGCCGAAGGTCGGGTTCCCGGGCGCGGTGGCCGGCCGGCTGCGTCCGTGGAAGAGCTGGCGCCGCATCGAGCAGGCGACGATGTCGTACGGCTACGGCCTGTCGGTGTCGCTGTTCCAGCTCGCACGGGCGTACACGGCGATCGCGCACGACGGCGAACTGATGCCCGTGACCATTTTCAAGACCGACCCCAATCAGCCGATCGCGGGCACGCAAGTGTTCAACCCGACCACCGCGCGCGAAGTGCGTGCGATGCTCGAGACGGTGGTCGCGCCGGGCGGCACGTCGCCGGATGCGGCCGTGCCGGGCTACCGCGTCGGCGGCAAGAGCGGTACCGCGTACAAGCACGAAGGTCACGGCTACACGCGCAAGTACCGCGCGTCGTTCGTCGGGATGGCGCCGATGCCGAATCCGCGCATCGTCGTCGCGGTGTCGGTCGACGAGCCGACCGCCGGCAGCCACTTCGGCGGCCAGGTGTCCGGCCCCGTATTCTCGGCGATCGCCGGCGACACGATGCGTGCGCTGAACGTCCCGCCGAACATGCCGATCAAGCAGCTCGTCGTGTCCGACGATTCGCCGGAATCGGCTGCCGCAAAGGGCCCGCAAAAGCTGGCCGCGGGGAGCGGCGCGAAGCATATGATCGTGTCCAGCACGACGCGTAATTCACCAGGAGTTGTTCGATGAGCGCCGCCCGCAGTTCCCATCCGGCGCATCAGCAGATCGCAGCCGCGCTCGCGTGGCTGCGCCAGCATGTGGCCCCCGCGGCGCAACTGCATGCCGACACGCGCAGCCTCAAGGCCGGCGACGTGTTCGTCGCGTATGCGGTCGACGGGGCGGATAACCGTGCTTTCATGGCCGACGCCGTCGCGCGCGGTGCGGCCGCCGTGCTGTATCAGCCGGAAGGGCTGACCGACGCACCGGCCGCGCCGGCCGTGCCCGTCGCGCTCGCGGTGCCGGCGCTCGACCAGCTCGCCGGCGAGATCGCCAGCGGCTGGTGCGGCGATCCGAGCGACAGCCTGCTCGCGATCGGTGTCACGGGCACGAACGGCAAGACGTCGTGCACGCAGTGGATCGCCACCGCGCTGACGGCGCTGCACCAACCGTGCGCGGTGATCGGCACGCTCGGCAGCGGGATGCCCGGCCAGCTCGTGCCGACCGGCTTCACGACGCCCGACGCGCCGCAACTTCAGCGCAGCCTCGCGCAATTGCGCGACGCGGGCGCGCAGGCCGTGGCGATGGAAGTGTCGTCGCACGCGCTGCACCAGGGGCGCGTGAACGGGACGGCGTTCGACATCGCGGTGTTTACGAATCTCACGCAGGATCACCTCGACTATCACGGCACGTTCGATGCGTACGAGGCCGCGAAGGCGAAGCTGTTCGCGTGGCGCGGCCTGCGCGCGGCGGTGATCAACCGCGACGACGCAGCAGGCCGCCGTCTGCTGGAGAAGCTGGCCGGCCGCGTGCGCACGATCGCGTACGGGATCGGCGACGCACCGGCGCCCGACGCCGATCGCGAGCTGGTCGCGCTCGACGTGCGCGCGACCGCGACGGCTACCGCATTCCGTCTGCGTTCGTCGTGGGGCGACGCGGATGTCGAGGTCGGCACGCTCGGCACGTTCAACGTCAGCAACCTGCTCGCCGTGCTCGGCTCGCTGCTCGCGGCCGACGTGCCGTTTGCGGCGGCCCTCGCCGAGATCGAGCGGCTCGAGTCGGTCAACGGCCGGATGCAGCGGCTCGGCGGCAGGCTACAGAACGACGAGCCGCTCGTCGTGATCGACTACGCGCATACGCCCGACGCGCTCGAAAAGACGCTCGACGCGCTGCGCCCGATCGCCGCGGCGCGCGGCGGCCGGCTCGTCTGCATGTTCGGCTGCGGCGGCGATCGCGATGCGACGAAGCGTCCGCTGATGGGCGCGATCGCGGAGCGGCTCGCCGACGAAGTCGTCGTCACGAGCGACAACCCGCGCAGCGAGGATCCGCAGCACATCATCGACCAGATCGTCGCGGGCATGACCGCATCCGATCGCGCACGTCGTATCGAGGATCGCGCGAGCGCGATCCTGCAGGCGGTGCGCGGCGCCGCGCGCGAGGACGTCGTCGTGCTGGCCGGCAAGGGCCACGAGGCCACGCAGGAAATCATGGGCAAGAAGCGGGCGTTCTCCGACCAGGATCACGCGCGGCTCGCGCTCGCAGCGCGCGCGACGCACGGCAAGGGAGGCGCGGAATGACGATGCTCAGTCTCGGCGAAGCCGCCCGCCTGATTCCCGGGGCCACCGTCCGCGGCGACGCGGGCATCACCTTCGACCGCGTGTCGACCGACAGCCGCACGGCCGGCCCGGGCGACCTGTTCGTCGCGCTGAAGGGCGAGCGCTTCGACGCGCACGACTTCCTCGGCGACGTCGCCGCGCGCGGGGCTGCCGCGGCGCTCGTCGCGCATGCGCCGGCAGGCGTCGCGATGCCGATGATCGAAGGCGGCGAAACGCGCGCCGCGCTCGGCGCGCTCGCGCACGGCTGGCGGATGCGATTCCCGCTGCCGCTCGTCGCGGTGACGGGCAGCAACGGCAAGACGACCGTCAAGGAAATGATCGCGTCCATCTTCGCGGCGGCGGTCGGTGCCGACGCGCGGCTCGCGACGGCCGGTAACCTGAACAACGATGTCGGCCTGCCGCTGACGCTGCTGCGCCTGTCGGCCGCGCATCGTCTGGCGGTGATCGAGATCGGCATGAACCACCCGGGCGAAACCGAAGTCCTCGCGCGCCTCACCGCGCCGACGGTCGCGCTCGTCAACAACGCGCAGCGCGAGCACCAGGAATTCATGGCGACGGTCGAGGCCGTCGCGCTCGAACACGCGGCGGTGATCCACGCGCTGCCGCCGGACGGCGTCGCGGTGTTCCCGGCCGACGACGCGTACGCGGGCATCTGGCGGGTCGCGTCGACCGGCAACCGGATCCTCGATTTCGCGCTGCACGACGCCGAACGTCAGAACGACGCGCAGGTCGTCGGGCGCGTGCACGGCGGCGAACTCGCGATCGACACGCCGGTCGGCGCCGTCACGGTGCGGCTGCGTGCACTCGGCGAGCACAACGCGCGTAACGCGCTGGCCGCGACGGCTGCGGCGCTCGGCGCCGGCGTCGCGCTGTCCGCGATCCGGCAGGGTCTCGAATCGTTCGAGCCGGTCAAGGGCCGGTTGCAGGTGAAGCAGGCGAGCGTCGGCAGCCTCGCGGGCGCGACGGTCGTCGACGATACGTACAACGCGAACCCCGATTCGATGCGTGCCGCGATCGACGTGCTCGCCGCGCATCCGGCGCCGCGCGTGCTGGTGATCGGCGACATGGGCGAAGTGGGCGACGAAGGGCCGGCCTTCCACCGCGAAATCGGTGCGTACGCGCGCGAACGCGGAATCGACGCGCTGTTCGCGCTCGGCGACGCGTCGCGCGACGCGTGCACCGCATACGGCGACACGGCGCGCCATTTCGACGACGTCGGCGCGCTCGTGTCGGCGCTGCTCGCGGCCGGTTACGGCGCGCAGGCGACGGTGCTCGTGAAGGGCTCGCGGTACATGAAGATGGAGCGCGTGATCGACGCGCTGACGAACCAACCCGCGGCGGGCACCGTGCCCGCCGCACACTGAGTAGAAGGAAGGAAGCATGCTGCTGGCGCTGGCGCAATGGCTGCAAGGTGACGCAAGCTTTTTGCGCTTGTTCACGTACCTCACGTTCCGTGCGGTGATGGCCACCATCACCGCGCTCGGGATCGGGCTCGTGTGCGGACCGTGGGTGATCCGCAAGCTGACGCAAATGAAGGTCGGGCAGGCCGTGCGCAAGGACGGCCCGCAGACCCACCTCGTCAAGTCCGGCACGCCGACGATGGGCGGCGTGCTGATCCTGATCGGCATCGCGGTCGCGACGCTGCTGTGGGGCGACCTGACGAACCGTTTCATCTGGATCGTGATGCTCGTCACGTTCGGTTTCGGCGTGATCGGCTGGGTCGACGATTACCGCAAGGTCGTCCACAAGGACCCGCGCGGGATGTCGTCGCGCGAGAAGTATTTCTGGCAGTCGGTGATCGGGCTGTTCGCGGCCGTCTATCTCGCGTTCAGCGTGTCCGAGGCGAACAACGTGCGCGTGTTCGACCTGTTCATGGCGTGGGTGAGGAGCGGCCTGTCGATGGGGCTGCCGGCGCGCGCCGACCTGATGCTGCCGTTCCTGAAGTCGATCAGCTACCCGCTCGGCGTCTGGGGCTTCATCGTGCTGACCTACTTCGTGATCGTCGGGGCGAGCAACGCGGTGAACCTGACCGACGGCCTCGACGGCCTCGTGATCATGCCGGTCGTGCTGGTCGGCGCGTCGCTCGGTGTGTTCGCGTACGTGATGGGCAGCGCGGTCTATTCGAAATATCTGCTGTTCCCGCACATCCCGGGCGCCGGCGAGCTGCTGATCTTCTGTTCCGCGATGGGCGGGGCAGGGCTCGCGTTCCTCTGGTACAACACGCACCCCGCGCAGGTATTCATGGGCGACGTCGGCGCGCTGGCGCTCGGCGGCGCGCTCGGCACGGTCGCGGTGATCGTGCGCCAGGAAATCGTGCTGTTCATCATGGGCGGCATCTTCGTCGCGGAAACGCTGTCGGTGATGCTGCAGGTTTCGTGGTTCAAGTACACGAAAAAGCGTTACGGCGAAGGGCGGCGGCTGCTGAAGATGGCGCCGCTGCATCACCATTTCGAATTGTCCGGCTGGAAGGAAACGCAGGTGGTGGTGCGTTTCTGGATCATCACGCTGATGCTGTGCCTGTTCGGTCTGACCACCCTCAAGCTGCGGTAAAGGAAAGGTAACAAGGATGTCTGGCGAGATGTTTGGAGATCGGCAACGGCCGATGGTGCTCGTACTGGGGCTCGGGGAATCGGGTCTCGCGATCGCGCGATGGTGCGCGAGGCACGGGTGCCGGCTGCGCATTGCCGATACCCGCGAGGCGCCGCCGAACCTTGCCGCGCTGCAGGCCGAAGGCATCGACGCGGAATTCGTCGGCGGCGCGTTCACGCCCGCGCTGCTCGACGGCGGCATCGAGATCGTCGGGCTGAGCCCCGGGCTGTCGCCGCTGGAGCCGGCACTCGCGGCGCTGGTCGCGGCCGCGAACGAGCGCGGCGTCGCGGTGTGGGGCGAGCTGGAATTCTTCGCGCAGGCGCTGCGCGCGCTCGGCACGAGCGGCTACCAGCCGAAGGTGCTCGCGATTACCGGCACCAACGGCAAGACCACGACGACGAGCCTCGCGGGCCTGCTGTGCCAGCGCTCGGGCAAGAAGGTCGCCGTCGCGGGCAACATCAGCCCGGCGATGCTCGACCGGCTCGCGAGCGCGATCGACGAAACCGCGCTGCCCGACGTATGGGTGCTCGAACTGTCGAGCTTCCAGCTCGAGACCGCGCGCACGTTTGCGCCCGATGCCGCGGCGATCCTCAACATCACGCAGGACCACCTCGACTGGCACGGCAGCTTCGACGCATACGCGCAGGCAAAGGGCCGGATCTTCGGCGCGACGACGACGCGCGTGCTGAACCGCGACGACGCGGCCGTGATGAAGTTCGCGCCGGCAGCCGGCGCGGCCGACGCGCCGCGCACGGTCACGTTCGGCCTAAACGAACCGACGCAGGACGGCGACTACGGGCTGTCGCGCGACAACGGTATCGCATGGCTGGTGGAAGCCGTCGATCGCGACGCGCCGGATGAAGCGATGCCGACTCGCCGGCGTAAGCGCGACGCCGCGCATACGCCCGATATCGCGCAGAAGCGCCTGATGCCGGCCGACGCGCTGCGCATCCGCGGGCTGCACAACGCGGCGAACGCGCTGGCCGCGTTCGCGCTCGCGCGTGCGATCGACTTGGCCGCAGCGCCGCTGCTGCACGCGCTGCGCGAATACCGCGGCGAAGCGCATCGCGTCGAAGTGATCGCGACGATCGACGACGTGGATTACGTCGACGACAGCAAGGGCACGAACGTCGGCGCGACGGTGGCCGCGCTCGACGGGCTCGCTCAGAAGATCGTGCTGATCGCCGGCGGCGACGGCAAGGGGCAGGATTTCGCGCCGCTGGTCGCGCCGGTCGCGCGCTGGTGCCGCGCGGTGATGCTGATCGGCCGCGACGCGCCGGCGATCCGCGACACGCTCGCCGAAACGGGCGTGCCGCTCGCCGACCACGCGACGCTCGAAAGCGCGGTGCACGCGGCGGCCGAGCTGGCCGAGCCGGGCGATGCGGTGCTGCTGTCGCCCGCGTGCGCGAGCCTCGACATGTTCCGGAACTACGCCCATCGCGCGGATGTGTTCCGCGCGGCGGTCGACGAAATCGCCATCGACAAAGGAGCGACGCCATGAGCTGGTCCGATCGCCTCGTCTCCCGTTTCAACGACCGGCGCGATGCCGGCGGCAACGCCGCGGGCGGCCGCGTCGCTTCGGCCACGCGCGCCGCGACGGGCGGCCTCGCGAGCGTCGTCAACGGCGTGCGCCCGAGCCGTTCGCGGATGCTCGATTTCGACTATTCGCTGCTGTGGGTCGCGATCGCGCTGCTCGGGCTCGGCGTCGTGATGGTGTATTCGGCGTCGATCGCGATGCCCGATTCGCCGAAATACGCGTCGTATCACGATTACGCGTTCCTGATGCGCCACTGCGTGTCGCTCGCCGTCGCATTCGTCGCGGCGGTGATCGCGTTCCGCGTGCCCGTGTCGACCTGGGACAAATACGCGCCGCATCTTTTCCTGATCGCGCTGGTCGGCCTCGTGATCGTGCTGATCCCGCACGTCGGCAAGGGCGTGAACGGTGCGCGCCGCTGGATTCCGCTCGGCATCACGAACATGCAGCCGTCGGAAATCATGAAGCTCGCGGTGACGATCTACGCCGCGAACTACACGGTGCGCAAGCAGGAATACATGCAGAGCTTCGCGAAGGGCTTCCTGCCGATGGCGTTCGCGGTCGGCCTGGTCGGCGCGTTGCTGCTGCTCGAGCCCGACATGGGCGCGTTCATGGTGGTCGCCGCGATCGCGATGGGCGTGCTGTTCCTCGGCGGCGTGAACGGCAAGCTGTTCGGCGGCCTCGTCGCGACGGCGGTCGGCACCTTCACGATGCTCGTGTGGCTGTCGCCGTGGCGTCGCGAGCGGATCTTCGCGTATCTCGATCCGTGGGACGAGCGCTACGCGCAGGGCAAGGCTTACCAGCTCACGCACTCGCTGATCGCGTTCGGCCGCGGCGAGTGGTTCGGCGTCGGCCTCGGCGGCAGCGTCGAGAAGCTGAACTACCTGCCGGAAGCGCATACCGACTTCATCCTCGCGGTGATCGGCGAGGAACTCGGCTTCGTCGGCGTGCTGGTCGTGATCCTGCTGTTCTACTGGATCGTGCGCCGCGCGTTCGAGATCGGCCGCCAGGCGCTCGCGCTCGATCGCACGTTCGCGGGCCTGATGGCGAAGGGCATCGGCATCTGGTTCGGCGCGCAGACGTTCATCAACATGGGCGTGAACCTCGGGCTGCTGCCGACCAAGGGCTTGACGCTGCCGCTCGTGAGCTACGGCGGCTCCGGCATCCTGCTGAACTGCGTCGCGCTCGCGGTGCTGCTGCGGGTCGATTACGAAAACCGGGTGCTGATGCGCGGAGGGAAGGTATGACCGCGTCGCAACGCACGCTGATGGTGATGGCAGGCGGCACCGGGGGCCACGTGTTCCCCGGGCTCGCGGTCGCGCACCGGATGGAAGCGGCGGGCTGGCGTGTCGTATGGCTCGGCAATCCGGCCGGGATGGAAGCGACGCTCGTGCCGAAGCACGGCATTCCGATGGAGTACGTGCGGTTCGGCGGCCTGCGCGGCAAGGGCCTGAAGACCAAGCTGACGCTGCCGGTCAACCTGCTGCGTGCATGCTGGCAGAGCCTCGGCGCGCTGCGCCGCGTGCGACCGGACGTCGTGCTCGGGATGGGTGGCTACATCACGTTCCCGGCGGGCGTGATGACCGCGTTGTCGGGGCGCCCGCTCGTGCTGCATGAACAGAATTCGATCGCGGGCCTGACGAACAAGGTGCTCGCGAAACTCGCGAAGCGCGTGCTCGTCGCGTTCCCCGGCGCGCTGCCGCATGCGGAATGGACGGGTAACCCGATTCGCGCGGAACTTGCGCACACCGAACCGCCCCAAGCACGCTATGCGTCGCGCAGCGGCGCGCTGAACGTACTGGTCGTCGGCGGCAGCCTCGGGGCGGCCGCGCTGAACGAAGTCGTGCCGCGCGCGCTGGCGCTGCTGACGCCGGGCGAGCGCCCGCGCGTCGTGCACCAGGCCGGCGTGAAGCACATCGAGGCACTGAAGGCGAATTACGAAGCGGCCGGTTTCGCGGCCGGCGAAGACGTGCGGCTCGTGCCGTTCATCGACGACATGGCGGCCGCGTATGCGGCGGCGGATCTGGTGATCTGCCGGTCGGGCGCGATGACGGTGTCGGAGATCGCGGCGGTGGGCGTGGCGGCGCTGTTCGTGCCGTTCCCGTACGCGGTCGACGATCACCAGACGACCAACGCCGCGTTCCTCGCCGATGCGGGCGCGGCCGTGCTGGTGCAACAACGCGACCTGTCGGCGGAACTGCTCGCCGACTGGCTGCGCGGCCAGTCGCGGGCATCGCTCGCGGCCATGGCGGAACGTTCGCGCTCGCTCGCGAAGCCCGAGGCCACCGACGAAGTCGCGCGCGTCTGCGCGAAGGCGGCCGGCGCGAACCTGGAACAACTGCAATGAAACACATCGTCAAACACATTCATTTCGTCGGGATCGGCGGCGCGGGCATGAGCGGCATCGCCGAAGTGCTCGTCAACCTCGGCTACACGGTCAGCGGCTCGGACCTGTCGCGCAATGCGGTGACCGATCGCCTCGCGGCGCTGGGTGCGCGGATCGCGATCGGCCACGACGCGGCGAACATCGAGGGCGCGAACGCGGTCGTCGTGTCGACGGCCGTGCGTTCGGACAACCCGGAAGTGCTGGCCGCGCGTCACGGCGGCGTGCCGATCGTGCAGCGCGCGGTGATGCTGGCGGAACTGATGCGGCTGAAGCAGGGCATCGCGATCGCCGGCACGCACGGCAAGACCACGACGACGAGCCTCGTCGCGAGCGTGCTCGCGGCGGGCGGCCTGGACCCGACCTTCGTGATCGGCGGCCGGCTGATCAGCGCCGGTGCGAACGCACGGCTCGGCACGGGCGATTTCATCGTCGCCGAGGCCGACGAGTCGGATGCGTCGTTCCTGAACCTGTATCCGGTGATCGAAGTCATCACGAACATCGACGCCGACCACATGGACACCTACGGCCACGATTTCGCGCGGCTCAAGCAGGCGTTCATCGAATTCACGCAGCGCCTGCCGTTCTACGGCAGCGCGGTCGTGTGCGTCGACGATCCGAACGTGCGGCAGATCATCCCGTTCATCTCGAAGCCGGTCGTGCGCTACGGCCTGTCGCCGGACGCGCAGGTGCGCGCGGAAGACATCGACGCGCGCGACGGCCGGATGCATTTCACGGTGATCCGCGAAGGGCGTGCGCCGCTCGCGGTCGTGCTGAACATGCCGGGCCTGCACAACGTGCAGAACGCGCTCGCGGCGATCGCGATCGCGACCGACCTCGGCGTGTCGGACGACGCGATCCAGCAGGCGCTGGCGGAATTCAACGGCGTCGGCCGACGCTTCCAGCGTTACGGCGAAGTGCCGAGCGCGGACGGCGGCCAGTACACGCTGATCGACGATTACGGTCATCACCCGGTCGAGATGGCGGCGACGATCGCGGCCGCGCGCGGCGCGTTCCCGGGCCGCCGCCTCGTGCTGGCGTTCCAGCCGCACCGCTACACGCGCACGCGCGACTGCTTCGACGATTTCGTCAACGTGCTGTCGACGGTCGATGCGCTGGTGCTGACGGAAGTCTATGCGGCCGGCGAGGCCGCGATCCCGACGGCCAGCGGCGATGCGCTGTCGCGTGCGCTGCGCGCGGCGGGCAAGGTCGACCCGGTGTTCGTCGCGACGGTCGACGACGTGCCGGATGCATTGGCGAAGGTCGCGCAGAGCGGCGACGTGGTGATCACGATGGGCGCGGGTTCGATCGGCGGCGTGCCGGCGAAGCTCGTGCAACACATTCAACAGAAGGCATGACATGAAACTACCCTCACGCTCACTTCGTTCGCTGCCCCCCGCGGGGGCGGTCAGCCTCCTTGGGGCGGCCCGGCGGAGGCTGACATGAGCGGGATCGATCCGAAACGTTTCGGCAAGGTGGCGGTGTTGTTCGGCGGCGAATCCGCCGAGCGCGAGGTGTCGCTCACCTCGGGCCGCCTCGTGCTGCAGGGCCTGCGTGACGCGGGCATCGACGCGCATCCGTTCGACCCGGCCGAGCGGCCGCTGTCGGCGCTGAAGGACGAAGGCTTCGTGCGCGCGTTCAATGCGCTGCACGGCGGCTACGGCGAGAACGGCCAGATTCAGGGCGCGCTCGATTTCTACGGCATTCGCTACACGGGCAGCGGCGTGCTCGGCTCGGCGCTCGGCCTCGACAAGTTCCGCACGAAGCTCGTGTGGCAGCAGACGGGCGTGCCGACGCCGCCGTTCGAGACGGTGATGCGCGGCGACGACCTGGCCGCGCGCGCGACCGACATTGTCGCGAAGCTCGGCCTGCCGCTGTTCGTGAAGCCGGCGAGCGAAGGCTCGAGCGTCGCGGTGCTGAAGGTGAAGACGGCCGACGCGCTGCCGGCCGCGCTCGAGGAAGCCGCGACGCACGACAAGATCGTGATCGTCGAGAAGAGCATCGAAGGCGGCGGCGAATACACCGCGTGCATCGCCGGCGATCTCGACCTGCCGCTGATCAAGATCGTGCCGGCCGGCGAGTTCTACGACTACCACGCGAAGTACGTCGCCGACGATACGCAGTACCTGATCCCGTGCGGCTTGCCGGCGCAACAGGAAGCGGAACTGAAGCGCATCGCGCGCCGCGCGTTCGACGTGCTCGGCTGCACCGACTGGGGCCGCGCGGATTTCATGCTCGACGCGGCCGGCAATGCGTATTTCCTGGAAGTGAACACGGCCCCCGGGATGACCGACCACTCGCTGCCGCCGAAGGCCGCGCGCGCGGTCGGCATCGGCTATTCGGAGCTGGTCGTGAAGGTGCTGTCGCTCACCCTCAACGACTGACGCAGGAACGGAACGACGTATGTGGAACAACGTTCGCCAACTCAACCTTGCCGCCAGCGCGCTGTACGCGCTGCTGCTGCTCGTGTTGGCGGCGGCCGGCTGCTATTGGCTGATCCAGCGCCCGACGTTCGCGCTGCGGGAAATCCGGATCGACGGCGACACCGAGCACATCAATTCGCCGACGGTGCGCGCGGGCGTGGTCGGCCGGCTGAAGGGCAATTTCTTCACGGTCGATCTCGATACGGCGCGCGCGGCGTTCGAGCAGATGCCGTGGGTGCGTCACGCGAGCGTGCGCCGGGTGTGGCCGAATGCGCTGGCTGTCACGCTCGAGGAGTACAAACCGCTCGGGACCTGGGGCAGCGATCAGCTCGTGAGCGTGGACGGCGAACTGTTCACCGCGAACCAGGGCGAGCTGGAGCAGGAGCTGCCGGCGTTCGACGGCCCGGAGGGCAGTGCGAAGGAAGTCGTCACGCGGTATCGCGACTTCGGGAAATGGTTTGCGCCGCTGAAGGCGGCGCCGGAAGAAGTGACGCTGTCGGCGCGGTACGCGTGGACGGTGAAGCTGTCGAATGGCATGCAGGTGGAGCTGGGCAAGGAGCGCAACAGCGACACGCTGCATGACCGGAGCCAGCGCCTGGTCGCCGCGTGGCCGGCCGTCACGGAGCGTTGGGGCAACGACATCGAGTACGCGGATCTGCGTTATCCGAACGGATTCGCGATTCGCGCGGCAGGCATGCGGTTCCTGACCGATACCGACAAGCGCAAGAAGTAACGAGAGATCACACGCAAGAGCACTTTATGAGCAAAGACTACAAGGATCTGCTGGTTTCCCTCGACATCGGCACGTCGAAGGTGGTGGCCATCGTCGCCGAGCTGAAGGGCGAGGGTCACTACGAGGTGATCGGTCTCGGCCAGAGCGAGTCGAAGGGTCTGAAGAAAGGCGTGGTGGTGAACATCGAGGCCACCGTGCAGTCGATCCAGCGCGCGCTCGAGGAAGCCGAGCTGATGGCCGACTGCAAGATCACCAACGTGTTCACGGGGATCGCGGGCAGCCACATCCGCAGCTTCAATTCGAGCGGGATGGTCGCGATCAAGGACAAGGAAGTCACGCAGACGGACGTCGCGCGCGTGATCGAGACCGCGAAGGCGATCAACATCCCGACCGACCAGCAGGTGCTGCACATCCTCACGCAGGAATTCATCATCGACGGCCAGGAAGACGTGCGCGAGCCGATCGGGATGAGCGGCATCCGGCTGGAAGTGAAGGTGCACATCGTAACGGGCGCGGTGAGCGCCGCACAGAACATCGTCAAGTGCGTGCGCCGCTGCGGACTGGAAGTGAACGACCTGATCCTGCAGCCGCTCGCGTCGTCGCTCGCGGTGCTGACCGAAGACGAGAAGGATCTCGGCGTGGTGCTGGTCGACATCGGCGGCGGCACGACGGACATCGCGATCTTCGCCGAAGGCGCGATCCGCCACACGGCGGTGATTCCGATCGCCGGCGACCAGATCACGAGCGACATCGCGATGGCGCTGCGCACGCCGACGCCGGATGCGGAAGACATCAAGGTCGGCTACGGGATCGCGAAGCAGGCGCTCGCCGATCCGGACGAAATGGTGGAAGTGCCGGGCCTCGGCGAACGCGGCCCGCGCACGCTGTCGCGTCAGGCGCTCGCGGCCGTGATCGAGCCGCGCGTCGAGGAACTGTTCTCGCTCGTGCAGCAGGTCGTGCGCGAATCGGGTTACGAAGAACTCCTGAGCTCCGGCGTGGTCATTACCGGCGGCGCGTCGATGATGCCGGGCATGGTCGAGCTCGGCGAGGACATTTTCCTGAAGCCGGTGCGCATCGGTGCGCCGGAATATGCAGGCGGTCTTTCCGACGTCGTGCGCAATCCGCGCTACTCGACGGCGATGGGGCTGCTCGTCGAAGGCAGTGCGCAGCGCATGCGCGGCCGCAAGGTCGCCGTGCAGTCCGGCAACGCGGGGCAGGTGTTCTCGCGGATGAAGGAATGGTTCCTGAGCAATTTTTAAGTATCCCCACGGCTCGGCATGCCGAGCCTGCCCCCTGAGGGGCCAGGAAAACCCGGGGCGGCCCGGCGTTTTCTTGGGGACAAACCGAATCGAAATTCGCGCTGGTGCCGGCGGCTGGCGCGCGACAGGGGGTTGCCCGATCTCCTGCCGAATAACGGCCGAGTAGCAGTCATTCTCTTGACGGAGGCAACAATGGAATTCGAAATGCTGGAAACCGAAACCAACGGCACCATCATTAAGGTGGTCGGCGTTGGCGGCGCTGGCGGCAATGCCGTCCAGCACATGATCAACCGCGGCGTGCAGGGCGTCGACTTCATCGTGATGAACACGGACGCCCAGGCGCTGTCGCGTTCGCGCGCATCGTCGGTGATCCAGCTCGGCAACACGGGTCTTGGCGCCGGTGCGAAGCCGGAAATGGGGCGTGCGGCAGCGGAAGAAGCGCGTGAGCGCATCGCCGACGCACTGCGCGGCGCGCACATGGTGTTCATCACGGCCGGCATGGGTGGCGGCACGGGCACGGGCGCGGCACCGGTGGTCGCGCAGATCGCGAAGGAGATGGGCATTCTGACGGTCGGTGTCGTCAGCAAGCCGTTCGAGTTCGAAGGCGGCAAGCGCATGCGCGTCGCCGAAGCAGGCTCGCAGCAACTGGAGGATCACGTCGACTCGCTGATCGTCGTGCTGAACGACAAGCTGTTCGACGTGATGGGCGACGACGCCGAGATGGACAAGTGCTTCCAGTGCGCGGACGACGTGTTGAACAACGCGGTGGCAGGTATCGCGGAAATCATCAACGTCGACGGCCTCGTGAACGTCGACTTCGAAGACGTGAAGACGGTGATGGGCGAGCAGGGCAAGGCGATGATGGGCACGGCGACGGTCGCCGGCGTCGATCGCGCGCGCCTCGCGGCGGAACAGGCCGTGGCGAGCCCGCTGCTCGAAGGCGTCGATCTGTCGGGTGCGCGCGGCGTGCTGGTCAACATCACGTCGAGCCGTTCGCTGCGCCTGTCGGAAACGCGCGAAGTGATGAATACGATCAAGAGCTACGCGGCGGAAGATGCGACGGTGATCTTCGGTGCGGTGTACGACGACGCGATGGGCGATGCACTGCGCGTGACGGTCGTGGCGACGGGTCTGGGCCGTGCGGCGAAGAAGCAGCAGTCGGCTCCGATGACGCTGCTGCGCACGGGTACGGACAACCAGCCGGTCAGCGCGGTGTCGCACGGCTATGCGCAGCCGCATCACGTCAGCACGGCCGACTACGGCGCGCTCGATACGCCGGCGGTGTGGCGCAATTCGCGCGAAACCGCGGCATCGCACGTGCAGGCGCTGCAGGAGAAGGGTGTCGACACGTACGACATCCCGGCTTTCCTGCGCAAGCAGGCTGACTGACGCAAACACAGGCGAAGCCGCGGCGAAACTGCCGCGGTATCGCCGGCGTGACGGATGCTACGGACCACGACAGGCCGCGTCGGATGCGACGCCGGGCCGGGAAAGGTGCCCTCTTCGCTCGAGCGAGGCGGGATGGGCCGTGCTGTCCGCAACACGCTGAAAAACCGTATCGCTATGAGGGACCAGCCATGATTCAAGTGGGCGACGCGCTGCCCGACGCGCAATTGTTCGAGTTCATCGACGATGCGCGCGAAGGGTGCACGCTGGGGCCGAACGCCTGCAGCGTGCGCGACCAGGTTGCGGGAAAGCGGGTGGTGATCTTCGGATTGCCGGGCGCTTTCACGCCGACCTGCTCGGCGCAGCATGTACCGGGCTACGTCGAGCACGCCGAGCGACTGCGCGCGGCGGGGATCGACGAGATCTGGTGCGTGTCCGTCAACGACGCATTCGTGATGGGCGCATGGGGACGTGATCTGCACACCGCGGGCAAGGTGCGCATGATGGCGGACGGTAGCGCGGCTTTCACTCATGCGCTGGGGCTGACGCAGGATTTGTCCGCGCGTGGCATGGGAATTCGTTCCCTGCGCTACGCGATGGTGGTTGACGGCGGTGTGGTCAAGACGCTGGCCGTCGAAGCACCGGGCAAATTCGAAGTGAGTGGTGCGGCGAGTGTTCTCGCGACGTTGACGTCCTGATCGTGCGGTGCGCCGTTGCCTTCCGGCAACGCTGCTCGCCAAGCCTCAGGGCAGTTGTAACACGGGCCGATGACCGGAAACGCCTCCGTTCCGGGCATCGGCCCGTCCCGTATCGGCGCGGGTAAACTGTCGAAACAGATTGATACGCAGTTTCAGACAGCGTTGAATAGGGAATTACGCTATAATCCCGTCTATCGAATATAACTCCTGATTGATATCTTCAATCAAGACGAAGAAGACCATGTTGAAGCAGCGCACCATCAAATCCATCGTGAAGACCGTGGGTATCGGTGTCCACTCGGGCCGCAAGATCGAGTTGACGCTCCGTCCCGCCGCCCCCGGCACGGGCATCGTTTTTTCACGCGTCGACCTGCCCACGCCGGTCGACATTCCCGCATCGGCGATGTCGATCGGCGACACGCGGCTCGCGTCGGTGCTGCAGAAGGATGGCGTGCGCGTGTCGACGGTCGAACACCTGATGTCCGCGTGTGCGGGTCTCGGCATCGACAACCTGTATGTCGACGTGACGGCCGAGGAAATCCCGATCATGGACGGCAGCGCCGCCACGTTCGTGTTCCTGATCCAGTCCGCGGGCATCGAGGAGCAGAACGCGCCGAAGCGCTTCATCAAGGTGAAGAAGCCGGTCGAAATCCGCGATGGCGACAAGTTCGCGCGTCTCGATCCGTATTTCGGCTTCAAGCTGAAGTTCTCGATCGACTTCCGCCACCCGGCCGTCGACAAGACGGGCCAGGAGCTCGAAGTCGATTTCGCGACCACGTCGTACGTGCGCGAGATCGCGCGCGCGCGCACGTTCGGCTTCGCGCACGAGGCCGAGATGCTGCGCGAGATCGGCCTGGCGCGCGGCGGCAGCATGGACAACGCGATCGTGCTCGACGAGTACCGGATCCTGAACAACGACGGGCTGCGCTACGACGACGAGTTCGTGAAGCACAAGATGCTCGACGCGATCGGCGACCTGTACGTGATCGGCCACCCGCTGCTGGCGTCGTACACCGCGTACAAGTCGGGCCACGGCCTGAACAACGCGTTGCTGCGCGAGTTGCTCGCACACGAGGACGCGTACGAGATCGTGACGTTCGACGATCCCCAGGCTGCGCCGAAAGGGTTTGCGTTCGACGCGCAGACGGCCTTCGCGTGACCGGCGTTCAGCGCAAGCGATAAAAAAGCGACCCTCGGGTCGCTTTTTTGTTGGCTGGGGCCGCCCGCGGCCCGTGCGGTCAACGCGGCTTCGCGCCGTGCCGTGCCGCCATCCGCGCGAGCGCGGCCTGCAGCGGCGACGGTTCGAGGTGGTCGGCGAGGTCGCGCAGCGCGGCGGCGCCGGTCGAGGTCATCCGTGCCTGCTTCACCTGCGGCGGCTCCGGCGCGTCCTTCGGCCGCACGCGCACGCGCAGCGTCGTCACGGGCCAGCCGCGCTTCTGGAGATCGCCGAGCAGCCGCACTTCGACCTGTCGCAATCGGGCGGCCAGCGCATTGTGCGCGGCAAAGAGGGTCAGGGTGCCATCCTTGATGAAGCCCGGTTCGACATGATTCGCGAGATAGTCGGGCAGGCACGCGCCCAGGTCGCGCTGCAGCGATGCGATCTGCTCGACGCCGGCGCGCAGCGCCGCGAATGCGTCGGTACGACCGAGCACTTCGGACACGGGTTGCGGGCGATAGGCGGCGAGCGGGCCGAAACGCTTGGAAAATCGGTTCATCGAGGCTTTCTTCGAGCGCGCACGCGCGCGGACGTTGCAGCCGATTGTACCCGCGCCGGCCCGCGCACGGGCGGCTTTCGCCCCCGTGCGCCCGGCTTGGGCGCGCAATGCCCGTCTGGCCGGGACGCAGGCGCACGCGTCCCCGCGTGCTAAAATTCGACGTTTGAGTCCACTAATTCGCTAAGCCGCCGAGGCTCGGGCGCCGGGGCGCGCAACACGCGCCGGGCGCCGGTGCTGCGACGCAGGATCCGATCCGATGACAACCGGTTTTCTCCAGAAAATTTTTGGCAGCCGCAACCAGCGGCTCGTCAAGCAATACCAAAAGACCGTCACGACGATCAATGCGCTCGAAACGCAGATCGAGAAGCTGACGGACGACCAGTTGCGCGGCAAGACGGACGAATTCCGCCAGCGGGTCGCGGCCGGCGAGTCGCTCGACAAGCTGCTGCCCGAGGCCTTCGCGGTCTGTCGCGAGGCGAGCCGCCGGGTGCTGAAGATGCGGCACTTCGACGTGCAGATGATCGGCGGCATGGTGCTCCACTACGGCAAGATCGCGGAAATGCGCACCGGCGAAGGCAAGACGCTCGTCGCGACGCTGCCCGTGTACCTGAATGCGCTGGCCGGCCGCGGCGTGCACGTCGTGACCGTCAACGATTACCTCGCGCAGCGCGACGCCGAATGGATGGCGCGCCTCTACAACTTCCTCGGTCTGTCGGTCGGCATCAACCTGTCCGGCATGGAGCACGACCAGAAGCAGCAGGCGTACGCGGCAGACATCACGTACGGCACGAACAACGAATTCGGCTTCGACTACCTGCGCGACAACATGGTCTACGAGACCGACGCGCGCGTGCAGCGGGCCCTGAACTTCGCGGTCGTCGACGAAGTGGACTCGATCCTGATCGACGAAGCGCGTACGCCGCTGATCATTTCGGGCCAGGCCGAGGATCACACCGAGCTGTACGTGCGGATGAACGCGCTGCCGCCGCTGCTCGAGCGCCAGATCGGCGAAGAGAAGGCCGACGGCACGGGCGTGGAGAAGCCGGGCGACTACACGCTCGACGAGAAGGCGCGCCAGGTGTTCCTGACGGAATCGGGCCACGAGAAGGCCGAGCGCCTGCTCGCCGAATGGGGCCTGATCGGCGAGGGCGAGAGCCTCTACGCGCCGCAGAACATCACGCTGATGCACCACGTGTACGCGGCGCTGCGCGCCCACACGCTGTTCCACAAGGATCAGCACTACGTCGTGCAGAACGGCGAAGTGGTCATCGTCGACGAATTCACGGGCCGCCTGATGGCCGGCCGCCGCTGGTCCGACGGGCTGCACCAGGCCGTCGAGGCGAAGGAACACGTGAAGATCCAGAGCGAGAACCAGACGCTCGCGTCGATCACGTTCCAGAACTACTTCCGGATGTACGCGAAGCTGGCCGGCATGACCGGTACCGCGGACACCGAAGCGTACGAATTCAACGAGATCTACGGCCTCGAGACGGTCGTGATCCCGACCAACCGCCCGCCGAAACGGATCGACAAGCAGGACCAGATCTACAAGACGGCCAAGGAGCGCTACGACGCGGTGATCCGCGACATCCGCGACTGCTACGAGCGCGGCCAGCCGGTGCTGGTCGGCACGACGTCGATCGAGAACTCCGAACTGCTGTCGCACCTGCTGAAGCAGGCCGGGTTGCCGCACGAAGTGCTGAACGCGAAGCAGCACGAGCGCGAAGCGGCGATCGTCGCGGAAGCCGGTCGTCCGAACCGCGTGACGATCGCGACCAACATGGCCGGTCGCGGCACCGACATCGTGCTCGGCGGCAATGCCGAGAAGCAGGCTGCGTTCATCGAGGCCGACGATGCGATCCCGGCCGACGAAAAGGCGCGCCGCATCCAGAAGCTGCACGACGAGTGGGAAACGCTGCACGAGCAGGTGAAGGCCGCGGGCGGCCTGCACATCATCGGCACCGAGCGCCACGAATCGCGCCGCATCGACAACCAGCTGCGCGGCCGTGCGGGCCGTCAGGGCGATCCGGGCTCGTCGCGCTTCTACCTGTCGCTCGACGATCCGCTGCTGCGCATCTTCGCGGGCGACCGCGTGCGCTCGATCATGGATCGCCTGAAGATGCCGGAAGGCGAGGCGATCGAGGCGGGCATCGTCACGCGGTCGATCGAATCGGCGCAGCGCAAGGTCGAAGCGCGCAACTTCGACATCCGCAAGCAGCTGCTCGAATACGACGACGTGTCGAACGACCAGCGCAAGGTGATTTACCAGCAGCGCAACGAACTGCTCGAAGCGCACGACATCACCGAGACGATCACCGCGATGCGTCACGGCGTGGTTACCGAAGTCGTCCGCCAGTTCGTGCCGGAAGGCAGCATCGAAGAGCAGTGGGACGTGCCCGAGCTCGAGGAAGCGCTGCGCAACGACTGGCAGCTCGACCTCGCGATCCAGGAAATGGTGAACGAGTCGTCGTCGATCACGGCCGAGGAGATCCTCGACGCGGTGATGACGGCCGCCGACGAGCAGTACGAGTCGAAGGTCGCGATGGTCGGCCGCGAATCGTTCAGCGCGTTCGAGCGTTCGGTGATGCTGCAGACGGTCGACCGCCTGTGGCGCGAGCACCTCGCGGCGCTCGACCACCTGCGCCAGGGCATCCACCTGCGCGGCTATGCGCAGAAGAACCCGAAGCAGGAATACAAGCGCGAGGCGTTCGAGCTGTTCGCCGCGATGCTCGACGCGATCAAGCAGGAAGTCACGCGCATCGTGATGAACGTGCAGATCCAGTCGCCGGAGCAGCTCGAGGAAGCGGCCGAGCAGATCGAGGAGCGCGGCGGTCATCTCGAGAACGTCGAATACCAGCACGCCGACTACGCGGACGGCGGCGCGCCGGTGGCCAACGTCACGGCGGCCGCGGCGGCCACGGCGACGGCCGACATGGTCGGCAGCGCGATGACGCACAGCGGCCCCGGCGGCGAAATGCCGAAGGTCGGCCGTAACGACCCGTGCCCGTGCGGCAGCGGCAAGAAGTACAAGCAATGTCACGGGAAGCTGTCATGATCGGCGGCGGCGCGCGTCACGCGTGCCGCGTCGTTCGCAGCTTCGAGTCAGTGATGTGAGTTGCGGCGGCCCGCGCGTGCGGCCGCCGGTTCTTCCAATCGATGCCGGCGCGTGCCGGCATTTTCCATCCGGCAGGTGTGCCCCATGGCTGTCAATTTTCCGTCGATCGATCCCGCCCAACTGCATCCCGTCGCCGGCGTCACGCTCGGCTGGGCGGAGGCGAACATCCGCAAGCCGAATCGCAAGGACGTGCTGGTCATCTCCGTCGACGAAGGCGCGACGGTCGCGGGCGTATTCACCGAAAACCGTTTCTGCGCGGCGCCGGTCACCGTCTGCCGCGAGCACCTGGCGAAGGTACGGGCCGGCGGCGCGGGCATTCGCGCGCTGGTCGTGAATACGGGCAATGCGAACGCGGGCACCGGCGAGCCGGGCCTCGTGAACACACGCGAGACCTGCACGGAACTCGCGCGTCTCGCGGGCATCGAGCCGGCGCAGGTGCTGCCGTTCTCGACCGGCGTGATCCTCGAGCCGCTGCCGATCGACCGCCTGAAGGCCGGCCTGCCGGCCGCGCTCGCGAACCGCAAGGCCGCGAACTGGTTCGACGCCGCGCAGGCGATCATGACGACCGACACGCTGCCGAAGGCGACGTCGCGCCAGGTGACGATCGACGGCCACACGGTCACGCTCACGGGCATCAGCAAGGGCGCGGGCATGATCAAGCCGAACATGGCGACGATGCTCGGCTTCCTCGCGTTCGATGCGAACGTCGCGCAGCCGGTGCTCGACACGCTCGTGAAGGAAGTGGCCGACCGCTCGTTCAACTGCATCACGATCGACGGCGACACGTCGACGAACGACTCGTTCATCCTGATCGCATCGGGCAAGAGCACGCTGCCCGCGATCACGTCGACCGATTCGCCGGCCTATGCGGCGCTGCGCGACGCGGTGACGGACGTCGCGCAGGTGCTGTCGCAGCTGATCGTGCGCGACGGCGAAGGCGCGACGAAATTCATGACGGTGCAGGTCGAAGGCGGCAAGAGCGTCGCCGAATGCCGCCAGATCGCGTACGCGATCGGCCATTCGCCCCTCGTGAAGACGGCCTTCTACGCATCCGACCCCAACCTCGGCCGGATTCTCGCGGCGATCGGCTATGCGGGCGTCGCGGATCTCGACGTCGGCAAGATCGACCTCTATCTCGACGACGTGCTCGTCGCGAAGGCAGGCGGCCGCAACCCGGCCTACCAGGAAGAGGACGGCCAGCGCGTGATGAAGCAGAGCGAGATCACGATCCGCGTGCTGCTCGGCCGTGGCGACGCGCAGGCTACCGTCTGGACGTGCGACCTGTCGCACGATTACGTGAGTATCAACGCGGATTACCGCTCCTGATCGGGAGCGCTCGAACGACATGGACAAGCTTGAACAGTTTCTGACGCGCGCGGAAGCGCTGCTCGGCCGTCTCGAAGGGATGCTGCCGCCTGCACCGGCGGCCATCGACTGGAACGCGGCCCACGCGTTCCGCTGGCGCAAGCGTCAGGGGCGCGGTTACCTGCAGCCGGTGCCGGCCGTGTCGTCGATCACGCTCGGCGACCTGCACAACATCGATCGCCAGAAAGCGCTGATCGACCAGAACACGCGGCAGTTCGTGCAGCGCAAGCCGGCCAACAACGTGCTGTTGACCGGCGCGCGCGGTACCGGCAAGTCGTCGCTGATCAAGGCGTGCCTGAATGCGTACGCGAACGACGGGCTGCGCCTGATCGAAGTCGACAAGGACGACCTGCACGATCTCGGCGATATCGTCGACCTGATTTCGCAGCGTCCGGAGCGATTCATCGTGTTTTGCGACGACCTGTCGTTCGAGGATGGCGAATCGGGCTACAAGGCGCTGAAGGTCGCGCTCGACGGGTCGATCGCCGCGCAGTCGGACAACGTGCTGATCTACGCGACGTCGAACCGCCGCCATCTGCTGCCCGAGTACATGAGCGACAACGAGTCGTACAAGCATCTCCCGGACGGCGAGATTCACCCCGGCGAAGTCGTCGAGGAGAAGATCTCGCTGTCGGAGCGCTTCGGCCTGTGGGTCAGCTTCTATCCGTTCAAGCAGGACGACTACCTCGACATCGTCGCGCACTGGCTGCGTCACTTCGGCTGCCCGGATGCGGAGATCGAGACGGCACGTGGCGACGCGCTCGTATGGGCGCTCGAGCGCGGTTCGCGCTCGGGCCGCGTCGCATGGCAGTTCGCGCGTGACTGGTCGGGCCGCAAGGAGCAGGCATGAGCGCGAACTTGGCACAGGGCGGCGTGCGGGCGCCGGACGGCCGTAAGGTGACGGAAGTCGCGGTCGGCGTGATGGTGCAGCCGGACGGCCGTTATCTGCTCGCGCAACGCCTGCAGGGCAAGCCGTATGAAGGCTACTGGGAGTTTCCGGGCGGCAAGCTGGAGGCCGGCGAAAGCGTCGAGGACGCGCTTGCGCGCGAGCTGCATGAGGAACTCGGCATCGAAGTCACGGCCAGCCACCGCTGGCACACGCTCGAGCACGATTATCCGCACGCGTACGTGCGGCTCTATTTCTGCAAGGTGACGGGCTGGACGGGAGAGCCGCACAGCAAGGAAGGGCAGGCGTTCGTGTGGCAGCGACTGCCGGTCGAAGTCGCGCCGCTGCTGCCGGCGGCGCTGCCGGTGCTGGCACTGCTCGAGAAGGAAGCGGCGTCGCACTGACGCCGCGGCGGCCTGCGGAAAGGCGGGCCATATCGCGGGTGGCCGGCGTGGTGCCGGTCAGCTGTCGCGACGGCCGTCGGTGCCGTCTTCTTCCGACGACGGACCCTCGTCGGCGGCGCCCCCGATCCGGTACTTTTCCGCGGCCCATGCGCCGAGGTCGAGCTGCTTGCAGCGGACCGAACAGAACGGGCGGAACTGATTTTCAGGCGTCCAGCGCACTTCGGCGCCGCACGACGGACATTTCACGACGGTAGTCATACGAAAGCATTGATCCGGCACGCGGCCGTTACAGATTACACAGTGTCAGATGGAACGGCACGTCGATGTCCACCGCGCGCGGCCGTACATCGCCGTCCTGCATGGTGAACCGTACCCACAACATGTATTTGTTGGCGCTCGCTTCGGGAATGACGCGCAGCTCCGGCGGCACCCGTACCTGCATCAGCTGGTAGGTACGGCCGGACAGCATCTGCTGGTAGCTGCCCTGCATCGCCATGACCTTCGACGCCTGACCCGATTCGCGCGCGAGCCGCAGCACGATCGCCGCGGCGTCACGCAACGGCAGCATCGGCAGGATCCACTTCGCGATGTCCTGGCGCCGCTGCTCGGCGGGCCATTGCTGCCACGCGTAGTACGACGGCAGGTCGAACTTGCACGTACCGCCCGGAATTACCGCGCGGCTGCGGATGCTGGCGAGCCACTCGTTGTCGACGAGGTGCTGGCCGGTCTTGCCCTGCATCTGCGCGAGATTCGCGAGCGTCTGCTCGATTTCACCGAGCACGGCTTCGAGCGCGTTCTGCTCGATGCCCGGATTGCCGCGAAAGGGGGCGAGCGTCTGGCGTTGACGTTCGAGCTCCTTCATCAGATCCGATTTCAGGTCCGCGCGGCCCGTTACCTCGGCGATTTCGAACAGCGTCGTCAACGCGACGTGGTGTTCACGCGGGTCCTCCTGAGCCAAAAAGAACGCGAAGCGCTCGAACAGATCTTCGAGACGCAACAGCGTGCGAATTCGCTCGTTGAACGGATACTCGTAAAGAATCAAGCGCGCTCGCCTCTTCGGTAGGGATTGAAACAATGAAGGACATTCTAATGCCCCCTCTCTACCCTAGCAACGCGCCAATTTCGTACACCATCACGATTGCACGCGACGCTCAGTGCCCGGCGGCCGCGAATCCGACGTAGCGTTGGTGCAGTGCATCGACCTGCGCGGCGAGCGCGGCGGGCGTGACCGTGTCGTTGACGATCACGTCGTCGGCCGCCGCGAGGCGTGCTTCGCGCGTCGCCTGCCGCGCGATGATCGCTTCGACCTGTTCGCGCGTGAAACCGTTGCGCCGCATCACGCGCGCAATCTGCGTTTCGACCGGGCAGTCGACGACGAGCACGCGATCGCTGCGCGCCTTCCAGGTACCCGACTCGACGAGCAGCGGCACGACGAACATCACGTACGGGCCCCGTGCTTCGCGTGCCTCGCGATCGGTTTCCGCGCGGATCAACGGGTGCGTGATCGCTTCGAGGCGCCGCCGCGCGTCGTCGTCGCTGAAGATCAGCGTGCGCATCTTCGCGCGATCGAGCGAGCCGTCGGCGGCCACGAAGCCGCGACCGAAAGCTTGCTCGATCGCCGGCATCGCGAGGCCGCCCGGTGCGGTGATGCGATGGGCAATCAGATCGGTATCGACGAGCGATGCGCCACGGGCGCCGAACAGATCGGCGACGGTCGTCTTGCCGCTGCCGATGCCGCCCGTGAGTCCTACGGAAAACATGTCAGCCTCCGAGCGCCGCATAGAAAGGGGTGCCGAAAAACAACGTGGCGACGCCGCCGGCCGCGAGGAACGGACCGAACGGAATCGGCTCCTCGAAGCGCATGCGGCCGCGCCAGGTCGCGACGAGCCCGACGATCGCGCCGGTCACCGCCGCGAACAGCACGACCTGCGGCAGTGCGGCCCAGCCCATCCACGCGCCGAGCGCGGCAAGCAGCTTCAGGTCGCCGAAACCGATGCCCTCGATGCCGCGCAGCCATTTGAACAGCCAGTAGATCGACCACAGGAACAGGTAGCCGGCCATCGCGCCGATCACGGCCGAGCGCAGCGACGTGAAGGTGCCGCCGAGGTTCAGTACGAGCCCGGCCCACAGCAGCGGCAGCGTCATCGAGTCGGGCAGGTAGCCGGTCCGGATATCGATCGCGCTCATCGCGAGCAGCGCCGCGCACAGCGCGAACGCGGCAAGCGCGGCGACGTTCGGGCCGAACGCCGCGAGCGAGACGGCGGCGAGCAGTGCGCACGCGAGTTCGACGAGCACGTAACGGACGCCGATCGCATGGCCGCAGCGCCGGCAGCGCCCGCGCAGCATCAGGTAGCTGACGAGCGGGATATTCTCCCAGGCGCGCAATACGTGGCCGCAATGCGGGCAGGCGCTGCGCGGGCGCCACAGATCGTAGCGCGGCGGATAGCCGTCGTCGGGCGGGGCGCTCGCGGCGCCCGTCGCCTCGGCGATCTCGGCCTGCCATGCGCGCTGCATCATCACGGGCAGCCGGTGCACGACCACGTTCAGGAAGCTGCCGATGCAAAGGCCGATGGCGACCGCGAACGCATACTGCAGCGCGGGCGGCAGCATCGCCAGCGCGAGCAGCGTGCCCTCGGGCGAATCGGAAACGGCGGACAGGTGCGCTGGCGTCATGAGGCTCAAGGTTCGGACTAAAAGGCGACAGAATCGGTTGCGATGCTACACCACGTTGCCGAGTTGAAGGATCGGCAGGTACATCGCGATCACGAGGCCGCCGACGAGGGCGCCCAGGACGATCACGATCAACGGTTCGCCGAGCGCCGCGAGCGCATCGAGGCGCGCGTCGAGCTGGCGTTCGCACGACGCGGCGATGTCGGCGAGCATCGTGTCGAGCGCACCGGATTCCTCGGCGACGGCGATCGGTTGCACGACGTCGTCCGGAAAGCAGCCGGCTGAATGCATCGCATCGGCCAGACGCGCGCCGCGCAACACGCGTGCGGCGATGTGTACGGTGGCGTGCGCGAACACCGGATGGCCGGCCGTGCGCTCGAGCGTGGCGAATGCATCGGCGAGCGGCACGCCGGCGCCGAGCAGCGTCGCCAGCGAACGGCACCAGCGTGCGGCCGCGAACCGCTCCAGCGCGCTGCCCGCGAGCGGGGCGCGCAGCAGGCGCCGCGCGAGCGCGTGACGCAGTGCGACCGAGCGCCGAAGCGCGTGCCGTGCGGCAAGCCCCGCGGCGGCCGCACCGGCCAGCAGTACGCCACCCCATGCCGACAGCGCGGAGGACAGCGCGAGCAATGCGCGGGTCGGGGCGGGCAGGGCGGCGCCGAAACCGTCGAAGGTCTGCCGGAAGGTCGGCACGACCCACACCATCAATGCCACCGAGATCGCGAGCGCGAACAGGATGACGGCGACCGGATACGCGAGTGCCGCGCGCAGCTTGCGCCATTGCGCATCGGCGCGCTCGCGGTGTTCCGCGATCCGCGTCAGCACGATGCCGAGCGAACCGGACGCCTCACCGACCTCGATCAACTGGCGATACAGCGTGCCGAACTGCGATGGATAGCGTGCGAGCGCATCGGCGAAGCGCCGGCCGCCGACGATCTCGCGCGCGAGCCCCGCGGCGATGCGCGGCACGCCGTCGCGCGTGCGGGTGCGCGCGAGCATCTCGAGCGACGGCGCAAGCGGCAGGCCGGCTTGCAGCAGGCTCGCGAGCTGGCGCGTGAAGCGCGTGATGTCGCGTGCGGCCGCCACGGGCGGACGGGCCGGCCCGCGGACGTCGAGCGACAGTACCGCGATGCCGTCGCGCGCGAGCGTGGCGCGCGCGGCCGCGGCGTCGAAGGCGATGACGATCCCGCGGCGCGGCGAGCCGTCGCGATGGCGGCCGCGCCATGCAAAGCGGGTTTCGCGCGGCGGCGTGCGCATGTTCACGCCGCGGGTGTGGCGGCGACGGCTTCCGCGATGCTCGTCGTGCCGTCCATGACGCGCGCGAATGCCGCGTCGCGCAGGGTGCGCACGCCCTCGGCCGCCACGCATCGCGCGAGTTCGCCGACGCTCGCCCGCGCGACGATGCGCTCGGCCACCCCGGGCGATACCGGCATCGTCTGGTGTAGACCGATGCGGCCGCGATAGCCGATCCCGTGACAGGCGGAGCAGCCGCGCGCGACGAACGGCCGCCATCCGGCCGCCAGCGCCGCCGGGTCGCAGCCGGCTTCCCGCAGCGCGCGCGCCGATGCGTCCGAATGCACGCGGCAGGCGACGCACAGGCGCCGGACGAGACGCTGCGCGGTGACGAGGTGCAACGCGGCGGCGAGGTTGTACGGCGCGACGCCGATGTCGAGCAGCCGCGCGATGGCGGCCGGTGCGTCGTTCGTGTGCAGCGTCGACAGCACGAGATGACCGGTCTGCGCGGCCTTGATCGCGACATCGGCCGTCTCCGCATCGCGAATCTCGCCGACCATGATGACGTCCGGATCCTGCCGCAACAGCGCGCGCAGCGCCGTCGCGAACGTGAGCCCCGCCTTGTCGGCGACCCCGACCTGATTGATCCCGTCGAGCTGGATCTCGGCGGGATCCTCGACCGTGCAGACGTTGTGCGCGTCGCGATCGAGCATCTGCAGCGCGCAGTAGAGCGACAGCGTCTTGCCGCTGCCGGTCGGGCCCGTGACGAGCACGAGGCCATGCGGCGCGCGGATCGCGGCCTCCATCGCCGCCGCCTGCCGCGCGTCGAAGCCGAGGCTGGCAAGCGTGAGATCGGGCGGCAGCGTTTCGAGCCGCCGCAGCACGAGCTTTTCGCCGAACAGCGTGGGCAGCGAACTGACGCGGTAGTCGCCGCGCGTGCCGCCGTCGATCGCGATGCGCAGCCGGCCGTCCTGCGGAAGCCGCCGCTCGGCGATGTCCATGCGCGAGAGCACCTTGATCCGCGTGACGAGCGCATCGCGCAGGTGCAGCGGCGGTCGCGCCTGTTCATGCAGCACGCCGTCGACGCGCAGACGGATGCGCCAGCCGGCTTCGAACGGCTCGACGTGGATGTCCGACGCGTCGCGCACGCGCGCCGCATGGAGCGTGTCCGTCAGCAGGCGTACGGCGGGGGCATCGTCGAGCTGGGCCGCATCGAGTGCAGGGGGCGCGGCGGCGGGCGGCGCGTCGGAATGCGCGGGCGACGACTGCGTGCGCAGCGGCGCCCCGGAGGAAGGGAAATGCATGTGAGCCGGCACGCTGGCCGCCTGTTGACCGTGATGCGCAGATGATCGCGCGTCGCGGGCGGCGCCGGCAGTCGGCCGTTCGGTTAGGGCCAGCGCAAGCCCGTTATCAGCGTGAACAGGCCCTACTGCGAGGCCGCGCGTCCGGTGCGTGTGCCGCGCGGCTTGAAGAGCTTGACGGTGCGTACTGCCTGATCGTCGCTGCGCATCACTTCGAGCATCACGTCGCCGATTTTCACGCACACGTCGTCTTCCGGAATTTCCTCGAGGATCTCGAGTACCAGTCCGTTCAGCGTCTTCGGCCCGTCGGTCGGCAGTTTCAGGTGCAGCCAGCGGTTCAGTTCGCGCAGCGGCATGCTGGCCGAGACGATGCATTCGCCGTTCTCGTCCCAGCCGCCCGCGCGTTCGCTGCGCGGCATCGACGTCGTGAATTCGCCGATCAGTTCCTCGATGATGTCCTCGGGCGTGACGAGCCCTTCGAGTTCGCCGTACTCGTTGACGACGAGCGCGGTGCGCTGCCGGATTTCCTGGAAGAACTGGAGCTGCTGGACCACCGGCGTGCCCGACGGCACGTAGTACGGTTCGGCGAGCAGCGCGCGCAGCGTCTCGCGATCGAAATCCTGGTTGTGCAGCGCGGTGAGCGTCTTGCGCACGTGCAGCACCCCGAGCACCTTGTCGATGTCGCCTTCGTAGACGACCAGCCGGTTGTGATAGCAGGTTTCGAGCTGATGCAGGATGTCGTCGAGCGGCGCGTAGAAGTTGAGCGACTCGATCTGGCGGCGCGGCACCATCACGTCGTCGACCGTGATGTTCTCGAGGTCGAACAGGTTGAGCAGGATGCTGCGGTGCTTGGTCGGCATGAAACTGCTCGACTCGAGCACGATGGCCCGCAGCTCGTCGGCCGACATCCGCTGGTCGCGACCCTTCTTCGTGTTGATGCGCAGCACCCACAGCACGCCGTTCGCGAGCGCATTGACGAACCAGACGACGGGCTTGAACACGCGCATCAGCGGGGCGATCACGAGGCTCGCGGGCAGCGCGATACGTTCGGGGAACGTCGCGCCGACGATCTTCGGCGCGATTTCCGCGAACACGATGATCAGGAACGCGACGATGCCGGTCGCGATCGACAGCGCGAGGTTGTTGCGGCCGAACGTGTGGAGCGCGAGCGACGTCGTGAGGACCGGGATGATCGTGTTGAACAGGTTGTTGCCGATCAGGATCACGCTGAGCAGCAAGTCAGTGCGCGTGAGCAGCCCCTGCGTGGTTTTCGCGCCGAGCGCGCCCTGGCCGGCGAGATGCTTCAGCCGATGGCGATTGAGCGCCATCATCGCGGTCTCGGAAATGGAAAAGAAGCTGGAGCAGAGGAGAAGCAGGAAGACGGCGCCGATTTGCGCCCATAAGGGAATTTGGTCCACGCGTTGGAAAGGGCAGTGAAGGACAGGGATGGGGGAAATATAGCAGAGGCCGGCGACCGCGATGTGTCGCGCGCGACACGGGGCTCGCGGCGGCCGGACGAAAAAAAACCGTGCACGTGGTGCACGGTTTTTTTAAATCTGGTCGGGGTGAGAGGATTCGAACCTCCGGCCTCTACGTCCCGAACGTAGCGCTCTACCAGGCTAAGCTACACCCCGATTTTTGCTCCTCGGACTTCGCCGTCTTCGTGAAGATTTCTGCGTCGTCTCAAGCAAGAACGTAACTATAACGATGTTTTTTCTAAAAGGGAATACTTGGACGAAGAAAATTTTCGAGACAAGACATCGCTTCCCGTTCGCGGCGTGTTTACGATTGACGCGACGTCGAATACGAGCACAACCCGAGCAGGCTTTCCTTGTAGATCGAATCGGGAAACGCGGCAATCGCCGCGGCCGCCGCCTGCGCTTCCTGGCGTGCGCATTCGAGCGTGTGATCGAGTGCGCCCGAGCGCGTGATCGCTTCGAAAATCGTGTCGAAGCGATCGGTGCCGCCCTGTTCGATCGCCTCGCGTGCGAGCGCCGACTGTTCGGGCGTGCCGCGCTCGATCAGATAGATGAGCGGCAGCGTCGGCTTGCCTTCGCGGAGATCGTCGCCGGCATTCTTGCCCATCGCCTCGGCGGTACCTGCATAGTCGAGCCAGTCGTCCATGATCTGGAACGCGGTGCCGATCCGGCGGCCGTATTCAGCGGCGGCGGCCTCGGTCGGCGCATCGGCGCCCGCGAGCACCGCGCCCAGGCGCGCCGACGCCTCGAACAGCTTCGCGGTCTTGTAGCGGATCACCTGCATGTAGCGCGCTTCGTCGACGTCCGCGTCGTGCATGTTGAGGAGCTGCAGCACCTCGCCTTCCGAAATGATCGTCGTCGCTTCGGACAGGATTTCCATCACGCGCATCTTGCCGACGCCGACCATCATCTCGAACGAGCGCGAGTAGAGGTAATCGCCCACCAGCACGCTCGCCGCGTTGCCGAACAGCGCATTGGCGGTCTGGCGGCCGCGGCGCAGCTCGGATTCGTCGACGACGTCGTCATGCAGCAGCGTGGCCGTGTGGATGAACTCGACGACGGCGGCCAGCACGTGCCGCTGGTGCGACGTTTCGTCGAGCGCGCCGGCGACGAGCAGCAGCAGCGCCGGACGCAGCCGCTTGCCGCCCGCACCGATGATGTACTCGGCGATCTGGTTGATCAGCAGCACGTCGGACGCGAGGCTTTGCCGGATAACGCGATTCACCTGCTCCATGTCGCTGGCGATCGGGGCGAGCAGGTGGGCGGCGCTGAGGGTGGGGGAGGCGGTGGACGACGACATGATGATGGAATTGGGTGATGCCGCGGATTATAAGTCGAATCCGCGATATGCCGGTCTGTCAGACGCGCCGCGGCGCGATTTTTGGCCGTCCGGCCGAGGCCCGCGCGCGGCAATCGTCGATCGGCTTTGACTTGGGTGCTAAGCCCATGTATAATCACGTGTTTTCCGCGCGTGGTGTGCGGAAAAATTGGATCCAGAGTGAGGTTCTCAATGTACGCGGTCATAAAAACCGGCGGCAAGCAGTACAAGGTTGCCGTTGGCGAAAAACTCAAAGTAGAACAGATACCGGCTGACATTGACGCTGAAATCACGCTCGACCAGGTTCTCGCAGTGGGCGAAGGCGAATCGATTAAGTTCGGTGCGCCGCTGGTCAGTGGGGCTTCCGTCAAGGCCACCGTTGTGTCGCACGGTCGTCATGCCAAGGTCACCATCTTCAAGATGCGTCGCCGGAAGCACTACCAAAAGCATGGCGGCCACCGCCAGAACTACACTGAGCTGCGCATCGACGCGATCAACGCGTAAGCGCCTCGGTTAAGGAGCAATCAGATGGCACACAAAAAGGCAGGCGGCTCTTCCCGGAACGGCCGCGACTCCGAGTCGAAACGTCTCGGCGTGAAAGTGTACGGCGGCCAGGCGATCAATGCCGGCGGCATCATCGTGCGTCAGCGCGGTACGCGCATGCACGCTGGCGAGAACGTCGGCATGGGCAAGGATCACACCCTGTTCGCGCTGATCGACGGTCACGTCAAGTTCGCGACGAAGGGCGCGGACAAGAAGCATCTGGTCATCGTCGTCCCGGCGGCTGCCTAAGTTTAGGCACTCACGGGCTTCGTAGCCGAAAGGCCCCGCAGTCTTCGCGGGGCCTTTTTTATTGGGTCGCCGGGCGCATTTGCGTGCCGGCGACCCTCGCGCAACCGGCATGCGATCGGCCGAACGGCAGATTGTTCAAGCGTGCCGGCGCGCGGCACAATAGCGGAAATACTGGGCGGAGTGACGAATGAAGTTCATTGACGAAGCACGAATCGAAGTCATCGCCGGCGACGGAGGCGATGGCAGCGCGTCGATGCGCCGCGAGAAATTCGTCCCGTTCGGCGGGCCGGACGGTGGCGACGGCGGCCGGGGCGGCAGCGTTTACGCGATCGCCGACCGCAACATCAACACGCTGATCGACTACCGTTACGCGAAGAAGCACCTCGCGCGCAACGGCGAAAACGGTCGCGGCTCGGATTGCTACGGCAAGGGCGGCGACGATGTCACGCTGCGCATGCCGGTCGGCACGGTCATCAGCGACATGGATACGGGCGAGCTGATCGCCGATCTGACCGAGCACGACCAGCAGGTGATGCTCGCGCAGGGCGGCGCCGGCGGTCTCGGCAACCTGCATTTCAAGTCGAGTACGAACCGCGCGCCGCGCCAGAAGACGGACGGCAAGCCGGGCGAGCGGCGCATGCTGAAGCTCGAGCTGAAGGTACTCGCCGACGTCGGCCTGCTCGGCATGCCGAACGCGGGCAAGTCGACCTTCATCTCGTCGGTGTCGAACGCGAAGCCGAAGATCGCCGACTACCCGTTCACGACGCTCGCGCCGAATCTCGGCGTGGTGCGTGTCGGCCCGAGCAAGAGCTTCGTGATCGCCGATATCCCGGGGCTGATCGAAGGTGCGGCCGAAGGCGCGGGCCTCGGGCACCAATTCCTGCGTCACCTGCAGCGTACCGGCGTGCTGCTGCATCTGGTCGATCTCGCGCCGTTCGACGAAAACGTCGATCCGGTCGCGGAAGCGACGGCGATCGTCGGCGAGCTGCGCAAGTACGACGAGGCGCTCTACGAGAAGCCGCGCTGGCTCGTGCTCAACAAGCTTGACATGGTGCCGGAAGACGAGCGCGAGGCGCGCGTCGCCGATTTCCTCGACCGCTTTGGTTGGGACGGCCCCGTGTTCGAGATCTCGGCGCTGACGGGCCAGGGCTGCGAAGCGCTGTGCTACGCGATCTACGACTATCTCTCCGAACATTCGGACGCGCATCGCGCGGCGGAAGAGGAGGATCTCGCGGCGGACGTGCGTTTCCGCGATGCGCCGCCGGCGAAGGGCGGTGCGGCGCCGGACGACGACGCCTGAACGGTGCGTAACGCGCCGGGCGTGCCGCCCGGCGTTGGCGTTCAATCGCGCCCGGCCGGGCAGGCATCAGATACAGGAGACAGTGCAGGATGCGTTCGATCATCGCGGATTCGAAGCGATTGGTGGTGAAGGTGGGCTCCAGCCTCGTGACCAACGACGGCAAGGGGCTCGATCATGCTGCAATCGGCCGCTGGGCCGCTCAGATCGCTGCGCTGCGTGCGCAGGGTAAGGAAGTCGTGCTGGTCAGTTCGGGCGCGATTGCCGAAGGCATGCAACGGCTCGGCTGGAGCAAGCGCCCGCGGGAAATCGATGAACTGCAGGCTGCGGCCGCGGTCGGCCAGATGGGGCTCGCGCAAGTCTACGAAAGCCGCTTCACCGAGCACGGCATCCGCACCGCGCAGATCCTGCTCACGCACGCCGATCTGGCCGATCGCGAGCGCTACCTGAATGCGCGATCGACGCTGCTCACGCTGCTGCGGCTCGGCGTCGTGCCGATCATCAACGAGAACGACACGGTCGTCACCGACGAAATCAAGTTCGGCGACAACGACACGCTCGGCGCACTCGTCGCGAACCTGATCGAAGGCGATGCACTGATCATCCTCACGGACCAGACGGGGCTGTTCACGGCCGATCCGCGCAAGGACCCGAACGCGACGCTCGTCGGCGAGGCCAATGCGGGCGCACCCGAGCTCGAGGCGATGGCGGGCGGGGCCGGTTCGAGTCTCGGTCGCGGCGGGATGCTGACGAAGATCCTCGCGGCGAAGCGTGCGGCGCACAGCGGCGCGAATACCGTGATCGCGAGCGGCCGGGAGGCCGACGTGCTCGTGCGTCTGGCGGCCGGCGAGGCGATCGGCACGCAACTGATCGCACGTACCGCGCGGATGGCGGCACGCAAGCAATGGATGGCCGACCATCTGCAGGTACGCGGCCACGTTGTGATCGACGCGGGCGCGGTCGAGAAGCTGACGGCCGGCGGCAAGAGCCTGCTGCCGATCGGCGTGATCGACGTGCAGGGCGCGTTCGCGCGCGGCGAGGTCATCGCGTGTGTCGGCCCGGACGGGCGCGAGGTCGCGCGCGGGCTCACGAACTACAGCAGCGCGGAAACGAAGCTGATTCACCGCAAGCCGAGCGGCGAGATCGAGACCGTGCTCGGCTACATGCTGGAGCCCGAACTGATTCATCGCGACAACCTCGTGCTGGTGTGATCGCCGGCCGAATGCCATCGTTCAAATGAAAAAGCCCGCGCGATGCGGGCTTTTTTGTGCGACGGGACGATGCGGGCGGCCCGCATCGCGTGCCGTCAGCGCAACTGCGTCATCGCGGTGCGGTGGAACCGGATGTTTTCGAGAATCTGCCGGGTCGAGCCCTGCGGCATCTTGTTCGAGCAGAAATAGTCCTGGTAGAGCGCGGAGTGGTACGCGTTCAGCTCGCCGTTCTCGATGCGCCGCCAGTCGTTCTCGACCGTGCGATCCCAGCCGTTGTGGTCGGAGTTCAGGCCGGCGTACTGGCGCCATTCGTAGGTGTCGCAGCGGATGCCTTCGTAGTTCACGTTGCGCGCACCGGCCGGGCTCGTGATGACGACTGCGTAGCGCACGACGCCGTCGGTGCCGACTTCGAGCGACTTCGCATCGACGAAGAACTTGAGCGGCGTGTTCTGCGACACGTTGAACGGCAGCAGATCGCCCGTTTGCGGCAGCGGGGGCAGCGTGTCGACGGCGTTTTCCTTCCAGGTTCCCTGACGGTCGAGCAGGTACACGAACTCGCTGTCATCCTTGTTGGACGGCGCTTTCGAGTTCGCGCAGCCGGCCAGGGTGGCCACTGCGGCGATCGATGCGAGCGCGAGAGCAATCGCTTTCAATATGCATTCCTCGTAAAAAAAGGGCGCGACACCAAGGTCGCGCCCGGTCATGCAGTCCGACTCGTCATTTGCCGACGATCACCTGGGGCGGCATCTCGTCGAGCGTGCTCGCCTCCATTTCGATCTCCGAACAGACCACCGATGTGTCGACAATCGTCAGCGTCTGGGCCTGTGCGCCAATGACGCGCGGATAGCGCGACACACGCGGCCCGCGCGGCTTCTCGGCTCGCTGCGCCGGGCGGCGCAGGAAGCGCGACAGTTCCGTCAGCGCCAACTGATAGACATCCCGCTTGAACTCGATCACCGCATCGAGCGGCACCCAGTACTCGTTCCAGCGCCACGCATCGAACTCCGGGTGGTCGGTCGCGCGCAAGCAAATGTCGCAATCGCGTCCAACCATCCGCAGCAGGAACCAGATCTGCTTCTGGCCGCGGTAATGACCGCGTACTTCGCGTTTGATGAACTTGTCAGGCACCTCGTAACGCAACCAGTCGCGGGTGCGGCCGATTATCTTGACGTGTTCCGGATGCAGGCCCGTTTCCTCGTGCAGCTCCCGGTACATCGCCTGCATGGGGGTCTCGCCGTACTTGATCCCACCTTGAGGAAACTGCCAGGAATGCTCGCGGAGCCGCTTGCCCCAAAACACCTCGTTGCGCGCGTTCAAGAGGATGATGCCGACGTTCGGGCGAAAGCCTTCACGATCCAGCATACAACCACCTTCGAATCCTTTAAAATTGCTTTGATTATAAACAGATAACGGGCGCTGCGCACCGTGACGGAGCGAATCCGCACGGGGTACACCGGCTGAATTGTCCCTGATTAGTCTGTTACGTCATCTGCGCCATCGTTGTTCGCGGCGCGCAGCTTTTTCACCTTGAAACTTTTTCGGGCGCCCCGCGTTGGGGCGCCGTTTTTGGAACCGTCCGCATGAAAGCTTCCCGTTTCTTTATCGGCACCCTGAAAGAGGCACCCGCCGACGCAGAGATCGTCAGCCACAAGCTGATGGTCCGCGCCGGCATGATCCGTCGCGTCGCCGGCGGCATCTACAACTACCTGCCGGTCGGCCTGCGTTCGATTCGCAAGGTCGAGGCGATCGTGCGCGAGGAAATGAACCGGGCGGGCGCCATCGAGCTGCTGATGCCGGCCGTGCAGCCGGCCGAGCTGTGGCAGGAGTCGGGCCGCTGGGAGCAGTACGGCCCCGAGCTGCTGCGCTTCAAGGACCGCAAGGACAACGATTTCGTGATCGGGCCGACGCACGAGGAAGTCGTCACCGACATCGCGCGCAACCAGATCAAGAGCTACCGGCAGATGCCGGTGAACTTCTACCAGATCCAGACGAAGTTCCGCGACGAGATCCGTCCGCGCTTCGGCGTGATGCGCGGCCGCGAATTCATCATGAAGGACGCGTATTCGTTCGACAAGGATGCGGCGGGCCTGAACGAGTCGTACCGCAAGATGTACGACGCGTACGTGCGCATCTTCACGCGCCTCGGCCTCGAGTTCCGGGCGGTCGCGGCCGACAGCGGCTCGATCGGCGGCAACTTCTCGCACGAGTTCCACGTGATCGCCGATACCGGCGAGGACGCGATCGCGTACTGCCCGACCTCCGAATTCGCGGCGAACGTCGAGGCGGCCGAAGCGCTGCCGCTGATTGCCGAGCGCGCGGCGCCGGCCGAAGCGATGGAAAAGGTCGCGACGCCCGGCAAGGCGAAGTGCGAGGCCGTCGCCGAACTGCTGGCCATCCCGCTCGAGCGCACGATCAAGTCGATCGTGCTCGCGACCGACAACGAAGGCGCCGAGCCGACCATCTGGCTCGTGATGCTGCGCGGCGATCACGATCTGAACGAGATCAAGGTATCGAAGCTGCCGGGCCTGCAGAACCACCGCTTCGCGACCGAGCAGGAAATCGTCGAGTGGTTCGGCACGCCGCCGGGCTACCTTGGCCCGGTGGGCACGAAGAAGCCCGTGAAGGTGATCGCGGACCGCACGGTCGCGAACATGAGCGACTTCGTCGTCGGTGCGAACGAGGTCGACTATCACATCGCCGGCGTGAACTGGGGCCGCGACCTGCCGGAGCCGGAAGTCGCCGACGTGCGCAACGTGAAGAAGGGCGACCCGTCGCCGGACGGCAAGGGCGCGATCGACATCTGCCGCGGCATCGAAGTCGGCCACGTGTTCCAGCTCGGCACCAAGTACTCGGAAGCGATGGGCGCGACGTTCCTCGACGAGTCGGGCAAGCCGCAGCCGATGCTGATGGGCTGCTACGGCGTCGGCATCACGCGTATTCTCGGCGCGGCGATCGAACAGAACTTCGACGATCGCGGCATCATCTGGCCCGAGTCGATCGCGCCGTTCGAGGTCGTGCTGTGCCCGATGGGCTATGACCGCAGCGACATGGTGCGCGAGACGGCCGACAAGCTGTACGCGGAACTCGTCGCGGCCGGCATCGACGTGATCCTCGACGATCGCGGCGAACGCCCGGGCGTGATGTTTGCCGACTGGGAACTGATCGGCGTGCCGCATCGTCTCGTGATCGGCGAGCGCGGCCTGAAGGAAGGCAAGATCGAGTACCAGGGCCGCCGCGACGCCGAAGCGACGCTGCTGCCGGCCGACACGGCCGCGGCGACGGTCGCGGAGAAGATCCGCGCCGCGCTCGCGCACTAAGCGCGGCGACCGGCGGACACGATGGAATACACGTTCCTGTCGGCCACCGTGCTGCTCGTGCTGATCACGGATCCGCTCGGCAACATCCCGCTGTTCATTACGGCGATGCGGGATGTGCCGCGCGAGCGGCGCGTGAAGCTGATCCTGCGTGAAGTGGGAATCGCGTTCGTGATCCTGCTGTTCTTCATGCTGGTCGGCGACCGCTTCCTGCGGATGATGAGCCTCACCGATCTGTCGCTGCGGCTCGGCGGCGGGATCGTGCTGTTCCTGATCGCGCTGCGGATGATCTTCCCGCATCCGGACGGCGCGCTCGGCAGCGATCCGCGCGCGGGCGGCGAGCCGTTCATCGTGCCGCTCGCGATTCCGGCGCTGGCCGGGCCGTCCGCGCTCGCGACGGTGATGCTGATGACGTCGCAGGCGCCCGGCAAGATGCTCGAGTGGGTCGGCGCGCTGACGGTCACGATGATCGTCTGCGCGATCACGCTGGTGCTGGCCGAGCGGATCCAGCAGTGGCTCGGCGAACGGACGGTCGCGGCGTTCGAGCGGCTGATGGGCCTCGTGCTGGTCGCGATCTCGGTCGAGATGCTGCTGGCCGGCATCCGGGCGTTCGTGCGTCAGTTGTAAGGCAGGCGGTGCGTGCACAAAAAAGCGGCGTTCCGGGAAACCGGAGCGCCGCTTTCTTTTATATGGCGGGCAGGGCGGCTGTCAGACGTTCGCGGTCAGCGCACGGATCGTCGGCAGGTTGCGCCAGTAGCCCTTCGCGTCCATCCCGCAGCCGAACACGTAGCGGTCCGGCACCGAGAAGCCGCAGAAGTCGGGGTGCAGCGGTTTCGCCTTCGCGAGCGTCTTCTCGCACAGCACGGCCGACATGAAGCGCTGCGCGCCCATGTCGAGGATGCGGTCGCGGATCGCGGCCATCGTCTCGCCTTCGTCGAGGATGTCGTCGAGTACGAGCACGATGCGGTCCTTCACCGATTCGCGCGGCGCGACGCGCCAGTGCATCTCCGGGCTGCCCTGCGTCGTGTTGCGGTAGCGGGTCAGGTGGATGTAGTCGAATTCGAGCGGGAAATCGAGATGCGGCAGCAGCATCCCGGTAAACACCGCGGCGCCGCCCATCACCGAGAGAACGAGCGGGAACGCGTCGCCGATTTCGGCGCGGATCGCGTCGGCCATCTTCGAGATCGACGCATTGACGGCGTCGGCCGAGACGATCTCTTCGGAGTGGTCGAAAATGTGGAGGGCTTCTTCGCGGTTCATGTGTTCTGGCGGGCAGTCGGTATACAAATAAGGATGAAGCAGAACGGCAGGCGCGCGCTACGGCAAAAACCCGCGCGCCGGCCGGCGGGCGAAATCAGCGCATGCCGGGCATCATGCCCTTCAGGCCGCGCATCATCTTCTGCATGTTGCCGCCCTTCAGCTTCTTCATCATCGTACGCATCTGGTCGTACTGGTTCAGCATCCGGTTGACTTCCTGCACCGGCACGCCCGCGCCGGCTGCAATGCGGCGCTTGCGCGTCGCCTTGATGATTTCGGGTTTCGCGCGCTCGGCGGGCGTCATCGAGCTGATGATGCCTTCCATCCGGCGAATCGACTTCTCGGCCTGGCCCATGTCGGCGCCGGCCGCCGCCTGCTGGAACTGCGCGGGGAGTTTATCCATCAGCGACGACAGGCCGCCCATGTTCTTCATCTGCGAGATCTGGGCGCGGAAATCGTTCAGGTCGAAATCGCCGCCCTTCTTGACCTTGTCGGCGAGCTTCTGCGCGGCCTGGACATCGACGCCGCGCTGCGCTTCCTCGACGAGCGCGAGGATGTCGCCCATGCCGAGGATCCGGTTCGCCATCCGGTCGGGGTGGAACACCTCGAGGCCGTCGAGCTTCTCGGCGACGCCGACGAACTTGATCGGCTTGCCCGTGATGTGGCGCACCGACAGCGCGGCGCCGCCGCGCGAATCGCCGTCGAGCTTGGTCAGCACGACGCCGGTGAGCGGCAGCGTGTCGTTGAACGCCTTCGCGGTGTTGACCGCGTCCTGGCCGAGCATCGCATCGACGACGAACAGCGTTTCGGCCGGCTTCAGCGTGCCGTGCAGCGCGGCGATTTCCTGCATCATCGCTTCGTCGATGCCGAGGCGGCCGGCCGTGTCGACGATCAGCACGTCATGGTAGTGGCGTTTCGCCCAGTCGACGGCCGCGACCGCGATGTCGACGGGCTTTTGATCCGGCGTGGACGGGAAGAAGTCGGCGCCGACCTGTTCGCTCACCGTTTTCAGCTGCATGATCGCGGCCGGGCGATACACGTCGCACGACACGGTCAGCACCTTCTTCTTGTGCTTCTCGCGCAGCAGCTTCGCGAGCTTGCCGACGGTCGTGGTCTTGCCGGCGCCCTGCAGGCCGGCCATCAGGATCACGGCGGGCGGCGTGACCGCGAGGTTCAGCTCGGCGGCCTTGCCTTCGTAGTCGCCGCCGATCACGGCGGTCAGTTCCTTCTGGACCACGCCGACGAGCGCCTGGCCCGGCGACAGGCTGCTGATCACTTCTTCGCCGAGCGCCTTTTCCTTGACCTTGGCGATGAATTCGCGGACGACCGGCAGCGACACGTCGGCTTCCAGCAGCGCGAGACGCACCTCGCGGAGCATCTCCTGCGTGTTCGCCTCGGTGAGCCGGGCCTCGCCGCGCAGCGTCTTGACGACGCGGGCCATCCGTTGAGTGAGATTGTCGAGCATGGGGAGCGGTGGACAGTGGGGCCCGAAGGCGCGGCGGAACCGAACAAAGGGAGCCGTCGCGGGAAGGGGGCCTAGTGTAAACTTCGAACATGGATATTGTACTGTATGCCCTCACCGCATTCCTGTACGGCGGCCTCGCCGTCGCAGGCTGGCGCACGCATCGGCAGGGCGCGACGCCGCTCGTCGCGAGCGTGCCGGCCGTGCCGGTCCCCGCGTCCGCTGCGTCCGGGATGAGCGGGGCCGGCCGCGCGCTGCTGTTTGCCGCGCTGGTCGCGCACGGCGTGCTGCTCCACATGACGATCTTTCCGAACGACGCGATGGTGTTCGGTTTCGCATTCGCGCTGTCCGCGATGTTCTGGCTCGGCGCCGGCATCTACTGGATCGAGAGCTTCTTCTTCCCGCTCGACAGCCTGCGCCTGCTGGTGCTGCCGCTCGCGTGCGGCGCGTCGCTGCTGCCGCTCGTGTTCGGCGGCGTGCGGGTGCTTCCTTATGCCGCGGCGCCGCTGTTCAAGCTGCATTTCCTGATCGCGAACATCGCCTACGGGCTGTTCGCGATCGCCGCGCTGCACGCGGTCCTGATGCTGATGGTCGAGCGGCGCCTGCAGTCGCTGCGCAGCGGCGGGCGCGACGGCTCGACGGGCTGGATCGCGAGCTGGCTCGAAACGCTGCCGCCGCTGCTCACGCTCGAGAAGCTGCTGTTCCGCCTGATCGGCGCCGGCTTCGTGCTGCTGACGCTGACGCTCGCGTCGGGCATCCTGTTCAGCGAGCAGGTCGACGCGCGCGCGTTGCGGCTCGACCACAAGACGGTGTTCGCGATCCTGTCGTGGCTGATGTTCGGCGGGCTGCTGGTGGCCCGCAAGACGTCGGGCTGGCGCGGCCGTGGCGCCGCGCGCTGGGTGCTCGTGTCGTTCGCCGCGCTGCTGCTCGCGTATGTCGGCAGCCGGTTCGTTTTCGAGGTGCTGCTGCACCGCTCCGTGGTTTGACCGCAGGTTTCCGATGCGACAGATTCTTCTCCTGATTCTTCTCTTCTTCGCGGGTTCGTGGCTCGCGCGCAAGCTGCGCCATGCACAGGAACAGGCGCAGGCGCGCGCCGGCCGCGGCGCCGGTTACGACGGTGCGCCCGGCGCGGGTGCCGGCGGCGGTGCCGCGCGCCCGAACGGCGACGCGCGGTCGCTGCCCGAGCCGATGGTGCGCTGCGCCGAATGCGGCGTGCATGCGCCGAAGGGCGACGCCGTCGCCGCGAGCGGCGAATACTTCTGCAGCGCCGAGCATGCGCGGCGCCACGCCGCGCGCGTGGACGGCCGCGACGCGCGATGAGCGACGCGCCGGTGTTGTCGGTCGACGCGAACGGCTGGGTGCGCGAAGCGCGTCATGCGCCGTCGCCGAACTTCGAGGTGCGGCCCGCGGGTGCGGTGCCGACGCTCGTGGTCGTCCACAACATCAGCCTGCCGCCCGGCGAATTCGGCGGCGACGCGATCGAGGCGCTGTTCCTGAATCGCCTCGACTGCGATGCGCACCCCTATTACCAGAGCCACCTGCGCGGCGTGCGCGTGTCCGCCCATTTCCTGATTCGGCGCGGCGGCGAGCTCGTGCAGTTCGTGTCGTGCGACGAGCGCGCGTGGCACGCGGGCTCGTCCGAGTTCTTCGGCCGCACGCGCTGCAACGACTTCTCGATCGGCATCGAGCTCGAAGGCGCGGACGACGTACCGTTCGACGATGCGCAATACGCGGTGCTCGCCGCGCTCTCCCGCGCGCTCGCCGCGCGCTACCCGGTCGACGCGTTCGCGGGGCACTCGGACGTCGCGCCGGGCCGCAAGACCGACCCGGGCCCGCACTTCGATTGGCAACGCTTCGCGAGCGATGCCGGTTTTTCCGCCGAATACTTTCCTTTCCGTCAGCACTGATCGCGGGGTTTTTTGATCGGAGAAAGTTTTTTCTCCGATCAATGCCTTGCCGTGTCTGCGCGTGAGCGATGTCAAGACCTCTATCGCAAATTATCCGTTTGGACGTCCTCCGAATGTCCACTATACTTGGTGCCAGTTGAGCGGTTTTGTACTAGATATAGTGTGTGTCGCAGGGGAAAACCCGAGCGGCACCGGCCGGCGGGCAACGCCGGCGGACGGGGTTCTCAAGGCGGCGCGTCAGGCCGGGCGGTCAGGGCGTCGCGATCAGCGCAGCGAATATCGACGGGGCAGGGTATACATGACGAAGCACACGACCGGCTGGGTTGTCGCGCATCGACCGAACCGGCTTCCCCGGCGCATCGCTCGCCTCTTACCGCTCGCGCACCACATTGCGCGGCGTTCGTTTTAATCCGCGGTTCTCTCCGCACCATCCAACACCAGGAGCTTTGCACATGCAAACCACCGACAACGCGACGTCCCAGTACGAGAGCGCCTCGAGCCGTCCGCTCGGCGGGACCGAACAGGGCGCGAAGGCGCTCGCGCCGCAGGCCACGTTCGCCGACTACAAGGTGATCCGCCGCAACGGCAGCGTGGTGTCGTTCGAACCTTCGAAGATCGCGATCGCGGTGACCAAGGCTTTCCTGGCCGTCAATGGCGGGCAGGGCGCGGCATCGGCGCGCGTACGCGAGCAGGTCGAACAACTGACGCACAACGTCGTGCGCGCGCTCGTGCGCAGCCGCCCGAACGGCGGTACGTTCCATATCGAAGACATCCAGGACCAGGTCGAACTCGCGCTGATGCGCGGCGGCGAGCACAACGTCGCGCGTGCGTACGTGCTGTATCGCGAGAAGCGTCACCTCGAGCGCCAGCATGCGGGCGAGGAAGCGGCGGCCGCGGGCGGCGAGTCGACCACCGGCATCAACGTCGTCGACAACGGCGTGTCGCGCCCGCTCGACCTGAACGCGCTGCGCTCGCTGATCGTGTCGGCGTGCGACGGCCTCGGCGCTGCGGTTAACCCTGACCCGATCGTCGCGGAGACGGTGAAGAACCTGTACGACGGCGTACCGATGAGCCAGGTCTACGACTCGGCGATCCTCGCGGCACGCACGATGATCGAAAAGGACCCGGCATACAGCCAGGTCACGGCCCGCATCCTGCTGCATACGATCCGTCGCGAGATCCTCAGCGAGGAAGTGCTCCAGTCGGAGATGTCGGCCCGCTACGCCGAATACTTCCCGCAGTTCCTGAAGCGCGGCGTCGACGCCGGCCTGCTCGACGACAAGCTGCTGCAGTTCGACCTGAAGCGCCTCGGCGAAGCGCTCGACGCGAACCGCGACCTGCAGTTCGGCTACCTCGGCCTGCAGACGCTGTACGACCGCTACTTCCTGCACGTCGAAGGCACCCGCATCGAAATGCCGCAGGCATTCTTCATGCGCGTCGCGATGGGCCTGTCGCTGAACGAGATCGACCGCGAAACGCGCGCGATCGAGTTCTACAACGTGCTGTCGAGCTTCGACTTCATGAGCTCGACGCCGACGCTGTTCAACTCGGGCACCCACCGCTCGCAGCTGTCGTCGTGCTACCTGACGACGGTCGCGGACGACCTCGACGGCATCTATGAAGCGCTGAAGGAAAACGCGCTGCTGTCGAAGTTCGCCGGCGGCCTCGGCAACGACTGGACGCGCGTGCGCGCACTCGGCTCGCATATCAAGGGCACGAACGGCAAGTCGCAAGGCGTGGTCCCGTTCCTGAAGGTCGTGAACGACACGGCCGTCGCGGTGAACCAGGGCGGCAAGCGCAAGGGCGCGGTCTGCGCGTACCTCGAATCGTGGCACCTCGACATCGAGGAGTTCCTGGAGCTGCGCAAGAACACCGGTGACGACCGTCGCCGTACGCACGACATGAACACGGCGAACTGGATTCCCGACCTGTTCATGAAGCGCGTGATGGAAGGCGGCGACTGGACGCTGTTCTCGCCGTCGACCTGCCCGGACCTGCACGACAAGTTCGGCGCGGAATTCGAGGCGGCTTACACGGCTTACGAAGACAAGGTCGCGCGCGGCGAGATCAAGCTGTTCAAGAAGATCCCGGCGGCGCAGCTGTGGCGCAAGATGCTCGGCATGCTGTTCGAGACGGGCCACCCGTGGATCACGTTCAAGGATCCGTGCAACATCCGCTCGCCGCAGCAGCACGTCGGCGTCGTCCACTCGTCGAACCTGTGCACGGAAATCACGCTGAACACGAGCGACACCGAAATCGCGGTGTGCAACCTCGGCTCGGTGAACCTCGTCGCCCACCTGGTGAAGCAGGCGGACGGCAGCTACGCGCTCGACCACGACAAGCTGAAGCGCACGATCAGCGTCGCGATGCGCATGCTCGACAACGTGATCGACATCAACTACTACGCGGTGCCGAAGGCGCGTAACTCGAACCTGAAGCACCGCCCGGTCGGCATGGGCATCATGGGCTTCCAGGACTGCCTGCATCTGCTGCGCACGCCGTACGCGTCGGAAGCGGCGGTCGAGTTCGCCGACCGTTCGATGGAAGCCGTCTGCTACTACGCGTACTACGCGTCGACCGAGCTGGCCGAAGAACGCGGCCGCTACTCGAGCTACCGCGGCTCGCTGTGGGATCGCGGCATCCTCCCGCAGGACACGCTGAAGCTGCTGGCCGAAGCGCGCGGCGGCTACGTCGAGGTCGACACGTCGGAATCGCTCGACTGGACGACGCTGCGTTCGCGGATCGCCTCGCACGGCATGCGCAACTCGAACTGCGTCGCGATCGCGCCGACGGCGACAATCTCGAACATCATCGGCGTGTCGGCCTGTATCGAGCCGACCTTCCAGAACCTGTACGTGAAGTCGAACCTGTCGGGCGAATTCACGGTGGTAAACGAGTATCTCGTCCGCGACCTGAAGGAGCGCGGCCTGTGGGACGAAGTGATGGTCTCCGACCTGAAGTACTTCGACGGCATGCTGTCGCGCATCGACCGCATCCCGGCCGACCTGCGCGCGATCTACGCGACCGCGTTCGAAGTCGACCCGACGTGGCTGGTCGAAGCGGCCTCGCGTCGCCAGAAGTGGATCGACCAGGCGCAGTCGCTGAACATCTACATGGGCGGCGCATCGGGCAAGAAGCTCGACGAGGTCTACAAGCTCGCATGGCTGCGCGGCCTGAAGACGACCTACTACCTGCGCACGATGGCGGCGACGCACGTCGAGAAGTCGACGGTCGCGCACGGCGCGCTGAACGCGGTGCCGACGGGCGGTGCGGGTAGCGGCGGCTCGGGCAGCGGCGGCGCGCAAGGCGCAGCGGGCGGCTTCGGTGCGGCAGGCGGCAATGCATCGTCGGGCGCGATCAGCGCGGCGCCGGCACTCGCGCCGGTCGAAGCAGACGGTCCGGTGTGCACGATGCGTCCGGGCGATCCCGGCTTCGACGAATGCGAAGCGTGCCAGTAACGCAGTGCGCCTGACCTGAGAAGCAGGCGAGGGCGGCGCACACGGCGACCGATCGAGGTTGAAGTGTGCGCCGCTCTCAACTAAAAAAATGATAAGGAATCTGTAACGCGACACCTGCGTTGCAGGCAGTGACGAGCGATCGAAACATCCCCGACGGCGTCGCGTTTCGATCAGCGTTCGATGCGTCGAGCGCACCTCGCGATACAAGCGCGACTCACATCGCGCGCTGCATGAACGACGATGCGTTGCTCAAAGTGTTGTATCGAGGTCGCAACGCGAATCGAAAAAAGGATTTTTCGTGAGCGAACCCTTTTATCGCTCAGGAAAAGATGGTACAAACCGTTCTAAATTGATGGTGAGAATTTATGCTCAACTGGGATGACGAGAAGACTGCCGTAGCTCCCGCGAGCGGAGCGCAGCACAACGCGATGCGCGCCCCCGCCGGAGTGGCTGTCGGAATGCAGGCTGCGTCGCCTGCCGCCCATCAGGTCCGCGACATTTTCGAAGGCGATCTTGCGGTGCCGCCGCAAGCATCGGCTGTTCCCGCCGGCGGCACGGAAGCGCGGGTCAATGTCGCCGACAAGCGCATCATCAACGGCCAGACTGACGTCAATCAGCTGGTGCCGTTCAAATACAAGTGGGCGTGGGAAAAGTATCTGGCCGGTTGCGCGAACCACTGGATGCCGCAGGAAATCAACATGTCCCGCGACATCGCACTGTGGAAGGACCCGAACGGTCTGACCGAGGACGAGCGCCGCATCGTGAAGCGCAACCTCGGCTTCTTCGTGACGGCCGATTCGCTCGCGGCGAACAACATCGTGCTCGGCACGTACCGCCACATCACGGCGCCCGAGTGCCGGCAGTTCCTGCTGCGCCAGGCGTTCGAGGAAGCGATCCACACGCACGCGTACCAATACATCGTCGAATCGCTCGGTCTCGACGAAGGCGAGATCTTCAACGCGTATCACGAGGTCACGTCGATCCGCGCGAAGGACGAATTCCTGATCCCGTTCATTCATACGCTGACGGACCCGGCCTTCAAGACCGGCACGCTCGAAGCGGATCAGAAGCTGCTGAAGTCGCTGATCGTGTTCGCCTGCATCATGGAAGGCCTGTTCTTCTATGTCGGGTTTACGCAGATCCTCGCACTCGGCCGCCAGAACAAGATGACGGGTGCTGCAGAGCAATATCAGTACATCCTGCGCGACGAGTCGATGCACTGCAACTTCGGCATCGACCTGATCAACCAGATCAAGCTCGAGAATCCGCATCTCTGGACCGCGGAATTCCGCGCCGAGATCCGCGAGCTGTTCAAGCAGGCTGTCGAACTCGAATACCGCTACGCCGAAGACACGATGCCGCGCGGCGTGCTGGGTTTGAACGCGTCGATGTTCAAGAGCTATCTGCGCTTCATCAGCAACCGCCGTTGCCAGCAGATCGGCCTCGACCCGCTGTATCCGAACGAGGAAAACCCGTTCCCGTGGATGAGCGAGATGATCGACCTGAAGAAGGAACGCAACTTCTTCGAGACGCGTGTGATCGAGTATCAGACGGGGGGCGCGCTGTCCTGGGAATAACCCGCAGCAGCGAACCCGTTACATGACGGAGCAGCCGGTGGCCTCTCGGCCCCGGCCCAAGGTTTAGGAGCAAGAACGCCTGATGCAAAGCATGCCCGGTGCCTTAACGGCCCAACGATACGACAGGCACTTTGCGAACCCTTCAGTGGGATGGGCAAACTTCCCTCCGGAAAAAGCGGACGGCCGTGTGGCGGTCCGCTTGATCAAGCGATTAGGGGTAGCGGCGCGAGGTGCGCCGGCTACCGACTTGATTTGGCGCGCGAGGCCGAGTGGTCACGCGCGCCATACCGTATTCATTAGCGTAAGCGCGCGGTACCTGCGTACGCCGATGAATAGCCCGCTTCGAAGCGCACGTCCTGAACAGCGTCCGCGGGAAGCGGGTTTTGACGAAGGGTGTAGTTTGAACTGACTCTCATCTGAACCTGAAGGAGAACAACATGGCTACTGCCAAGAAGAAACCGGCTGCTAAGAAGGTTGCTGCCAAGAAGACCGTTGCGAAGAAGGCTGCTGCTCCGGTGAAGAAGGCCGCGGTGAAGAAGGTTGCTGCGAAGAAGGTCGCGGTGAAGAAGGTTGCCGCGAAGAAGGCAGCACCGGCGAAGAAGGCCGCTGCAAAGAAGGTCGCAGCCAAGAAGGTCGCAACGAAGAAGGTTGCAGCCAAGAAGGTCGCAGCGAAGAAAGTCGCGGTGAAGAAGGTTGCTGCGAAGAAGGCAGCACCGGCGAAGAAGGCCGCCGCGAAGAAGGTTGCAGCCAAGAAAGTCGCAGTGAAGAAGGTTGCTGCGAAGAAGGCCGCACCGGCGAAGAAGGCTGCTGCCAAGAAGGCTGCGCCGGCGAAGAAGGCTGCCGCGAAGAAGGCCGCGCCTGCGAAGAAGGCTGCCGCGAAGAAGGCTGCGCCCGCCAAGAAGGCTGCCCCTGCGAAGAAGGCTGCCGCACCGGCGAAGAAGGCTGCTGCGCCGAAGAAGGCCGTCGTGAAGAAGGCTGCGCCGGCAACGACCGCGTCGACCGCATCGGTTGCGCCGGCATCGGGCGTGAAGACCGCGCTCAACCCGGCAGCAGCATGGCCGTTCCCGACCGGCAGCCGTCCGTAATCGCGGCTGAGCAGCATCACCCGGACACTCACGTGGTGTCCGTGGGTTGAGTAGCGCTACTCAATCAGTCCCGCCATCTGGCTCAGGTGGCGGGATTTTTTTTCGTCCGTATGGGGCGCCGACGGGGCGCCGGTCGGCTGGCCGCCGCGAGCGCGGACAAGAACGGGCGGACGAAAAAAAACGCATGTGCGGCTTCGCACATGCGTTCGACCGCGGCTTGCGCCGCGTGCTGAGGTACCGGTTAGTGCGTGACGCGCGTGACGCCGCCGCTCGACAGCAGGCGTACGCGCTCGCCGGCGCGGAATGCTTCGCCGTTTGCCGCCTGCGTGATCGAACGCAGATCGCCGTTGTCGAGGCGCACGGTGATTTCGACACCGTTCGCCGTGCTGAGGTTTTCGCCGACCGCGTTACCCGCCACCGCACCGACGAGGCCGCCGGCGATCGCCGTCAGGATCGAGCCCTTGCCGCCGCCGATCGCGCTGCCCGCGACCGCGCCGAGTGCGCCGCCACCGAGCGTGCCGATCGCGCTGCCGCCGCCGTCGGACTGGATGCGCACCGCGCGGACGCTTTCGACCGTGCCCATGCGGACCGTCTGTTCGCGTTGCGCCTGGCCGACGCTATAGACATCCGCCGAGCCGGGCGCCGTGAAGCAGCCGGCGAGCGTCAGCGTGGCCGTCAGCATGGCCGCGAGCGTGAGGGTTTTTTTCGTCAACATCTTTGCTCTCCCACAATATTCATTTGAGACTGTAACCGAATGCAGTCTCGAAGCGTGCGTCGATTTCGGCGCGCGTCAGTACATAAGTCTGGGGCCCTTGATGGGCGATCTTGAGCGAGCCCATCAGGCTCGCGAGACGGCCGGTGGTGGCCCAGTCGAGGCCATGCTCGATGCCGTACAGCAGGCCGCCCCGGAAGGCGTCGCCGCAGCCCGTCGGATCGGCGATGCGCTCGGCCGGCACGACTGGAATCTGTTCCGCACCCTGCTTGTGGCGGATGGTCGCGCCATGCTCGCCACGCGTGATGACGAGGGCGTCGACCCGGCTGGCGATTTCATCTTCGGACCATCCCGTCTTGTCGCTCACCAGCTTGGCCTCGTAGTCGTTGACCGCTACGTAGGTCGCAAGTTCAATGCTGCGGCGCAGCGTCGCACCATCGAACAGCGGCAGGCCCTGGCCCGGATCGAACACGAACGGCACACCGGCCTTGGCGAGCTCTTCCACGTGCTGCACCATCCCGTCGAAGCCGTCCGGGCCGACGATCGCGAGCTTGATGTCCGGCGCGTCGCCCGCGTGGTTCAGGTGCGATTGCATCATCGCGCCCGGGTGGAACGCCGCGATCTGGTTGTTGTCGAGATCGGTCGTGATCATCGCCTGCGCGGTGTACGTATCGGGCAGCACGCGAACGTGATCGCGGCGCAGGCCGAGCTGGTCGAGCCGGTCGAGATACGGCTGCGCATCCAGCGCGCCCATCGTGCCCATGATGCGCGCGTCGCCGCCGAGCAGGTGGAGCGCGTACCCGATGTTGCCCGCGCAGCCGCCGAATTCGCGGCGCATCGTCGGCACGAGGAAGCTCAGGTTGATGAGGTGCACCTGGTCGGGCAGGATGTGCTCGCGGAACCGCCCTTCGAAGGTCATGATGGAGTCGTAGGCGATCGAGCCGCAAATCAGCGTAGCCAAGGTGTGCGTTCCTGTAGAAATGAGGGGCCCTGCGCGACAACGCCGCGCGAAGGGCGCGGCGCGGCAGGGGAAAGCGGAAGAAAGCTTACTTCAGTGCGGCGAGCGCTGCATCGTAGTTCGGCTCGTCCTTGATTTCGCCGACGAGTTCCGCATGGATCACCTTGTCCTGCGCGTCGAGCACGACCACCGCGCGTGCGGTCAAGCCGTTCAGCGGGCCGCTCGTCACGTCGACGCCGTACGCGTTCGCGAACGCGCGGCCGGTGCGGAACGTCGATGCCGTCACGACGTTCTCGAGGCCTTCGGTCGTGCAGAAGCGCGTGGCGGCGAACGGCAGGTCGGCGGACACGACGACCACCACCGTGTTGTCGAGCGACGACGCGGCTTCGTTGAACTTGCGGGTCGACGTCGCGCAGGTCGGCGTGTCGAGGCTCGGCACGATGTTCAGCACCTTGCGCTTGCCGGCGAAGCTGGCGAGCGACAGGTCGGCGAGGTCCTTGCCGACCAGCTTGAAATCGGCGGCTTGTGCACCGACGGCCGGGAACGTGCCGGCGAGATCGATCGGGTTGCCACCCAGCGTAACTTTGCTCATGTTCGTGCTCCGAAATAGCGCGCCGCACGGCGCGCGGGTTGAGACGGCGCGCAAGCGCGCCGCGGTGCGTCACGGATAGAAGATCTGGACGCGGAAATTCGAGGCGGGCGTACCGTTCGTTTCGAGGCGGACGACCATCGTCTGCGTCGTGCCGGGCGGCAGCCCGGCGTCGATCGGCGTGCCCGGGCGCACGTAGTCGCGCGGCGCGAGCACGCGGCGCACGGTGACGTGATTGGTGTCGTCGAGCAGCGTGAGTTCGAGCGACGGGTATGCGAGCGCGACACGGTAGCGGTTCGTCAGCGGCACCTTCAGTTCGAGTTCGCGCGGGCCGTCGAGCTGGCGCAGGTCGGTCGCGTCGAGCCGAAGGCCGTCGATCGCGCGCGGCGGCGTGACCGTGCAGCCGAGCGGCGCACAGGCCTGCCGGAACCAGCTCTGCGTGACGGGCCAGTAGATCATCAGCGTTTCGCGCTGCCACCACGCCAGTTGCACGACGAGCAGCCCGACCAGCGCGGCCGCGACGAGGCCGCCGAAAAAGCCGCCGAGCATCCCGCGGCGCTGCGGCGCGCGCGTCTCGCGCGTGACGGCGAAGGGCGGGCGATCGTCGTCGGTCAGTGCGGCGGGGAACGGGACGGCCGGTTGGACGGCCGGTTGGGCGGCCGATTCGGCGACCGGTTCGACGGCCGGTTCATCGGTTGCCGCCGCGGCCGGGGCCGTGTCGTGTCGGGCGAAGGCGTCGGATTCCGATGCGGTTTCGGCTTCGGTGACGGCCGGTGCGGGCGTGAACGCAAAGCGCGGTTCGCGCGGCGCGCGTTCGTCGTCCGGCACGGCGAAGTGCGCGTGGCCGACGGGTTCGGCCGGTTCGGCCGCGATTTCCGGTTCCGACGGAAGGTGGGCGACGAAGCGGGGCTCGCGCGGGTCGCGCTCGACGGGCGCGGGCGAGGGCGAGGGCGAGGGCGACGGCGACGGCGACGGCGACGGCGCGGCTTCTTCGATTTCGTGCGGTTCGTGCGGCGAATGCGGTTCGGCCGGTTGCTCGACGGCAGCCGATGAATCGAGCTCGGCCGGAGAGGTCGCGAACGGCGCGGGCGTACCCGACAGATGGACGACGCCGGCTTCCGTGGACGGGAGCGCGAGCGGTATCAGCGGCTCGGTGCGCACGGTTTCGACGCTGTGCTGCAGCGTCGGATCGACGCCTGCGTCGAGCCACGGCGCCCACATGTCCCAGCCTTCCGGCTTGTAATCGGTGCCGGTCGGCAGTCCGGCCGGCGCGTCGGCGGTAAACAGCCGAACCGGAGCGGCCTGCTGGTGTGCGTCGCCGCCATGCGGCGCGGCAGCCGGTTCCGTCAAGGCCGGCTCGGGCTGCTGCGCGTATTCGGGAACGAGCGATTCGGAAGCGTTGAAGACTTCGTGGCAATGCCCGCAGCGCACGAGCCCCTGATGCAGCGAGAGCTGTTCCTGCTGCAGCCGGAAGACGGTTTCGCAATGAGGGCAGCGCGTCGCAAGAAGCATGTCGAGGCGGGCGGCCTGCTGGCCAGAGTGAAGGACAGCGCTATTCTAATGGCTTTCGCGGCGGGTTCCGGCGAGGCATACCCAACCTTCGTGTTCGCGCCAGACCGAGATGTCGACGTAGCGCGCATAAACGGCCGCGACCTCGTCCGCCTGGCGCGCGAGCACGCCCGACAGCGCGATGCGCCCGCCCGGCTTGACCTTCGATGCGAGCATCGATGCCATCAGCTTCAGCGGGTTCGACAGGATGTTCGCGACGACGATGTCGAATTCGCCGTCCGGGCATGCATCGGGCAGCCCGTACGTGACTTCGGCCCGGTTGCGTTCGCTGTTCTGGCGTGCCGATTCGACCGCCTGCGGATCGATGTCGATGCCGATCACGGGGTTCGCCCCGCATTTCTTCGCGAGGATCGCGAGGATGCCCGAGCCGCAGCCGTAGTCGAGCACCGACTGGCCGGGCTTCACCGACTGTTCGAGCCACTCCATGCACAGACGGGTGGTGGGGTGGCTGCCGGTGCCGAACGCGAGGCCGGGGTCGAGCTCGAGGACGAGTGCATCGGGATCGGGCGCATCGTGCCACGACGGCACGACCCAGATCCGCTCGCCGATCGGGATCGGCTCGAACTGCGACTGCGTGAGCCGCACCCAGTCCTGCTCCTCGACTTCACGCACGACGAACGTCGGCGTCTCGGCGATGCCGATTTCGTTCGCGGCCGCCGCGAGCAGCACGGCCGGCTCATGGTCGGCCGACAGCAGCGCGACCACGCGCGAGTGCTGCCACGCGGTGCGATCGGGCACGAGGCCCGGCTCGCCGAAGAGCGGCTGTTCGTCGGGCGTGTCGGCGTCGGCGTCCTCGACGGACACCGACAGCGCGCCGAGATCGAGCAGTGCGTCGGACAGGGCCTCCGCATGCTCGCGGGCCAGTTCGACGACGAGTTCGCGATAACTCATGCTTACGCTTCTTCCGGTGCGACCTGCAGCTTCTGCGCGAGCCGGTTTTCGAGGTAATGGATGCTGGTGCCGCCTTCGACGAACTTCGAGTCGATCATCAGCTCGCGGTGCAGCGGGATGTTGGTCTGGATGCCTTCGACGACCATTTCCGACAGCGCGATGCGCATCCGGCTGATCGCCTGCTCGCGCGTCGCGCCGTAGGTGATCAGCTTGCCGATCATCGAATCATAGTTCGGCGGCACGAAATAGCCATTGTAGGCGTGCGAATCGACGCGCACGCCGGGGCCGCCCGGCGTATGCCACGACGTGATCCGGCCCGGCGAAGGCGTGAACTTGAACGGATCCTCGGCGTTGATCCGGCACTCGATCGCATGTCCGCGGAACTGGATGTCGCGCTGGCGCAGCGCGAGCTTCTCGCCGGCTGCGATGCGGATCTGTTCCTGCACGATGTCGACGCCGGTGATCAGTTCCGATACCGGGTGCTCGACCTGCACGCGCGTGTTCATCTCGATGAAGTAGAACTCGCCGTTTTCGTACAGGAATTCGAAGGTACCTGCGCCGAGGTAGCCCATTTTCTTGCACGCGTCCGCGCAGCGGTCGCCGATGCGGTCGATCAGGCGGCGCGGAATGCCGGGCGCCGGCGCTTCCTCGATCACCTTCTGGTGGCGGCGCTGCATCGAGCAGTCGCGCTCGCCGAGCCAGATGGCGTTCTTGTACGCGTCCGACAGCACCTGGATCTCGATGTGGCGCGGGTTCTCGAGGAACTTCTCCATGTACACCTGCGGGTTGCCGAACGCGCGGCCGGCTTCCTCGCGGGTCATGTTGACCGCGTTGACGAGCGCGGCCTCGGTGTGCACGACGCGCATCCCGCGCCCGCCGCCGCCGCCCGCCGCCTTGATGATGACCGGATAGCCGATCGCGCGCGCAATCTTGACGATCTCCTTCGGATCGTCCGGCAACGCGCCTTCCGAACCCGGCACGCATGGCACGCCGGTCTTGATCATCGTCTGCTTCGCGGTGACCTTGTCACCCATCATGCGGATCGTTTCCGGGCGCGGGCCGATGAACGTGAAGCCCGACTGCTCGACGCGCTCCGCGAAATCGGCGTTCTCCGACAGGAAGCCGTAGCCGGGGTGGATCGCCTCGGCATCGGTGACTTCCGCGGCGCTGATCAGCGCAGGCATGTTCAGGTAGCTGAGGTTCGACGGGGCCGGGCCGATACAGACGGCTTCGTCCGCGAGGCGCACGTACTTGGCTTCCTTGTCGGCTTCCGAGTAGACGACCACCGTCTTGACGCCGAGTTCGCGGCACGCGCGCTGGATGCGCAGCGCGATTTCACCGCGGTTGGCAATGAGGATTTTTTCAAACATAGCGAGTATTCGTCTCTTCGAGGGGCGCGCGAACGGCGCCTGGCGAGCATCGGCGGCGCGCGGCCGACAGGGCCGCGCGGCGGGCTTAGCCGATCACGAAAAGCGGCTGGCCGTATTCGACGGCCTGGCCGTTCTCGACGAGGACTTCCTTGATCACGCCGGCCTTGTCCGACTCGATCTCGTTGAGCAGCTTCATCGCTTCGATGATGCAGATCGTCTGGCCTTCCTTGACCGTGTCGCCGGCCTGCACGAACGGGTCGGCGCCCGGCGACGGCGCGCGGTAGAACGTGCCGACCATCGGCGACGTCACGACGTGGCCTTGCGGGACGGCCGGTGCGGCTGCGGCGCCGGCTGCCGGCGCGGCGCCGTCGGTCGGCAGCGCGGCCGACGGAGGCGGCGCGCTGACTTGCGGGGCATACCCAGCCGTCGGCTGCACGTAGACCGGCGGCGCGTTCTTGACGATGCGCACCTTGCCTTCGCCTTCCGTCACTTCCAGCTCGGAGATGCCGGATTCGGAAACGAGGTCGATCAGAGTTTTCAGCTTACGAAGATCCATCGGGAATTCCCCTTTCAATACGTGAAAGCGCCGGTTAGGGGCCGGCGCTGAATCTAGATCGCGAAATCAGCCGCGCGACGCGCCTTGCAGCTTGTCCAGCGCGTACTCGAGCGCGTACAGATAACCTTTCCAGCCGAGCCCGCAGATCACGCCTTCGGCCTGGTCGGAAAAGTAGGAGTGGTGCCTGAACGCTTCGCGGCGATGCACGTTCGACAAGTGAACCTCGACGAACGGGATGCCAACGCCGGCGATCGCGTCCCGGATCGCAACGCTCGTATGCGTGTACGCGGCCGGATTGATCAGGATGAAATCGGTCTGTTCCTCCCGCGCGGCCTGGATGCGGTCGACCAGCGCGCCTTCATGGTTGCTCTGGAACGACGACAGTTCGGCGCCGGCTTCCCGGGCGCGCGCGGCAAGCGCCTGATCGATCTGCGCGAGCGTGACGCGGCCATACACCTCCGGTTCCCGGGTGCCGAGAAGGTTCAGGTTGGGGCCGTGCAACACCAGCAATCGTGTCATGGTCGCTTCTATTTCTGCGGAATTGCGCGAACTTTAGCGCTATTTAGAGAAATTTGTCTAGTTTTGCCGAACGGCCAGGTTCGTCGGACCTGCAAGAATTACCGGTGCGGATGCAAAGTATCGGCGAATTCACGCGAAATCGCGGCGATCGACGGACAAATTGCTGCGAACGTGCGGGCCGGCGTTCGGGGAGCTTACAGCGCGTCGAGCGTCTTTTTCAGCTCGGTCGGCTGGATTTGTCCCAATTTTGTCTCGCGAATCTTGCCGGTTTCGTCGATGACGACCGTAAACGGCAGCGCGCCAGCGGTATTTCCGAAATTACGGGCCAGATCCGCGCCCGCATAACCGCTGACGAAAACCGGATAGTCGACCTTCACTTTTTGGAGGAAGTTCTTCACGTTCTGCCCGGAATCGACGCCGATCCCGATGAATCGGATGCCTTTCTGTTTGTATTGATGCGACAACGCGACGAGCTCGGGCATCTCCTCGACGCACGGGCCGCACCACGACGCCCAGAAATTGACGACGACCTTCTGGCCCTTGAAGGCGGCCAGCGTGGCCGGCTTGCCGTCGACGCCAGTGAGCGACGACGCCCATAGCTGGTCGACCGGGTTGCCGTGGGTGGCCGGCGCGGCAACGGCGACGCCGTCGCCGTCCGTGCCGCGGAACCAGTGACCGGCGGCGACTCCGCCGGCGACGGCGGCGGCCGCGACCACCGCGAGCGCCAACATGCGTTTCATCATCATCGTTGAATCATTTGGGTTCGGAAGGGGCCTGGCTTGCGTCGACGAGCGCGCGCAGCGCGGCGGCGTCCGCGCGGGCGACGCGACCGCGCGCGTCGGCCTTCACCGCGCCGCGCAGGTCGTCGCTCGCATAGAGCGCGAGATGAATGCCGATGGCGTCCACGTCGCGCCGCGGGCGCCACAGGAAACTGAGCGTCTCGACGTCGCCGCGGCCCGCGAAATGCCGCGTCTCCGACACGTCGTACTGGACGTTCTGGTTCAGCAGATAGATCGCGACGTCCTTCGGGTTGTCGGTGAATGCCTGCAAATGGATATCCGAATGCGCGTTCGCGGTGCCGTTCAGCACGGCGCCCGTCACATAAGGATGGAACTCGGCGAGCCGGCGCATCCAGTCGAGCGCGATCTCGCGCAGGCGGCGCAGTTCGTCCGGCTGCGTGTCGCTCTGGAACAGTGCGAGATACTCGCGCAGTTCTTCCTCGATCTGGTCGTTATCCGGCAGCCATTCGCCGGCAACGCGCGAATCGCCCAGCAGCTGGCGCGCGGCCTTGCGCTTCGCGCCGGCATAGTCCTGACCATCCTCCGCGATCAGACGGGCGGCGGATTGGGCGATTTCCTCGCGGACGCGCCGCGGGTCGACAAGAGGTTTGCGAGACATGATCCGGCAATCATACTCGATCGTCGCGGCGCCCGAGCACGGGTGCGGCGGCCTGCCGCCCGAGGGTGCCGGCGCCGTTCGCGCGCATCGTTCGGGCCGCCGGGCATCGCAGGCCGTCAGTTACAATACTGTCCTTTGTGTCGCGGCCAGGTCGTTGGCCGGGCGCCGGCCGCACGGCCTCGCCGGTGCGCCGCACACGCATCCTTTCCGAATCGACGGCGCCCCGGCGGCGCGAAAGCATTCATCTATGCACATCCATATTCTTGGCATCTGCGGCACCTTCATGGGCGGTCTCGCCGTACTCGCCCGCGAGGCCGGCCACACGGTGACGGGTTGCGACGCGGGCGTCTATCCGCCGATGAGCACGCAGCTCGAGGGGCAGGGCATCACGCTGACCGAGGGCTACGGCGCCGAGCAGATCGACCTGAAACCGGACCTGTTCGTGATCGGCAACGTCGTCACGCGCGGCAATCCGTTGATGGAGGCGATCCTCGATCGCGGCCTGCCTTACGTGTCCGGCCCGCAGTGGCTGGGCGAGCACGTACTCGCCGGCAAATGGGTGCTTGCGGTCGCGGGCACGCACGGCAAGACGACCACGTCGTCGATGCTCGCGTGGCTGCTGGAAGACGCGGGGCTGAACCCGGGCTTCCTGATCGGCGGCGTGCCGCTGAACTTCGGCGTGTCCGCGCGGCTCACCGATTCGAGCTTCTTCGTGATCGAGGCCGACGAATACGACACGGCATTCTTCGACAAGCGCTCGAAGTTCGTGCACTACCGGCCGCGCACCGCGGTGCTGAACAACCTCGAATTCGATCACGCCGATATCTTCCCCAATCTCGCCGCGATCGAAACGCAATTCCATCATCTCGTGCGCACCGTGCCCGGCGTCGGGCGGATCGTCACGAACGGTCGCGCGGACGCGCTCGAGCGCGTGCTGGCGCGCGGCTGCTGGAGCGAGGTCGAGCGCTTCGGCGTCGACGGCGGCTGGCAGGCGCTGCCGGCGGAGGACGGCGTGCCGGTCGACGAACGCTTCGCGGTGTATTCGCACGCCGAGCGCGTCGGCGAAGTCGCCTGGCAGGTGCAGGGCGACCACAACCGGATGAACGCGCTCGCGGCGATCGCCGCCGCGCGCCACGTCGGCGTGCCGCCCGCGCAGGCCGCCGAGTCGCTCGCATCGTTCCGCAACGTGAAGCGCCGCATGGAAGTGCGCGGCAGCGTGGACGGCGTGACCGTCTATGACGATTTCGCGCACCATCCGACCGCGATCGACACCACGATCGCCGGCCTTCGTGCGCGCATCGGCCGCGAGAATGCCCGCATCCTCGCCGTACTCGAGCCGCGTTCGAACACGATGAAGCTTGGCGTGATGAAGTCGCAATTGCCGGCAAGCCTCGCCGATGCCGATCTCGTGTTCGGCTACGGCGCGCCCGCCGGGCGCGACGCGCTCGGCTGGAATCTCGCCGAAGCGCTCGCGCCGCTCGGCGCGCGCGCGCGCGCATTCGACGATCTGCATCTGCTGGTGAAGGCGGTGGTCGAGGCCGCACGTCCGGGCGACCACGTGCTCGTGATGAGCAACGGCGGCTTCGGCGGCGTGCACCAGAAGCTGCTCGACGCGCTCGGGAGCCGCACGTGATCCTGTATCTGCACGGCTTCCGGTCGTCGCCGGAATCGCAGAAGTCGCGGCTGCTCGCCGCGCGCATGGCCGAACTCGGCCGCACCGACGAGTGGCGGTGCCCGTCGCTGTCGGTGTCGCCGCTCGAGGCGATCGCCGTCGCGGAGTCGGAGGTCGCGGGCGCCCGCGACGTCACCGTGATCGGCAGCTCGCTCGGCGGTTATTACGCGACGTGGCTCGCCGAAAAGCATGGCTGGAAGGCCGTGCTGCTGAATCCGGCGATCGTGCCGCAGCGCGATCTCGAGCAGCATCTGGGCGAACAGCCGCTGTGGCACGGCGGCGGCACGATCGTCGTCGAGCGCCGTCACCTGCACGAGCTCGACGCGCTGCGCGTGCCGGCGATCACGCGCGCCGACCGCTACTATCTGTTCGCGGCGACCGGCGACGAAGTGCTCGACTATCGCGAGATGCTCGCCCATTACCCGGGCGCGAAAACCCGCGTGATCGACGGCAGCGATCACGGAATCAGCGAATTTGCCGACTATGTCGACGACGTTCTCGCGTTTTGCGACGGAAAGACGTCATAAACCGGCCACGTGCCGATCGAATTCCCATCATCATGCGGCGCCGCCGATGCGGCGCCCGGCAGTCTGAACGAGAGTACTGAGTGAACGTTTTCTTCGAGGAATCGGGCAGTTTCAAGGCGGGCAGCGTGCTGTCGCGCCAGGGCGACGCGTTTCAGGTCGAGTTGCCCGGCGGGCGGCGCGCGAAGGTACGCGCGAAAGACGTGCTGATCGAATTCGACAAGCCGGCCGCCGGCGAGCTGATGCATGAGGCCGATACGGCCGCGCAGCAGATCGATCTGGACTTCCTGTGGGAATGCGCGCCGGCCGACGAGTTCGCGTACACGGCGCTCGCCGCCGAATACTTCGGCGCGACGTATGGCCCGGTCGAGCGCGCGGCGCTCGTGTTGCGGCTGCACGGCTCGCCCGTCTATTTCCGCCGCAAGGGGCGCGGCCAGTACCAGCGCGCGCCGGAAGACCAGCTCAAGATGGCGCTCGCGTCGCTCGAGCGCAAGCGCCAGCAGGCGCTCGTGCAGGCGCAGTATGAAGAGGAACTGAAGGCCGGCAAGTTGCCGGAAGCGTTCGCGGGCAAGGTGCTCGGGCTGCTGACGCGCCCGGACAAGAATTCGATCGAGTACAAGGCGATGGAAGCGGCGGCCGGCGCGCGCGGCGTGTCGCCGGCGCGGCTGATGCTCGACTGCGGCGGCATCGAGTCGCCGCGCGCGCTGCACGAGGCGCGCTTCCTCTCGGAATTCTTCCCGCACGGCACGGGCTTCCCGCCCGTCACGGTCGGCCCGCTGCCGGACGACCTGCCGCGCGCGAACGTCGAGGCGTTCTCGATCGACGACATCACGACCACCGAAATCGACGACGCATTTTCGGTCGAGCACCTGTCCGACGGCCGGGTGCGGATCGGCGTGCACATCGCGGCGCCGGCGCTCGGCATCGTGCGCGGCGACGCGGTCGATGCGATCGCGCGCGCGCGCCTGTCGACCGTCTACATGCCGGGCGACAAGATCACGATGCTGCCGGACGACGTCGTCGACGTGTTCACGCTGAAAGAGGGCGATTACCGCCCGGCGCTGTCGCTGTACATCATCGTCAACCGCGAGACGCAGGACATCGTCGCGAACGAGACGCGCGCCGAGCTCGTGTTCGTGAAGAACAACCTGCGCCACAACACGCTCGACGAGCTCGTCAACGAAGAGACGCTCGCGGCCGGCACCGGCGACTATCCGCACAAGGACGACATCGCCGTGCTGTGGCCGCTCGCGCAGGCGCTTTTCGAGAAGCGCCAGGTCGCGCGCGCGGGCTACGGCCTGAAGCGCGAGGTGCAGCGCAACACCGACTACAACTTCTACGTCGAAGGCGAGCACGTGACGATCACGCCGCGCCGCCGCGGCTCGCCGCTCGATCTGATCGTGTCGGAGCTCGCGATTCTCGCGAACTCGACCTGGGGCGCGTTCCTGCACGACCACACGGTGCCGGGCATCTACCGCTCGCAGCGCGGCTTCGGCGCGCCGGGCCCGAAGCGCACGCGGATGCAGACGACGGCCGCGCCGCACGAAGGCCTCGGCGTCGCGCAGTACGCGTGGAGCACGTCGCCGCTGCGCCGCTACGTCGACCTCGTGAACCAGTGGCAACTGCTCGCGTGCGTGCAGCACGGCGTCACCGCGAAGCTCGCCGCGCCGTTCAAGCCGAAGGACGCCGACCTGTACGCGGTCGTGCAAGGCTTCGACGATACGTATACGGCCTACGCCGACTACCAGCGCCGGATGGAGTACTTCTGGTGCCTGCGCTGGCTCAAGCAGGAACAGAAGAAGCAGGTCGTCGCGAGCGTCGTGAAGGGTGATCTCGTGCGCCTCGAGGACATTCCGCTGCTGCTGCACGTGCCGGGGCTCGGCGTGCATGCGCGCGGCACGCGCGTGCTGCTCGACGTGATGTCGCTCGACGAGCTGACGATCGAGGCGTCGGTGCGCCTGCTCAACGTGCTCGACGCGCCGACCGTGACGAGCGGCGACGCGGCCGACGAAGAGGACGACGCCGAAGGCGGCGACGATACGCTGGTCGACGCGCAAGACGCGTCGGCGCAGGCCGAGGCCGAGGCGCTGGCCGAATCGGGCGACGCGGCGGACGCGGCGGCAGAAGGCGGCGAAGCCGCGAGCGGCAACGACGGCGAAGAGGGGCGCGCATCATGAACGCAGTTGCGTCGACGAGCGGCGCCGACCGCTATGTCGTGTTCGGCAACCCGGTGGCGCACAGCAAGTCGCCGTTCATCCACGCGCAATTCGCCGCGCAGACCGGCGAGCCGATCGAGTACACGCACCGGCTCGCGCCGGTCGACGGTTTCGAGGCCGCCGTGCGCGCGTTCGTCGCCGAAGGCGGTCGCGGCGCGAACGTGACCGTGCCGTTCAAGCTCGACGCGCATGCGCTCGCCGACACGCTGTCGCCGCGCGCGGCGGCGGCAGGCGCGGTGAACACGTTGCGTATCGACGCCGACGGCCGCCTCCACGGCGACAACACCGACGGCGTCGGCCTCGTGCGCGACATCGAAGCGAATCTCGGCGTGTCGCTGGCGGGTGCGCGCATCCTGCTGCTCGGCGCGGGCGGCGCCGCGCGCGGCGTCGTGCTGCCGCTGCTCGACCGCGCGCCGCTGTCGATCACGATCGTGAACCGCACCGCGAGCAAGGCCGAGGCGCTCGTCGGCCAGTTCATGCAGGCCGCGCACGATGCGGGCTGCACGTTCGCGGGGGGCGGCCCCGGCGTCGTGCGGGCCGAACCGTACGACGTGGTGATCAATGCGACGGCCGGCAGCCTCGACGCCGCGCTGCCGGAATGCGACGCTGCCGCGTTCGGCGCCGGCACGCTCGCGTACGACATGATGTACGGCGCGCAGCCGACCGTGTTCATGCAGCACGCGGCGTCGCTCGGCGCGCGCACGGCCGACGGGCTCGGGATGCTGGTCGAGCAGGCGGCCGAATCGTTCTTCATCTGGCGCGGCGTGCGGCCGGACGGTGCACCGGTGCTGGCCGCGCTGCGCCAGGCGCTCGCGGCGAGCTGAACGGAGCGCGGCACGTGGTGGCGGTGAGCGGCACGCAGCGCACGCGGACGACGAGCCTCGCTCGCTGGATCGTCTACGCGGGATCGGTGTTCGCGGGCGCATGGCTCGCGACGCAACTGTTCTATCTCGGGCAGATCGCGCTGTGGTCGTTCGTGAACCCGGGCTCGACCGCGTTCATGCGCACCGACGCGTGGTGGCTGTCGCGCGACACGCCGCCCGCGCAGATCCGGCACCAGTGGGTGCCGTACGACCAGATCTCGCGCAACCTGAAGCGTGCGCTGATCGCCTCCGAAGATTCGACCTTCGCGACCAACAACGGCTACGACGTCGACGCGATCCTGCAGGCGTGGGAGAAGAACAAGGCGCGCGGCAGGATCGTCGCGGGCGGCTCGACGATCACGCAACAGCTCGCGCGCAACCTGTTCCTGTCGCGCGAGAAGAGCTACATCCGCAAGGGGCAGGAGCTGATCATCACGTGGATGCTCGAAACGGTGCTCGACAAGGAGCGCATCTTCGAGATCTACCTGAATTCGGTCGAATGGGGGCGCGGCGTGTACGGCGCCGAAGCGGCCGCACGCTATTACTACAGGATTCCCGCGAGCCGGCTCGGCGCGTGGCAGTCGGCGCGTCTCGCGGTGATGCTGCCGAAGCCGCGCTGGTTCGATGCGCATCGCGGCTCGGCCTACCAGGCGCAGCGTGCGGCAGTCATCGCGCGCCGGATGGGCGCGGCCGAGCTTCCGCAATCCGAGTAAGCGGCGCGCCCGCGCCGCTGCATTGTCCGTTGCGCCGTCGACGCGCGATTGACGCGCTGCAGCGGATTCGTGTCGCCGCCATTTCGGGCCACATCCCTTAGACGAATCCGTCTATTTCGCTTTGCTGAGCAATGCCGGCGACCGCGCGATTTTGTTGGTGGGCAGCGCGTGAAATCCGTGCTTTTTTAGTCCGCACGGCTAAACGCGAAAGCCGATGAAAGCGACGTGAAATGCAACGTTTCGCGAATCGAAGCATTTCTGAAAGGTGTGCGCTGCACCGCCGGCGCGCCAAATATTTCCAAATTTTTCAAAGCTGACGGGCTCGCGTATATTGGCCAGCGCCTCGGCTTATCGGCCGCAATCGAGGCGGGGGGTGGCTTATCCGGCTGCTCGACACGAAAAACATCCGAGAGAAGGAACGCAACGATGCCAGCGAGCAAAGCGAAGCTGTTGTTGGGGGTGGTGTGTTCTTCGCTGATTTTGACGGCCTGCAACGACGACGTGACGTCGTCCGCCGCTGCGAGCGCCGCCGATTCAGCCGATCCCGCCGGTCAGGTCGACCGTGCGTACAACGATCCCAACAGTTATTCGTCGAGCGCGACCGCGTCGCTCGACGCGTCCGCCGCGGTCGAAAAAGCCGCCGTCACGCACCACCAGATCACGCTGAACGGCAAGACGATCCGGTACACGGCCACCGCCGGCCACCTCGTCGCACGCAATCCGCAGACGGGCGCGCCCGAAGCATCGTTCTTCTATGTCGCGTACACGGCCGACAACCAGCCCGCGGCGAAGCGGCCCGTCACGTTCCTGTACAACGGCGGCCCGGGCTCGGCCTCGGTGTGGCTGCACCTCGGTTCGTTCGGCCCGCGCCGGATCCAGACCGGCGACCCGAACGCGAACACGTCGACGTTCCCGTTCGTCGACAACCAGGAAACGCTGCTCGACACGACCGACCTCGTGTTCGTCGATGCGATCGGCACCGGCTTCTCGGAAGCGGTCGCGCCGAACACGAACCAGACGTTCTGGGGCGTCGACCAGGACGCCGGCGCGTTCCGCGATTTCGTGACGCGCTACCTGAGCGTGAACCAGCGCAACGATTCGCCGAAATACCTGTTCGGCGAATCGTACGGCACGCCGCGCACCGACGTGCTCGCGAACCTGCTCGAGACGGCCGGCGTGAAGCTCGACGGCATCGTGCTGCAATCGTCGATCCTGAACTACAACACGAACTGCGACATGGCGAGCGACTATGTCGGCAACTCGAACAACGGGGCGAGCCCGGTGAGCTGCGCCGGCTTCGTGCCGTCGTACGGCACGGTCGGCGCGTATTACCAGCTCGACAACCCCAACCCGTCGAACCTGCCGCAGTATGCGGACCAGATGCGCCTGCTGACGGCCGGCAGCTATGCGCCCGCCGTGAACGCGTATCTGGCGAGCCACACGCCGCCGCCGCCGAATCTCGTCACGACGATGGCGAATTCGACCGGCGTGAAGCAGGCGCTGTGGAATGCCGACTTCAACGTGGTCCCGACTTTCTTCGACAACAGCTTCCAGCTGTCGCTGGTCCCGGGCACGCTGATCGGCCGCTACGACGCACGCGTGAACGTGCCCGTGTCGAGCCCGCTCGCGGCCGACGGCGATCCGTCCAGCTCGTTCATCACGAAGCCGTTCACCGACACGATCGGCAGCTACCTGCCGAACGAACTGAAGTACACCGCGCAGTCGGCCTACTCGGTGAGCAGCAACGCGATCAACACGTGGGACTGGACGCACGACGGCCTGGCGATGCCCGACACGATCCCCGATCTGGCCGCGGCGCTGACGCTGAACCCGGCGCTGAAGGTGCTGTCGCTGAACGGGTATCACGACATCGCGACGCCGTTCTACCAGACCGAACTCGACCTCGCGCGGCTCGGGACACAACCGAACCTGACGATCAAGGACTATCAGGGCGGGCACATGGTCTATCTCGACGATACGTCGCGTCCGCAGGAGAAAGCCGACCTCGTGACCTTCTACGGCGCGGCCGCGCATTGATTGCGCCACGCCGGCGACAGGCGCCCCCCGGCGCCGCTCGCCGGCCGTCGATCCCATTCCAGACTGGAGCCTGACATGAAGAATCGTTTCATCGTCGTTGCCGCGGCGCTCGCATGCGTCGGCGCCGCAGCATCCCTTTCCGCGCAGGCGAGCGACGCCGTCGCGCCGGCGCGTGCGCGCCAGGCGCAGCTCGGCGACCCGTACGTGCCGCCGGCCGCGCGCCACGCGACCGCCGGCACGCAAACGACCGGCGCCGCGCTGCACGCGCAGGTGGTGCGCAAGCTCGCGCGGCAGTTCAGTGCGGCCGACACGCAGAACACGGGTTCGATCACCGAGTCGCAGGCGCGCGCGGCCGGCCTCGGCTATGTCGCGAACCACTTCCGGCAGATCGACGCGGGCGGCAACGGCCGCGTGTCGTTCGCCGACGTCCAGCGCTACATGCAGGCGCGCAGCACGAGCCAGCAGTAAGCGCGGGACGCGTTGGACAAACGGGGGCGGAACCTGCGACACGGCGGGTTCCGCCCCCGTGCGCATGACGCGGCCGTTGCGTCGAGCCCGCGGGCGATTTCGCCGCCATTCTCATTATCTGGACAACGCATTCAAATATTGGAGACGAGTGCGTGCGCTCCTACAATCCGAAGCACATCGACAGCTTCGGACCCACGCATCGCGCGGCGCCCGTCGCACACGGAGACACCTTCCATGAAGTTTGCCGGGCGCTTTACTCGGTGCATCGACCGCCGCCACGCCGCGGCACCGGACGCAGTTCCGGCGCCGCGCGAGCGGCTTCACCGATTCCGTTGAAGAAGCCCCGCCCCATGACCAAGATGCCAGATTCCCTTGCCCTCGACGCCCGGCGCGCGATGCCGGTCAATGCGTCGCTGACCGACAGCATCGGCGCGACCAGCACGCCGCTCGACCTCGCCGCGCAACAGGCCGGCACGCAGACGCTGCTGCGCGGCCTCGCGATTCTCGAAGCGATCGCCAACGGCGCGCGCGACATGCGCGCGATCGGCGCCGCGCTCGGCACGACGCGCAGCACGACGCACCGGCTCGTCAGCAGCCTCGTCCAGGCGCGCTATCTGCGCCAGGTGCAGGGCGGCTACCTGCTCGGCCCGAAGCTGATCGAGCTCGGCACGATCGCGCTCGAGCAGATGCCGCTCACCGCGGTGGCGCGTCCGCATCTCGAGGCGCTCGCGGAAGCGACGCTCGACACGATCCATCTCGGCGTGCGCGACGGCGACGACGTGTTGTACATCGACAAGATTCCCGGCACGCGCGGCCTCGAGATGCGCTCGCGCGTCGGCCACCGGATGCCGCTCGCGTCGACCGGCATCGGCAAGGCGATGATGCTCGACCTCGATCCCGACCTGTGGCGCTCGCTGTTCGAAGCCGCGCGGCGCGCGCTGGCCGGCGTCAATTTCAAGCCCGACAACCGGCCCGAGACGAGCGCGTTCCTGCAGCGCATGGCCCATTACGCGGCCGGCGGCTATACGTTCGATCTCGAGGAAAACGAGGCGTCGATCCGCTGCGTGGCCGCGCCGATCCGCGACGCGTCGGGCGCGGTCGTCGCGGCGGTGTCGGTGGCGAGCACGATTCCGTACATGCCGCACGACCGCATGGACGAACTGATTCCGCTCGTGCAGCGCGAAGCGCGAGCCATTTCCGCGGAACTGGGCTGGAGCCCGCCGCAGGGTACCCGCAGGATCAAACGATGACGACTTCGACCCGGCCCGTTCCGGATGCCAGTTCCGCTTCCCCGTCGCTGATCGCGCTCGACTGGGGCACCACGTCGCTGCGCGCATATTTGTACGACGCGCACGGCGTGCCGATCGACACGCGCAGCCGGGCAGCCGGCGTGATGCACGTGCCGGGCGGCGGCGCGCGTGCGTTCGACGCGGTGTTCGAGGAAGCGTGCGGCGACTGGCTCGACCGTGCGCCCGGCCTGCCGGTGCTCGCCGCCGGAATGGTCGGCAGCGCGCAGGGCTGGCGCGAGGCGCCGTACGTCGCGGTGCCGGCCGGGGCCGACGCGCTCGTCGCGGGCCTCATCACGGTGACGACGTCGCGCGGCGCGACTGTCTCGATCGTGCCGGGCGTGATCGCGACGGGCGAATTGCCCGACGTGATGCGCGGCGAAGAAACGCAGATCGTCGGCGCACTCGCGAGCGATCCGACGCTTGGCGCCGATCGTTCAGGGGTACTGATCGGCTTGCCGGGCACGCATGCGAAATGGGCGTGGGTGAAGGACGGGCTGATCGAGCGTTTCCAGACCTTCATGACCGGCGAGCTGTTCGCGGTGCTGCGCGATCACACGATCCTCGGCCGCACGATGCGAACGGGTGCGTCGCCCGACCGCGCCGCGTTCGTCCGCGGCGTAGCGGTCGCACGCGGCGCGCAGCACACGGGGCTGCTCGCGACGATTTTCAGCACGCGCACGCTGGGGCTGACCGACCGGCTCGCACCCGACGCGCAGGGCGACTACCTGTCCGGCCTGCTGATCGGCCACGAGCTCAATGCGCTCGACGCGATGCTCGCGGAGCGCGGCATCGCGCTCGCGGACCAGCCGCTGCTGCTGATCGGCGACGGCGGCTTGTGTTCGCGCTACGTCGATGCGCTCCAGGTATTCGGCCATGCGCACGCGCGTGTGGCCGCGCATGCGACCGAGCTTGGCCTGTGGCGGATCGCGTCGCGCGCCGGGCTCGTGCGCGCGGACGGCGAGCCCGTCTGCGCCGACCACTGAACTGCTTGTAGAGGAACCCTCGATGCCGACCGACCTGACATTGCCCGCACCGTACACGCCCCACGCCGCACTGATGCGCGCGTTCGACGCGTGTCCGCTGATCGCGATCATGCGCGGCATCGCGCCCGCCGAAGCGGCCGATCACGGCCGCGCGCTCTACGAAGCCGGCTTCCGGATCGTCGAGGTGCCGCTCAACTCGCCGGACCCGTTCGACAGCATCGCGGCGCTGCGGCGCGCGTTGCCTGACGACGCGATCGTCGGAGCGGGCACCGTGCTGCGCGCCGAGTACGTCGACCGCGTGCAGGACGCGGGCGGCGCACTGATCGTGATGCCGCACAGCGACGCGGCCGTGATTCGCCGCGCGCGCGAGCGCGGGCTGGCGAGCGCGCCGGGCGTCGCGACGCCGACCGAAGCGTTCGCGGCGCTGACGAACGGCGCCGACGTGCTGAAGATGTTCCCGGCCGAGCAACTCGGCGTGACGGTCGTGAAGGCATGGCGCGCGGTGATCGACCGCGCGGTGCCGCTGATTCCGGTCGGCGGGATCGCGCCGGACAACATGCGGCCGTTCCTCGACGCCGGCGCGAACGGCTTCGGGCTCGGTTCGGCGCTGTACCGCCCCGGCCAGTCGGCCGACACGACCGCGGCGAATGCGCGCGCGTTCCAGGCCGGCTTGCGCGTCGCGCGCGGCGGAGCCGCATGATGGGCCGCCTCGCGGGCAAGGTCGCGATGGTGACGGGCGCGGGCCGCGGCATCGGCGCCGCGATCGCGCGCGCGTTCGTGCGCGAAGGCGCGGCCGTCGCGCTCGTCGATCTCGACTTCCCGCAGGCGCAGCACACGGCCGCCGCGATTGCACAAGATTGCGACGGCGCGCGCGTGCTGCCGCTGCAGGCGGATGTCGCGCGGCAGCAGGCGGTGCGCGATGCGCTCGCGCAGACTGAAGCGGCGTTCGGCCCGCTCGACGTGCTCGTGAACAACGCGGGCATCAACGTGTTCGCCGATCCGCTGACGATGACCGACGACGACTGGCGGCGCTGCTTCGCGGTCGATCTCGACGGCGTGTGGCATGGCTGCCGCGCGGCGCTGGAGGGTATGGTCGAGCGCGGGCGCGGCAGCATCGTGAACATCGCGTCGACGCATGCATTCAGGATCATCCCGGGCTGCTTTCCGTACCCGGTCGCGAAGCACGGCGTGCTCGGCCTCACGCGTGCGCTCGGCATCGAATACGCGGCGCGCAACGTGCGCGTGAACGCGATCGCGCCGGGCTACATCGAGACGCAGCTCACGCGCGACTGGTGGGACGCGCAGCCCGATCCGGCCGCCGCGCGCGCCGAGACGCTCGCGCTGCAGCCGATGAAGCGGATCGGCCGCCCCGAGGAGGTCGCGATGACGGCCGTGTTCCTGGCGTCCGACGAGGCGCCGTTCATCAATGCCGCGTGCATCACCGTCGATGGCGGGCGCGCGGCGCTGTATCACGACTGACACGATTGACGTAGCGATTCGAAAGACCGCACGTGCGACGGCCGCGCGCACGCTGCGTCGAAACCAACAAGCGGCTGCATCCTGTTCGATGAAAACAAGGAGACTCTGGAGATGAAACGCAGAACGTTCGTAACGCTGGCCGCTGCGGCCGCGGTGGTGATGGGCAGCCCGGTCGCGCACGCGGCCGACCCGGTCAAGATCGGCTTCCTGGTGAAGCAGCCTGAGGAACCGTGGTTCCAGGACGAATGGAAATTCGCCGAGATCGCCGCGAAGCAGAAGGGCTTCACGCTCGTGAAGATCGGTGCGCCGTCCGGCGAGAAGGTGATGAGCGCGATCGACAACCTGTCCGCACAGAAGGCGCAGGGCTTCATCATCTGCACGCCCGACGTGAAGCTCGGGCCGGGCATCGTCGCGAAGGCGAAGTCGCACAACCTGAAGATGATGACGGTCGACGATCGCCTCGTCGACGGCGCGGGCAAGCCGATCGAGGCGGTGCCGCACATGGGGATCTCCGCGTACAACATCGGCAAGCAGGTCGGCGACGGCATCGCGGCCGAGATCAAGAAGCGCGGCTGGGACATGAAGGACGTCGGCGCGATCGACATCACCTACGAGCAGTTGCCGACCGCGCACGACCGCACGAGCGGCGCGACCGACGCGCTGGTCGCCGCCGGCTTCCCGAAGGCGAACGTGATCGCGGCGCCGCAGGCGAAGACCGATACGGAAAACGCGTTCAACGCGGCGAACATCGCGCTCACGAAGAACCCGCAGTTCAAGCACTGGGTCGCCTACGGCCTGAACGACGAGGCCGTGCTCGGCGCGGTGCGCGCGGCCGAAGGGCGCGGCTTCAAGGCCGACAACATGATCGGCATCGGCATCGGCGGTTCCGATTCGGCGCTCAACGAGTTCAAGAAGCCGCAGCCGACGGGCTTCTACGGCACCGTGATCATCAGCCCGAAGCGCCACGGCGAGGAAACCTCGGACCTGATGTACACGTGGATCACGCAGGGCAAGGCGCCGCCGCCGCTGACGCTGACGACGGGCATGCTCGCCACGCGCGACAACGTGGCGAAGGTGCGCGAGGAGATGGGGCTCGCGTCGAAGTAAGCGGCCCGCCGGCTGCCGCGGCGACGCGGCGGCCGGCGGTCGATCGATCTGGAAGTGGGGAGACGACGTGTCAGCGGCACTGCGTTTTGACAATATCGGCAAGGTATTTCCCGGCGTGCGCGCACTCGACGGCATTTCGTTCGACGTGCATGCGGGCGAGGTGCATGGCCTGATGGGCGAGAACGGCGCGGGCAAGTCGACGCTGTTGAAGATTCTCGGCGGCGAATACCAGCCCGATGCGGGCAGCGTGCAGGTCGACGGCCAGCCCGTGCAGTTCGCGAGTGCGGCCGCGTCGATCGCGGCCGGCATCGCGGTGATTCACCAGGAATTGCAGTACGTGCCCGACCTGACGGTCGCGGAAAACCTGTTGCTCGGCCGCCTGCCGAACGCGTTCGGCTGGGTGAGAAAGCGCGAGGCGAAGCGTTACGTGCGCGAGCGGCTCGCCGAGATGGGCGTCGATCTCGATCCGGATGCGCGGCTCGGGCGGTTGTCGATCGCGCAGCGGCAGATGGTCGAGATCTGCAAGGCGCTGATGCGCAACGCGCGCGTGATCGCGCTCGACGAACCGACGAGCTCGCTGTCGCATCGCGAGACCGAGGTGCTGTTCAAACTGGTCGACGATCTGCGTGCGCAAGGCCGCGCGCTGATCTACATCTCGCACCGGATGGACGAGATCTACCGGCTGTGCGATGCGTGCACGATCTTTCGCGACGGGCGCAAGATCGCGTCGCACCAATCGCTGGCCGACGTGCCGCGCGAGCGGCTCGTCGCCGAGATGGTCGGGCGCGAGATTTCGGACATCTACCATTACGCGCCGCGTGCGCTCGGCGACGTGCGGTTTTCCGCCGACGGCGTCGAAGGCCCGGCATTGCGCGAACCGGCGAGCTTCTCGGTGCGCGCGGGCGAGATCGTCGGCTTCTTCGGGCTCGTCGGCGCGGGTCGCAGCGAGCTGATGCGGCTCGTGTACGGCGCGGACCGCCGGCGCGCGGGCGTGCTGACGCTCGACGGCGCGCGCATCGACGTGAAGCGCACCGGCGACGCGATTCGTCACGGCATCGTGCTGTGCCCCGAGGACCGCAAGGAAGAAGGGATCATCGCGATCGCGTCGGTCGCCGAGAACATCAACATCAGCTGCCGCCGCCATTCGCTGCGCGCGGGGCTCTTCATCAACGGCAAGACCGAAAGCGAAACGGCCGACCGCTTCATCCAGCGGCTGAAGATCAAGACGCCGAACCGGCGCCAGAAGATCCGCTTCCTGTCGGGCGGCAACCAGCAGAAGGCGATCCTGTCGCGCTGGCTCGCGGAACCCGATCTGAAGGTCGTGATCCTCGACGAACCGACGCGCGGGATCGACGTCGGCGCGAAGCACGAGATCTACGACGTGATCTACCGGCTCGCGGAGCGCGGCTGCGCGATCGTGATGGTGTCGTCGGAACTGCCGGAAGTGCTCGGCGTGTCCGACCGCATCGTCGTGATGCGCGAAGGCCGGATCGCCGGCGAGCTGCCGCGCGCCGAGGCGAACGAGCACGCGGTGCTGAACCTCGCGCTGCCGCAGACGAGCGCGGTCGAGGCGGCCTGACGCGACATACGACATTCGAATCGAACACGCGCGGCGCGGGTCGCGCGATGCAGGAGCAGGAGATACACCATGCAAGTCAACGAAAACCTTGGCAGCGCCGCCGTGAAGCCGTCGGCCGACGCGCTGGTTCCACAGCAGAGCGACCGCCAGAAGTGGTGGCAGCATCTGACCGAATACAGCCTGATCGCGATCTTCGCGGTGATGTTCATCACGATGTCGCTGACCGTCGATCACTTCTTCTCGATCGACAACATGCTCGGCCTGGCGCTGTCGATCTCGCAGATCGGCATGGTCGCGTGCACGATGATGTTCTGTCTCGCGTCGCGCGACTTCGACCTGTCGATCGGCTCGACCGTCGCGTTCTCAGGCGTGCTGTGCGCGATGGTGCTGAACGCGACCGACAACACGTTCGTCGCGATCATCGCGGCGGTCGCGGCCGGTGCCGCGATCGGCTTCGTGAACGGCGCGGTGATCGCGTACCTGCGCATCAACGCGCTGATCACGACGCTCGCGACGATGGAGATCGTGCGCGGGCTCGGCTTCATCGTGTCGAAGGGGCAGGCGGTCGGCGTGTCGTCGGACACGTTCATCGCGCTCGGCGGGATGTCGATGTTCGGCGTGTCGCTGCCGATCTGGGTCACGCTGGTGTGCTTCATCGGGTTCGGCGTGCTGCTGAACCAGACCGTCTACGGCCGCAACACGCTCGCGATCGGCGGCAATCCGGAAGCGTCGCGGCTCGCGGGGATCAACGTCGAACGCACGCGCGTATACATCTTCCTGATCCAGGGCGCGGTGACGGCGCTCGCGGGCGTGATTCTCGCGTCGCGCATCACGTCGGGCCAGCCGAACGCCGCGCAGGGTTTCGAGCTGAACGTGATCTCCGCGTGCGTGCTGGGTGGCGTGTCGCTGATGGGCGGTCGCGCGACGATCTCGGGCGTCGTGATCGGCGTGCTGATCATGGGCACCGTCGAGAACGTGATGAACCTGCTGAACATCGACGCGTTCTACCAGTACCTCGTGCGCGGCGCGATCCTGCTCGCGGCCGTGCTGCTCGACCAGCTCAAGAACCGCGGCGTACGCGACTGACCGACCTGTTGACACGGAGACGATCCGCATGACCATCGACACTTCCGCGCCCGATCCGCACGCCGCGAGCGACGCGCGCTTCGCGCGCTACCCGAGCCTCGAGGATCGCGCGGTGCTGATCACGGGCGGCGCGACCGGCATCGGCGCGTCGTTCGTCGAGCACTTCGTCGAACAGGGCGCGCGCGTCGCGTTCGTCGATCTCGACGCGGCGGCCGGCGCCGCACTCGCGGAGCGCCTCGCGCATGCACGACATGCGCCGTTGTTCCTGTCGTGCGACCTGACCGACGTCGAGGCGCTGCGCCGGGCGATCGACGCGATCCGCGCACGCATCGGCGCGATCGCGGTGCTCGTGAACAACGCGGCGAACGACACGCGCCATGCGATCGGCGACGTGACGCCCGCGTCGTTCGACGCGGGCATCGCGGTGAACCTGCGTCATCAGTTCTTCGCCGCGCAGGCGGTGATCGACGACATGAAGCGGCAGGGCGCCGGCGCGATCATCAATCTCGGCTCGATCAGCTGGATGCTGAAGAACGGCGGCTATCCCGTCTACGTGATGGCGAAGGCGGCCGTGCAGGGCCTGACGCGCGGCCTCGCGCGCGATCTCGGCCCGTTCGGCATCCGCGTGAATTCGCTGGTGCCCGGCTGGGTGCTGACCGACAAGCAGCGCCGGCTGTGGCTCGACGACGCGGGCCGCGCGGCGATCAAGGCCGGCCAGTGCATCGATGCCGAACTGCTGCCGGCCGATCTTGCACGGATGGCGCTGTTTCTCGCGGCCGACGACAGCCGGATGATCACCGCGCAGGACGTGATCGTCGACGGCGGCTGGGCCTGACCGTTCGCACGACCTGCATCGTTTCTTCGACGAAGGAAAGGAGCTCACCATGACCGCCACGTCCTCGCGCGCATCGTCGTCCACCAGCCAGTCGCGCCGCGCGCGCCTGGCCGCCGCCGCCCAGCCGGTCAGCCCCGGCCCGCAGACGGCCGCGTTCGCGCAGGGCGTCGGCGCCGCGCATGCGGCGGCCGTCACGCTGTCGAACGCTTCGCTGCGGCTCGACGTGCTGCCGCACCTCGGCGGCGGCATCGCGCGCTTCGACTGGCGCGGCGACAACGGCGTGCTGATGCCGGTGTTCCGCCGTTGCGAGCACCCGGAGACGGCGACGGACCCGAACGAGCTCGCGTGCTATCCGCTGCTGCCGTACTCGAACCGGATCGGCGACGGGCGCTTCGAATGCGACGGGCGCAAGGTCGCGGTGCCGCGCAACCGCCGCGACGAGCCGCTGCCGATCCACGGCGACGGCTGGCTCGCGCCGTGGCAGGTGGACGATGCGACCGACACGTCGCTGCAACTGTCGCTCGACCGTGCCGCCGGCGCGCCGTACGCGTTCCGCGCGATCCAGTCGTTCGAACTCGACGACGCGACGCTGTCGATCGCGCTGACGATCGAGAACGCGGGGCGCGCGCGGCTGCCGTTCGGGCTCGGCGTGCATCCGTTCCTCGTGCGCGATGCGGTGACCGAGCTGGCCGCGGCGGCGGGCGGCCTGTGGCTGTCGGGCGCCGATTTCCTGCCGGTACGGCACGTCAGCGTGCCGCCGGCCTGGCAGTTCGGCGTCGCGTATCCGCTGCCGGCCACGCTCGTCAATCACGCGTTCACCGGCTGGGGCGGCCACGCGACGGTGAGCTGGCCGCGCCGCCGGCTGTCGCTGACCGTCGCGGCCGACGCCGACGCGTACGTGCTCTATACGCCGCCGGGCGAGGATTTCTTCTGCTTCGAGCCGGTCGATCATCCGATCAATGCGATGAACCTGCCGGGCGGCGCGACCGCGCACGGGATGACGCTGCTTGCGCCCGGCGAGCGGCTCACGCGGCGTTTCGCGTTCACCGTCGAGCGCGCCGATGCGCGCGGCAACGCCGCGGCACGCGAGGGCCGCCCGCGACGCGGGTAAAATACGCGGTCTACCAACGGTTTGCCGCGAGTACCCGCCATGTCTTCCCCGCTTACTTTCATTGAATCGCTGCGCGCCGCGTGGCTGCGCACGAATTCGCTGCTGTGCGTCGGCCTCGATCCCGAGCCGTCGCGCTTTCCCGTGCAGTTCGACGGCCAGCCCGACGCGATCTTCGAGTTCTGCCGGCAGATCGTCGACGCGACCGCGCAGTACGCGAGCGCGTTCAAGCCGCAGATCGCGTACTTCGCCGCGCATCGCGCGGAAGACCAGCTCGAGCGCCTGATCGCGCACATCCATCTGCAGCATCCGGGCCTGCCCGTGATCCTCGACGCGAAGCGCGGCGACATCGGCAGCACCGCCGAGCAGTACGCGCGCGAAGCGTTCGAGCGCTATCGCGCGGACGCCGTCACGGTGAACCCGTACATGGGCTACGACTCGGTCGAGCCGTACTTCGAGCATGAAGGCAAGGGTGTGATCGTGCTGTGCCGCACGTCGAACCCGGGCGGCTCGGACCTGCAGTTCCTCGAAACGAACGGGGCCGGCCAGCCAGGCCGGCCGCTGTACCAGGTCGTCGCCGATCTCGCGGCGAACAAGTGGAACGCGAGGAACGGCCAGCTCGGCCTCGTGGTCGGCGCGACGTTCCCGAAGGAAATCGAGGTCGTGCGCGGGATCGTCGGCGACATGCCGCTGCTGATCCCCGGCATCGGCGCACAGGGCGGCGACGTGCAGGCGACCGTCAACGCGGGCCGCACGGCCGGCGGCACCGGGATGATGATCAACTCGTCGCGCGCGATCCTGTACGCGAGCAAGGGCGAGGATTTCGCCGAGGCCGCGGCGCTCGCCGCGCAGAAGACGCGCGACACGATCAACGCGCATCGCTGATCGACTCGCACGACACCGTCTCGCACCACGCTGTCTCTCACCACACCGCCCAGCCGGCACGCTGGGCGGTGTGGTGCCGGCCCCGCGCCGGCGCTGCATCCTCCCGTCCCCCTTCGCTTTCCTCGATCCTCCCTGGCGCGCGCCGACAACTTCCCGTCGCTTCCGCATTGCATGTCGGCAATTTATTCGCGCGATCCTGCCTCTTGTCATCGATCCGTCACGAAAATGTCAAGAATAGGAGCGACGCCATGCCCAAGCTGTCCCGCCGTCTTCTGAGCGCGTTCGCCGCGTCGCTGTGCGTGACGTTCGCCCATGCGGCGGATCTCTCGCACTGGCCGGCCGATAGCGCGAAGGCGCTGAACGCGATGATCGCCGCGCATGCGAACCGCGGCGACTACGCGGTGTTCGACGCCGACAACACGACCTACCGCTACGACCTCGAGGAATCGCTGCTGCCGTATCTCGAGAACCGCGGCGTGCTGACGCGCGATTCGCTCGACCCTTCGCTGAAGCTGATCCCGTTCAAGGATTCCGCCGACTACAAGGAATCGCTGACGAGCTACTACTACCGGCTGTGCGAGATCGACGATCTGGTCTGCTATCCGTGGATCGCGCAGGCGTTCGCCGGGCAGTCGCTCGCCGACCTGAAGCGCCACGTCGACGCGATGCTCGCCGACGGCAAGCCGATCCCGATCCGCTACTGGCAGGGCGACAAGGTCGTCGACGGCACGGTGAACCCGCCGCGCTTCTTCCGCGGGATGCAGGAGCTGTACAACGCGCTGCGCGAGAACGGCATCGATGTCTACGTGATGACGGCCGCGCACGAGGAGCTCGCGCGGCTCGTGCTGTCCGACCCGAAGTACGGCTACAACGTGAAGCCGCAGAACGTGATCGGCGTGACGACGCTGCTGCGCAACCCGGCGACCGGCGCGCTGACGACGTCGCGGCTGCAGATCAAGGCCGGCAAGTACGACGAGGCCGCGAACCGCAACCTCGTGATCACGCCGTTCCTGATGAACCCGATGACGTGGTACGAAGGCAAGCTCGGTTCGATCGTCGGCTGGATCGACCAGTGGAAGAAGCCGGTGCTCGTCGCCGGCGACACGCCGACGTCCGACGGCTACATGCTGCTGAACGCGACCGATGTCGCGCGCGGCGGCGTGCGCGTGTGGGTCAACAAGAAGGACAAGCAGATGGCGCAGATCCGCGCGTGGTCGGACGAATCGGCCGCGAAGCAGAAGTCGCTCGGCCTGCCGGTGACGGCGGACAAGAACTGGATCGTCGTGAAGCCCGACGCGATTCAGTAAGCGCGCGGCGGGCGCGGCACGCCGCCGGCCCGCTCAGCGTTCGCGCTCGTCGAGCAGCTTCAGCAGCCCGCGCAGCGCATGCGCGGCCGCCTGCGTGCGGATCTGTTCGCGATCGCCCTTGAACACGAGCGTTTCGACGTCGGTATGCAGCCGGTTGCTCCAGCCGAACGACACGGTGCCGACCGGCTTCTTCTCGCTGCCGCCGGCCGGCCCCGCGATGCCGGTGACGGACAGCGCGACCTGCGCGCGGCTGTTGCGCAGCGCGCCTTCGGCCATTGCCCGCGCGACGGGCTCGCTGACCGCGCCGTGCTTGTCGATCAGGTCGGCCGGCACGCCGATCATCTCGATCTTGGCCTGGTTCGAGTACGTGACGAAGCCGCGCTCGAACCACTGGCTGCTGCCGGAGATGTCGGTGATCGCCGCGGCGATCATGCCGCCGGTGCAGGATTCGGCGGTGGCGAGCGTGAGGTGCTCGTCACGCAGCTTGTTGCCTGCGCGGATCGCAAGCTGGTGAACGACGGAATCGGTTGGCATGCGCGTCGGGAAACAGTCGGGGAAACAGTCGGGAAATCGGTCAGCCGGCGACGGAGCGCCACAGGGCGATCACGAGCAGCGTCATGAACGCGGCGACCAGGTCGTCGACCATGATGCCGAGCCCGCCTTTCAGGCGGCGCTCGAAGTAGCGGATCGGCGGCGGCTTGAGCATGTCGAAGAAGCGGAACGCGACGAACGCCCACAGCTGGCCGACGAAGGTCGCGGGCGTGACGAACAGCATCACGAGCCAGATCGCGACGATCTCGTCCCAGACGACGGCGCCCGGATCGGCCATCCCGGCCTTCTTCGCGGTGAAACCGGTGACCCACGTGCCCGCCACGAAGCCGACGGCGATCAGCGCCCACCATTCGGGCACCGTCAGGTAGCGGTTGAGCACGACGAACGCGAGCCAGCCGAACAGCGAGCCGAAGGTGCCGGGCATGATCGGCGCGAGCCCGCTGCCGAAGCCGAGCGACACGATATGCGCCGGATGCGACAGCATGAAGCGGGCCGTCATGCGTGTCGGCGCGGGCTGCGCGGCGCCGGGCTCGGCCGCGGCGTGCGCGGGCGTCGGATCAGTCTGCATGGAAGTGGTCGAAGCCGTGCAACGTGAGAGCGAGGGGCGCGCCGGCGGCGTCGCGCCACGCGATGGCGGGTTGCGCCGACGGCGCGGACAACGCGCGTATTGTACCGATTCGCGTGACCGGCACGCCGGCCGTGGCGCCCGCTGCGGCGACCGCCGCGCGCGCCGCAACCGGCGCCGTGAAGCAGAGTTCGTAGTCGTCGCCGCCGGCCAGCGCGCAGCGGCGCTGCACGTCGGCCGGCAGCGTCGCGAGCGCGGCCGAGCGCGGCACCGCGTCGGCGTCGATCTCGGCGCGCACGTTCGAGCGCGTCAGGATGTGCTGGAGGTCGCCGGCGAGGCCGTCCGAAAGATCGAGCGCCGCGTGCGCGACGCCCGCGAGCGCCAGGCCGAGCGCGACGCGCGGTTCGGGCCGCTCGAGCGCGCGCCGGAACGCGGCGGCTTCATCCGCGCCGGCCGCCCATTCGCCGCGGGCGACGCCGAGGCCCGCGCGCGCATCGCCGAGCGTGCCGGACACCCACACGTCGTCGCCGTCGCGCGCGGCATCGCGCCGCAGCGCCGTGTCGGGCGCGACTTCGCCGAACACGGTCACGCACAGGTTCAGCGGCCCGCTCGTCGTGTCGCCGCCGATCAGCTCGCAGCCGTATCGCTCGGCCAGCGCGAAGAGACCGTCGCTGAACGCCTCGAGCCACGCCGCGTCGGCACGCGGCAGCGCGCACGCGAGCGTGAAGGCGCGCGGCTCGGCGCCCATCGCCGCGAGGTCCGACAGGTTGACCGCGAGCGTCTTGTGGCCGAGCGCGTCGGGCGCGACATCGGGGAAGAAGTGGCGGCCTTCCACCAGCATGTCCGTCGAAATGGCCAGCAATTTCCCGGATCGGGGCGCAATCAGTGCGCAATCGTCGCCGATGCCGAGCGTCGACGCGCGGGCACCCTGCGCGGCGCGGCGCGTGAAGAAGCGTTCGATCAGCGAAAACTCGGAGAGGGCGGCTGGCACGGCGGGCGATCCGAAACGGTTGAAGGAACGGCATTGTACGAGGCGAGCGGCGGCGCGCCTGCACCATCCAGTACATTTTGGTCGCGGCTGTCGCACCCGAATCGCCGGTCTGGCGGCCGATGATTGGCGCTACAATGCCGTCGAACAGTTATTCTAATCCGCACGTCACGAGACACATGTCCACCCAAGCCTCCTCCAAAGCCAAGCTCCGCGAAGCCGCGCTCGACTATCACGAATTTCCGACCCCCGGCAAAATCGCGATCGCCCCGACCAAGCAGATGATCAACCAGCGCGACCTCGCGCTCGCGTATTCGCCGGGTGTCGCGTACGCGTGCGAGGAGATCGTCGAGAACCCGCTGAACGCGGCGCGTTTCACCGCCCGCAGCAACCTGGTCGGCGTCGTGACGAACGGCACGGCGGTGCTCGGTCTCGGCAACATCGGCCCGCTCGCGTCGAAGCCGGTGATGGAAGGCAAGGCGGTGCTGTTCAAGAAGTTCGCGGGCATCGACGTGTTCGACATCGAGCTGAACGAATCGGACCCGCACAAGCTCGTCGACGTGATCGCCGCGCTGGAGCCGACCTTCGGCGGGATCAACCTCGAAGACATCAAGGCGCCGGACTGCTTCATCGTCGAGCGCGAAGCGCGCAAGCGGATGAAGATTCCGGTGTTCCACGACGACCAGCACGGCACCGCGATCGTCGTGGCCGCGGCGGTCACGAACGGCCTGAAGGTCGTCAACAAGGACATCAAGAAGGTCAAGCTCGTCGCGTCGGGCGCGGGCGCGGCCGCGCTCGCGTGTCTCGACCTGCTGGTCGACATCGGCCTGCCGCTCGAGAACATCACGGTGACCGACCTGGCCGGCGTGGTCTACAAGGGCCGCACCGAGCTGATGGATCCGGACAAGGAGCGTTTCGCGCGCGAAACCGACGCCCGCACGCTGGCCGAGGTGATCGACGGCGCGGACATCTTCCTCGGCCTGTCGGCCGCGGGCGTGCTGAAGCAGGAGATGGTGAAGGGCATGGCCGAGCGCCCGCTGATCCTCGCGCTCGCGAACCCGACGCCGGAAATCCTGCCGGAAGCGGCGCTCGAAGTCCGCCCCGACGCGATTCTCGCGACCGGCCGCACCGACTATCCGAACCAGGTCAACAACGTCCTGTGCTTCCCGTTCATCTTCCGCGGCGCGCTCGACGTCGGCGCGACGACGATCACGCGCGAAATGGAGATCGCGGCCGTCAATGCGATCGCCGAACTCGCGCAGCACGAGCAGAGCGACATCGTCGCGACCGCATACGGCATTCAGGACCTGTCGTTCGGGCCCGAATACCTGATTCCGAAGCCGTTCGATCCTCGCCTGATCGTGAAGATCGCACCGGCCGTCGCGCAGGCCGCGATGGACGGCGGCGTCGCGACGCGCCCGATCGAGGACATGGAGGCGTATCGCGTCCATCTGCAGCAGTTCGTGTATCACAGCGGCACGACGATGAAGCCGATCTTCCAGATCGCGCGCGCCGCGCCGGAAGCGAAGAAGCGCGTCGTGTTCGCGGAAGGTGAAGAAGAGCGCGTGTTGCGCGCCGTTCAGATCATCGTCGACGAAAAACTCGCGAAGCCGATCCTGATCGGCCGCCCGTCGGTGATCGAGCACCGGATCCAGCGCTACGGCCTGCGCCTCACGCCCGGCACCGATTTCACGGTCGTCAACACCGAGCACGACGAGCGCTACCGCGACTTTTGGCAGACGTACCACAAGATGATGGCGCGCAAGGGTATCAGCGAGCAGCTCGCGCGCGTCGAAATGCGCCGGCGCACGACGCTGATCGGCTCGATGCTGGTGAAGAAGGGCGAGGCGGACGGGATGATCTGCGGCACGATCAGCACCACGCATCGCCACCTGCACTTCATCGACCAGGTGATCGGCAAGCGCCCGGGTTGCAGCGTGTACGCGGCGATGAACGGCCTCGTGCTGCCGGGTCGCCAGATTTTCCTCGTCGATACGCACGTGAACGTCGATCCGACCCCGGAGGAGCTGGCCGAGATCACGATCATGGCCGCGGAAGAAGTGCGCCGCTTCGGCATCGAGCCGAAGGTCGCGCTGCTGTCGCACTCGAATTTCGGCACGAGCAATGCCCCTTCGGCGAAGAAGATGCGCGATACGCTCGCGATCCTGCAGGAAACCGCGCCGGAGCTGAAGGTCGACGGCGAGATGCACGGCGACGTCGCGCTCGACGCGGCGCTGCGCAAGGAGATCCTGCCGGAATCGACGCTGGAAGGCGACGCGAACCTGCTGGTCCTCCCGAACATCGACGCCGCGAACATTGCGTACAACCTGCTGAAGACGGCCGCCGGCAACAACATCGCGATCGGGCCGATCCTGTTGGGCGCCGCGGAGCCGGTGCACGTGCTGACCGAATCGGCGACCGTTCGTCGCATCGTCAACATGGCGGCGCTGCTGGTCGCCGACGTCAACGCCGCCCGCTGAGCGAGAACGAACGCGCGGCGCCGGTCGGACCGGTGCCGCACGTCGGGCGAAATTGTAAACAAAAGCAAAAAGAGGCGTGCCCGCAATGGGCACGCCGCGGGCAGGGCGCAAACGCGCTTCCCTCAAAGCAACAGCAGCATCTCTCCACTCCAGGCAGCGAGTGTGGCGAGGAGGCAGGGACTCGCCATACGAAAGATGCCGGCCGTATTTTATCCTATGTAAGTTAAATGTAGTGCAAATTCGGTAAGAAATACGCATATCCGCGTGTCGTCGGGCTTTCGATTCCCAAACGGACATTGATTCGCGCGGCCAATAACGCTACGCTAACGCCTTTGTTGGTCGTCAACTACTTGATTTAACAGCGGGAACCCTGGTTCATGGCACGCAAGTGGCTCCGCAACGGCGCGCTCGCGTCCGTCTTCGCGATGTTCGCGATGGGTATCGTCGGCACGCCGATGGGCAGTCTGGTTTCCGCCGCTTACGCACGGGAGGCCGTTCCGGCCGACGTGGCCGCGAGCGGGCTCGATACGATCCCGACCGCCCGTCTTCCGCGCGAGGCCGTGACCACGCTGGGACTGATCGGCGCCGGCGGCCCCTATCCGTACGAGAAAGACGGCGTCGTGTTCGGCAACCGCGAGCGGATTTTGCCGAAGGCGAAGCGCGGCTACTACCATGAGTACACGGTACCGACGCCGCGTGCGCGCAATCGCGGCGCGCGCCGGATCGTCTGTGGCGGGCCGTTGCGCCGGATCGACAACTGTTATTACACGGGCGACCACTACAACAGTTTTAAACGTATTGTTGAATGACTTCGGGACGAATGGCATGAGCGACTCCATCTACGCGCACGATTCGGCGGCGGCGGAACTGTTCGCGGCCGGCGACGGCAATCTGTTTCAGCGCGTGATTCAACTGAACGCGGCGGCACAGGCCGTCGGCGCGCCGGAACAACAGGAAGCCGAGCCCGGGCTTTCATCGAACGAGGAGCCTATGAGCCTTTTCACGACCGTGCGACCCAATCTCGTGCAGTCGATCCGCGCGTTCCGCGTGCAGGATCTCGCCGACGAAGCCGGTCGGCTCGGCCAGCACTTTCTGTACGCGTATTGCGGCGCCGCGCAGTCGAAGCAGGAAGTAATGGAAACGATCGCGACGTCGTTCCTGTTCCCGAAGCATTTCGGGAAGAACTACGATGCGCTGTACGACTGCCTGACCGACCTCGTCGCGAAGGCCGGCGCGCAGCCCGGTTTCGTGATCGTCCTCGAAGGGCTGCCGATCGCGCAGAAGTTCGACAAGGAAGGGCGCGAGACGCTGCTCGACGTGTTCCGTGAGGCAGCCGAGTTCTGGGCCGAGCGCAAGGTCGCGTTCCGCGTGTTCTACTCGTTCGCGTAAGTTTGCATCGACGGCCCGGCACGCAGCGTCATCGCAGCTTCCGGTCGCGTACGCCGCCGGCACCGGAATCAGGTCCGCAACTTCTCCAAAACCCGCCTTCGTGCGGGTTTTTTTACGCTTGGCGACAAAATCCGCGGGCACGCCGGCACCCACGGACCATGCTTCGCGTCATCGCGGCCGTGCCGGCGACAAGCACATCGACGCAATAGCACCACGCAGCTTTTTGCTTGTCACCACCCGCCCCAGCGCGCCGCCAACGCCGCCAGCACCGCCGCGCCCGCAGTCTCCGTGCGCAGCACACGCGGCCCGAGCGACAGCGCGGTGAACCCGCGTGCGCGCGCCGCGTTTTCCTCGTCGGGCGACAACCCGCCTTCAGGCCCGATCAGCAATGTGACGTTCGCAGTCGGTGGCGCATCGGGCAGCGACGAAAACGGAACGCTCGCGCGCGGCGACAGCAGCAGCCGCAGCTCGCCGTCGGCCGGCCCCGCCGGCAGCATATCGAGCCACGCGCCGAAGCCGCATACCGGCGCGACCTCGGGCACACGGTTGCGCCCGCACTGCTCGCACGACGCGCGTACGACACCGCGCCAGTGCGCGACGCGTTTGTCCGCCCGTTCGCCGGCGAGCTTCACGACGCCGCGCGCGGTCGACAGCGGCACGACCGCCGCGACGCCGAGCTCGACGGCCTTCTCGATCACCCAGTCCATCTTGTCGCCGCCGGCGATCCCCTGCGCGAGCGTCACGCGATAGGGCGGCTCGGCCTCGGCGGGCTCGAACGTCTCGACCTGCGCGAGCGCGTTGCGCTTGTCGACTTCGACGAGCCGTGCGCGGTACTGGCCGCCCGTGCCGTCGAACAGCGCGAGCACGTCGCCGGGCTGCAGGCGCAGCACCTGCACGTGGCGCGCGACGTCGGCCGGCAACGCGAGCGTGGCGTCGGCGCACAGCGCGGCGTCGACGAAAAAGCGCGGCACGGCCGCGGTGGTGGTGGCTTCGTTCATGCGTGTGGGGGTTTCGGTCATGCGTCGAGACGGCACCCGAGCGCCCAGCGGTAGCCGTCGAGATCCTCGATCTGCGCGAACCGGTCGCCCCAGAACTGATCCTGCGGCGCGCTCAGCGATTTCGCGCCCGCGTCGAGCGCGCGCTGCCAGGTGGCGTCGACGTCGTCGACATACAAATAGAACGATTGCGGCGCGGTGGCGTTCGCGCGCTTCGGCGTGAGCGCGGGCGAGCCGAACGCGCCTTCGGGCGCGAACATCACGATCAGCTGGCCGCGATAGGCCATCTCGACGTGCATGATCGCGCCGTCCTCGTCGTGCATGTCGCGCACGGTGAAGCCGAATGCGGCCTGGAAGAAATCGATGGCCGCGCGCGCGTTGCGTACGGCCAGGTAGGGTGTCAACCAAGGCACGTTGGCCGGACGTGGATCGGTCATGAAATCTCCTGTTGCAGTGTCGGCGCGTCGGCGCCTGCGCCGGTCTCATGCTGGAACAACGGAACGTTGCGGCCGTCCGGAGGTTCAGCGGCGAACGCCCAGTGTATCGCGCAGCGCGCGCGGCAGGGCAAAGAGGGACGCATGCAGCCGTGCATCGTAGTAGCGCAAGCCGTCGACCCGGCGGGCCGCGAGCCGTTCGTCGACGTCGTGCGAGAACAGTGCGGCCGCATCGAGCGTGTCGCTCGCGATCGCCATCAGCCACTGCGAGCCGTACAGCGGCACGTGCGCGGACAGCGGATCGACGACCGCGAAGCTCGCGCGCAGGTCGCTGAGCAGCGCGGCGATGCGCGCGGCATGGAACACCGGCGAGCCGAGATGCATCGAGATCGCGCCGCAGCGCGTGAGGATCCGCTTGAGTCGCGTGTAGAACGCGCGCGTGTAGAGGCCGGCCGCCGGCGAATCGGGCGGCGTGAGGTCGAACACGACGAGATCGAAATGTTCGACCGTCGAATCGACGAAATGCGCGGCGTCGCCGATCACGACCTCGACACGCGGGTCGTCGAGCGCGCCCTGGTGCACGTCGTCGAGATAGCGGCGCGCCATCCCGACCACCTCGTCGTCGAGTTCGGCGATCACGATCCGCTCGATGCACGCGTGCTTGAGCAACTGGCGCGCCGCGCCGCCGTCGCCGCCGCCGAGCACGAGCGCCTTGCGCGGCGACGGATGCGCGAGCGCGGCCGGGTGCGTCATGCACTCGTGATAGACGTATTCGTCGCCGACCGACGTCATCGGCCGGCCGTCCAGCGTGAACAGGCGGCCGAGCTGCGGGGTTTCCCAGACTTCGATCCGCTGGTGCGGGGACGCGACGTGCGCGAGCCGCCGGGCATTCGGGAAGCCGTAGGTGGCGTCGGGCGTCGGGTGAAAGAGAAGGGTGGTGCTCACGGGCAGGCCGCTGGGGCAGGCAGTTCCGACGCCTGAATTATAGGAGGCGGGCGGTTTCGTGGAAAACCGTGCCGGAACAGTGCGTGCCGACAAGGGAAATGCCGGCCCATCTGTTAAAATGACGAGCTTTGCAGCCCCGTCCGTAGGCTCCGTCCGCTTCGCGTCCGTCAGGCGCCGCACCGCGCGCCGGGAACGATTGACGCTCGAGCTTCCGGATGCCGCCGTGCTCCCGTTTCCTCGACTCGTTCTCCGGACTCGACATGACGACTTCGTCTCCCGCCTCCACCACCCTGATGGCCAACGCGATCCGTGCGCTCGCGATGGACGCCGTCCAGCAAGCGAACTCCGGCCACCCCGGCATGCCGATGGGCATGGCCGAAATCGGCGTCGCGCTCTGGTCGCGCCATCTGAAGCACAATCCGACGAACCCGCACTGGGCCGACCGCGACCGTTTCGTGCTGTCGAACGGCCATGGCTCGATGCTGCTGTACTCGCTGCTGCACCTGACCGGCTACGACCTGCCGATCGAAGAGCTGAAGAACTTCCGCCAGTTGCACTCGAAGACGCCGGGCCATCCGGAATACGGGATCACGCCGGGCGTCGAGACGACCACCGGCCCGCTCGGCCAGGGGCTGGCGAACGCGGTCGGCATGGCGCTCGGCGAAGCGCTGATGGCCGACGAGTTCAACCGTGACGGCGCGAAGATCGTCGATCACCACACGTACGTGTTCCTCGGCGACGGCTGCCTGATGGAAGGCATCTCGCACGAAGCCTGCTCGCTCGCCGGCACGCTGAAGCTGAACAAGCTGATCGCGCTGTACGACGACAACGGCATCTCGATCGACGGCGACGTCGTCAACTGGTTCCACGACGATACCCCGAAGCGCTTCGAAGCCTACGGCTGGAACGTGATCCCGAACGTGAACGGCCATGACGTCGACGCGGTCGACGCGGCCATCGCGAAGGCGAAGCTGTCGGACAAGCCGACGCTGATCTGCTGCAAGACGGTGATCGGCAAGGGCGCGGCGACCAAGGCCGGCGGCCACGACGTGCACGGCGCCGCGCTCGGCGCGGAAGAAATCGCGAAGACGCGCGAAGCGCTCGGCTGGAAGTGGGAGCCGTTCGTGATTCCGCAGGAAGTCTATGCGGCATGGGACGCGAAGGAAGCCGGCAAGCGCGCCGAAACCGAATGGGACGCGACGTTCGCGGCCTATCGCGCGAAGTTCCCGGCAGAAGCCGCCGAATTCGAGCGCCGGATGGCCAACAAGCTGCCGGCCGACTGGGCCGAGAAGGCTGCCGCGATCATCGCCGGCGCGAACGAGCGCGCCGAGACGGTCGCGACCCGCAAGGCGTCGCAGCAGGCGATCGAAGGGCTGGCCGCCGCGCTGCCCGAGCTGCTCGGCGGCTCGGCCGACCTGACCGGCTCGAACCTGACCAACTGGAAGGCGTCGAAGGCCGTGCGCGCGAATCCGGAAGGCGCGGGCGTGCTGCTCGGCAACCACATCAACTACGGCGTGCGCGAATTCGGCATGAGCGCCGCGATCAACGGCCTCGCGCTGCACGGCGGCCACAAGCCGTTCGGCGGCACGTTCCTGACGTTCTCCGACTACAGCCGCAACGCGCTGCGCGTGGCCGCGCTGATGAAGCTGCCGTCGATCTTCGTGTTCACGCACGACTCGATCGGCCTCGGCGAAGACGGCCCGACGCACCAGTCGATCGAGCACGTGTCGAGCCTGCGCCTGATCCCGAACCACGACGTCTGGCGCCCGGCCGACACGGTCGAGACGGCCGTCGCCTGGACCCACGCGATTGCCGCAGACCGTCCGTCGAGCCTGATCTTCAGCCGCCAGAACCTCGCATTCAACCCGCGTACCGATGCGCAGATCGCCAACATCGAGAAGGGCGGTTACGTGCTGAAGGACTGGGACGAGGAAATCGTCGCGCGCAAGATCATCCTGATCGCGACGGGCTCGGAAGTCGAACTCGCGATGAAGGCCGTCGAGCCGCTCGCGCAGCAGGGCATCGCGGCACGCGTCGTGTCGATGCCGTCGACCAACGTGTTCGACCGCCAGGACGCCGAATACCGCGAACGCGTGCTGCCGCACGGCGTGCGCCGCGTCGCGATCGAAGCGGGCGTGACGAGCTTCTGGCACAAGTACGTCGGCCTCGACGGCGGCGTCGTCGGGATCGACACGTTCGGCGAATCGGCGCCGGCCGGCGTGCTGTTCAAGTACTTCGGCTTCACCGTCGAGCACGTCGTCGAAACCGCGAAGGCCGTGCTGGCCTGAAAGCATACGCGACGCGCGCCACCCGTTGCGCGCGTCGCACCGTGAAGCTGCACGAACCGAATTTTTTCAGCCATCAGGAGATAGACCATGACGATTCGCGTCGCAATCAACGGCTACGGCCGTATCGGCCGCAACACGCTGCGCGCGTTTTATGAAAACGGCAAGAAGCACGATCTCGAGATCGTCGCGATCAACGATCTGGGCGATGCGAAGACCAACGCGCACCTGACCCAGTACGACACCGCGCACGGCAAGTTCCCGGGCGAAGTGTCGGTCGACGGCGACTACCTCGTCGTGAACGGCGACAAGATCCGCGTGCTGGCGAACCGCAACCCGGCCGAACTGCCGTGGGGCGAGCTGGGCGTCGACGTCGTGATGGAATGCACGGGCTTCTTCACGACGAAGGAAAAGGCGAGCGCGCACCTGAAGGGCGGCGCGAAGAAGGTGATCATCTCGGCGCCGGGCGGCAAGGACGTCGACGCGACGATCGTCTACGGCGTGAACCACAACGTGCTGAAGGCCGAGCACACGGTCATCTCGAACGCATCGTGCACGACGAACTGCCTCGCGCCGCTCGTCAAGCCGCTGAACGACCGGATCGGCCTCGAAACCGGCCTGATGACGACGATCCACGCGTACACGAACGACCAGGTGCTGACGGACGTCTATCACGAAGACCTGCGCCGCGCGCGTTCGGCCACGCACAGCCAGATCCCGACGAAGACGGGCGCGGCTTCCGCCGTCGGCCTGGTGCTGCCGGAACTGAACGGCAAGCTCGACGGCTACGCGATCCGCGTCCCGACGATCAACGTGTCGATCGTCGATCTGTCGTTCATCGCGAAGCGCGACACGACGGTCGAGGAAGTCAACGCGATCATGAAGGAAGCGTCGGAAGGCACGCTGAAGGGCATCCTCGGCTACAACGACGCACCGCTGGTGTCGATCGACTTCAACCACAACCCGGCTTCGTCGACGTTCGACGCGACGCTGACCAAGGTGTCGGGCCGCCTCGTGAAGGTGTCGAGCTGGTACGACAACGAGTGGGGTTTCTCGAACCGCATGCTGGATACGGCTGTCGCATTCGCGAACGCGAAGTAATCCCGCACGTCGCGCGGCCGCTGGAAGGCAGCCGGCGTGGCGAACGAACCCGGCCCGGGGCTTCCCGGCCGGGTTTTTTATTGGCCGGCGCAAATTCTCGGAGAGCATGGGGCGGGTTGGCCGCGTTCGGTCAAAAATTGATGGTGGTCGCCTAGAAGAACGAACATTTGACGCCAAAGTGAGCGGCGGACAGGAACTGGGCGTAGGTCTGCCGGTAATCATCCGCATAGATTGAAAAGCTAGGCGTTAGATAACTTCCTTGCCTTCATTTCCCGAGACATTTTGCTTGCGCGAGTTTTGTACGATTCGTTGAATGAGTGAATTGAAACCAATGACCAGTTGCCCCAAGCTGTGATTGTGAATGGTTATGGACTTTGAATAGTCGTTTCGATGGGCATAGATAGAAATTACTGTCGGAGTATCGGCGCCCCATGCGCGTGCTTCGGGCAGTAGATAGCTATGCTTATACGAATTCGATAACTCTATGAGGATTTCGGCGATTTCTTCATTCGGTTGAATGTACTCACGGATAATTTCAGCGCCAAACTCGGTCGGCCTGCCGGAACGAAATAGCATCCCATATCCGTCAACCTCAATGCGCCGAGTTTTCACTACTTCTTCCGATCGGGATCTGCAGTAAAGCGACATGACAAGATCGTCGATTACCCGCCGCATGGATAGGAGCACCGCTTCGACCGTGAAAAAGTATTTGAATACTTCCTTGGCTTGATAGGCATCGGTTGCCGCATCAACTAACATGGCCAGATGTCGGAGGCGATTCTCGATTTCAACTGCAACCAGCACGCCGTTGATTAAGCCAGGGATGCTAGGGGGATGAGGAAGTTGAAACGTACTGTACTGTTCAACTAAATACGGTAACTGGGATTTGGAGCCCGAGTAAAAATTTCGCTCTGTGACGTTTGCGTTGGTTGCCATGTTCGACCTATGGTTTTCGGGTGAGATCGCCGTACCGATACCGCATGAAGTTCTATGCACCCTAGCCGTTTTCGTGCGTAGGCGACACTTGTGCTTACTTGAACGATTGATGTGCCTCGGTGCGCGACGTCTACGGAAATTTGCGCATGCTCTTTTTTATGGCCGAGAATCGGCCGTCACCTGCTCGATCGCATCGACGAACGCCCGCTTCAGCGGGCTGTCGAGATCGGTCCACGCGAGCCCGATGCCGCTGCGGTGACCGGCCAGATCGAGCGGCCGCGCGAGCACGTTCGGCGGCAGCGCGCTCGCCGCCTGCGCCGGGATCAGCCCGATCCCCATTCCCGCCGCGACGAGCGCGAGCATCGTCGTGAATTCCCCGAACTCCTGCGCGATCTCGAGCGTCGTGCCCGCGCGACTCAATGCGAGCAGCATGTCGTCGTGAAAGCCGGGCGCGTAGCGGCGCGCGAGCACGAACGCGGGGTGGCCGCGCAATGCGGCGGGCGAAATCGCATCGTGCGCGGCGAGCGGATGGTCGAGCGGCAGCGCGACGACGAAGCCTTCCTCGAGCACCACACGTAGGTCGATGCCCGGATACGCGGCCGGCAGCCGGATCATTCCGAAGTCGATCCGGCGCTCGCGCAGCGCGGCGATCTGGTCGGGCGTCGGCATGTCTTTCAGTTCGAGCGCGATCAATGGATAGCGCTCGCGCATCGTGCGCAGCACGGCCGGCAGCAGCGCCGGCAAGACCGACGACACGAACGCGATTCGCAGCGTGCCGATTTCGCCGCGGCTCGACAGCCGTGCCATCTGTTCCGCGCGTGCGGCCTGCTGCAGCGTCGCCCGCGCTTCGGGCAGGAACACGCGCCCCGTGCCGCTCAGTTCGACCTTGTGCCGGTCGCGCTCGAACAGGCGCGCGCCGAGTTGCGCCTCGAGCGCCTTGATCTGCATGCTCAGCGCCGGCTGCACGATGCACAGGCGCTGCGCGGCGCGCCCGAAATGCAGATCTTCCGCGAGCGTGACGAAGGCGCGCAATTGCTTGAGTTCCATGGGCGGCGGGCACGAAAGGGCGGTAATCAGTTTTCATGATAACCGGATCAAGAAAGACCATTGGCGCGGCGCCCGCTTGCGGCGGAAGATACCGTCGATGCGAGACCGGCCGCGACGGGCAGCCGGCTCGACCGGCACGAGGAGACATTCATGACTAACGCGCTTGACCGGTTCCGCCTCGACGGCCGCCGCGCGCTGATTACCGGTTCCGGCCGCGGGATCGGGCTGACGCTCGCCCGCGGACTCGCGGAGGCCGGTGCGGCAATCGTCATCAACGATCGCAATGAGGAGAAGGCCGCGACGCTCGCGCGCCGTTTCCGCGACGAAGGCTTCGCGGCCGATCACGCGTTGTTCGACGTGACCGAGCACGCGCAGGTGCGCGCGGCGATCGACGATGTCGAGGCGCGCGTCGGCGCGATCGACATCCTCGTGAACAACGCGGGCATCCAGCGTCGCGCGCCGCTCGATGCATTCGACCCGGACGACTGGCATGCACTGATGCGCGTGAATCTCGACGGCGTGTTCAACGTCGCGCAGGCCGTCGCGCGGCACATGATCGCGCGCGGCCGCGGGAAAATCATCAACATCTGTTCGGTGCAGAGCGAGCTCGCGCGGCCGACGATCGCACCGTATGCGGCGACCAAGGGCGCGGTGCGGATGCTGACCAAAGGGATGTGCGCCGACTGGGCGCGCCACGGCATCCAGGCGAACGGCCTCGCGCCCGGCTATTTCGAAACCGAACTGAATCGCGCGCTGGTCGACGATGCGGCGTTTTCGGACTGGCTGTGCAAGCGCACGCCGGCCGGCCGCTGGGGGCAGGTCGACGAGCTGTGCGGCGCGGCGATCTTCCTCGCGTCGGCCGCGTCCGATTTCGTGAACGGCCAGACGCTGTTCGTGGATGGCGGGCTGACCAGTGCCGTCTGACAAGGAGCGTGTCATGCGTATGCGTTGCATGTGTGTCGTGATCCACGGGCCGAACGACCTGCGGGTCGAGGAGCAGGACGCGGGCGAGATCGGCCCGGGCCAGGTGCGCGTCGACGTCGCGATGGGCGGCATCTGCGGCTCCGACCTGCATTACTTCCGGCATGGCGGCTTCGGCGCGATCCGGCTGCAGCAGCCGATGGTGCTCGGCCACGAGGTCGCCGGCACGGTCGCGGAAGTGGCGCCGGACGTGACCTCGGTGAAGGCCGGCGATCGCGTCGCGGTCAATCCGAGCCGGCCGTGCGGCGCGTGCCGCTACTGTCTCGAAGGGCTGCCGAACCAGTGTCTCGACATGCGCTTCTACGGCAGCGCGATGCGGATGCCGCACGTGCAGGGTGCGTTCCGCAACGCGCTCGTGTGCGACGCGGCGCAGTGCGTGAAGGTCGCCGATCACGTGCCGCTGTCGCTCGCAGCGCTTGCCGAGCCGTTCGCGGTCGGGCTGCATGCGGTGTCGCGCGCGGGCCCGCTGATCGGCAAGCGCGTGCTCGTGTCGGGCTGCGGGCCGATCGGCGTGCTGGCGGTCGCGGCGGCGCGCGTGCACGGCGCGGCGGAGATCGTCGCGACCGACGTCGTCGACGCGCCGCTGGAAGTGGCGCGCGCGCTCGGCGCGGACCGCACGATCAACGCGGCGACCGATGCCGGTTGGGTCGAACGGTACGGCGCCGACAAGGGCACGTTCGACGTGATGATCGAGTGTTCGGGCAATGCGCGCGCGCTGCGCGACGGGCTGGACGTGATGCGGCCGCGCGGTGTCGTCGTGCAGCTCGGGCTCGGCGGCGACGTGAGCCTGCCGCAGAACGTCGTGGTCGCGAAGGAGTTGTCGATCTGCGGCTCGTTCCGCTTTCATGCGGAATTCGCGCTGGCCGTGCAGCTGATCAACGCGGGGCGCGTCGACCTGCGGCCGGCCGTCACGCGCGTGTTCCCGATGCGCGATGCGAACCTCGCGTTCGAACTGGCGGGCGATCGCCAGCGGGCGATGAAGGTGCTGATCGATTTCGCGAACGAGGCCGCGTGACGGTGCGGCGTCAGCGCGTCGCGCCGGCCGCGGCACCCTTGGCAAAAAGGCACGCCCGCGATGCGCGGCGCGTGCCTTTTTCGTCGTGCGGCGCAAACGGATTGCCGGCCCGCGGCATCACTGCGTGACCCGCCGCGTGCCGACACGTTGCGATGCGAGCCACAGCGCGATCAGCGCGCCCGCCAGCGCGGCACCCGCGACGCACACGCCGCGCCAGCCGTCGAGGCCGTACGCGACGCTCGCCGCGAACGACCCGAACGCGCCGCCGATGAAATAGCTCGTCAGGTAGATCGTCGTCACGCGGCTGCGTGCGTTGCCCGCGAGCGCATAGATCACGCTCTGGTTCGAGATGTGCATGCCCTGCACGCCGACGTCAAGCAGCAGGATGCCCGCGATCAGCGCCGCGAGCGAATGCGAGCCGGTCGCGATCAGCGCGAACGACGCGAGCACGGCCGCCGCGAACAGGCCGGTGGCCGCATTGCCGTGGCCGCGATCGACGAGCCGGCCGGCCGACGTCGCCGCGAGCGCGCCGACCGCGCCGACGATCCCGAACAGGCCGATCTGCCCTTCCGAATAGCTGTACGGCGGTTGGCTCAGCAAAAACGTGAGACCCGTCCACAGCAGGCTGAAGCACGCGAACACGAGCGCGCCGTAGGTCGAGCGCAGCGCGATCGGCGGCTGCGCGCGCACCAGCGCGACGAGCGACTTCATCAGCGCCGCATAGTCGACGCGCGCGTCGCGGCGATCCTTCGGCAGCTTCACGGCGAGCACGCCGGTCAGCGCGAGCACCATCGCCGCGGCGATGCCGTACACCGCGCGCCAGCCGAACCAGTCGGCGATCGCGCCGGCCGCGACGCGTGCGAGCAGGATACCGAGCAGGAGCCCGCTCATCACGGTGCCGACCGCGCGGCCGCGCGAGCGCGCGTCGGCGAGCGACGCCGCGAACGGCACGAGCAGCTGTGTCGAACAGGTGACGAAGCCGACCGCGACGTTCGCGACGACGAACATCGTGAAGTTCGTGCTGAACGTGACCGCGATCAGTGCGACGACGTTGAGCATCAGCAGCCGCACGATCAGCGTATGGCGATTGACCGCGTCGCCCAGCGGGACGATCAGCAGCAGGCTGGCCGCATAGCCGAGCTGCGTCAGCGTGACGAGATAGCCGAGCTCGGTCGGCGCGCGCCCGAAGCTGTGCGCGATCGCGGCGAGGAGCGGCTGCGCGTAATAGATGTTGCCGATGACGATGCCGCACGCGCAGGCGAACAGCAGCGTCATGCCGCGGGTAAGGGGAGGGTGGTTGTCGTGATGCGGTTCCATGGTCGCGAAAAACAGCGGCGCCGGCCGGCGGCACGGGGCCATCGGTTGCGCGGGGTGACGGAAATCGGGGCCGGCGTCGACGGATCGGCGGTGAGCCGATGCGTGCCGGGCGGTTCGCGCCCGGCCTGCATCGGGCGGGCGGCGGACCGCCGTGCGACGGGCCGAGCCCGGGCGGGCCCGGGCGGGCCGCTCCGGTGCGGCGACAGCGGCACTGCACGGAAGCGGATGTGCGTATGATGCGGGAATCGACCCATAGCGTCCAAGACTGGATCGTTATGGTCTCTATTGGAAAAACCAATACGTTGGTCGCGATGCTTCTCCGCCACATCCGCTATTTCCTGGCCGTCGCCGAGCAGCGCAGTTTCACGCGCGCGGCCGATGCGCTGCACGTGTCGCAGCCGACGCTGTCGCAGCAGGTGCGCCAGCTCGAGGAAACGCTCGGCGTGCAGTTGTTCGACCGTTCGGGCCGCACGGTGCAGCTCACCGAATTCGGCGAGGTCTATGTGCGCCATGCGCGCGCCGCACTGCACGCGCTCGAGACCGGGCAGCGCGCGCTGCACGACGTCGCCGATCTCGGCAGCGGCTCGCTGCGGCTCGCGATGATGCCGACTTTCGCGGCCTACCTGAGCGGCTCGCTGATCGACGCATTCCATGCCGACCATCCGAACATCGCACTGACGATCGACGCGATGCCGCAGGCGCGCATCGAGGCGCTGCTCGCCGACGACCAGCTCGACGCCGGTTTCGCCTTCATGCCGCCGCGCGCGCCGGAGATCGACGCGCTGCCGCTGTGGGACGAGCCGCTTGCACTGGTGACGGGCCGCACGCACCGCCTCGCGCGCCGCCGCCGCGCGCTGACGCCGGCCGAGCTCGGCGGCGAGCCGCTGGTGCTGCTGAGCCGTGCGTTCGCGACGCGCGAGCGCATCGACCGGTATTTCGTCGAGCACGGCGCGCAGCCGTTGATCGCGATCGAGACGAATACGGTCAGCGCGGTGCTGGAGCTCGTGCGGCGCGGCCGGCTCGCGACGGTGCTGCCCGAGGCTGTCGCGCGCGAGAGCGCCGACTTGTGCGCGCTGGAGATCGATCCGCCGCTGCCGACGCGCACGGCCGCGCTGCTCACGCGCAAGGGCGCGTACCGCAGCGTCGCGGCGCGTGCATTCATCGAGCGCGTGCTCGCGTATCGCGCTCCGTCGGAACGGTGACCGGTAAGGCCGAACGCAGGGCCAGGCGGCGCGGGAGGGTTACGCGCCAGGCGTCGGGAAGAAGACGCCCGCGCGCTGCGCGGCGTTCGCGATGTGCGTTTCGATCGCGGTGCCGGCGGCGCCCGCGTCGCGCGCGATCAGCGCGTCGACGATCGCACGATGCTCGTGCCATGTCGACAGCAGCAGTTCGCGCCGGTAGAACGGCATGCGCTGGCTTTCCTTCATGATGTCCGCGCTGCTGCGCAGGATGGACTCGATCGCCGCGTTGCCGGCCAGATGGATGATCCGCATGTGGAAGTCGAAGTCGAGCCGCGATGCTTCGTCGAGCGCGTTCTCCGTCAGCGCGACGTGCAGGTCGGCGAGGTTGTCCTCGAACCACGCGATGTCGGCGTCGCTGACCACGCGCGCGGCCATCTGCGCGGCGAAGCCTTCGAGCGCATAGCGCATCTGGTAGGTATCGGGCGGCGACGACTGTTCGGCGAATTGCCACGGATGCGCGGCCGACGCCTGCGCGCTTTCGACGTATACACCCTTGCCCGCGCGGATGCGCAGCATCCCGAGCGCCTCGAGCGTCGACAGCGCCTCGCGCAGCGACGCGCGGCTGATTTCCAGCTCCTCCGAGAGCTGGCGCTGGGCCGGCAGCAGGCTGCCGACCGGGTACACGCCCGTCTCGATCCGGTCGCGGATCGTCGCGATGGCGGTGTCGGTCACGGTATGCGGAACATTTTTCATGATGTGAACGATGGCCGGTCTGACCGGCATTGTAATCCGCACGCAGCCGGTGCACGACCGCCTACGGGAAAGCCACGATCCGCCCCCTTATGGGGCACCGCCAGCACACGCGCAGGGGCGGGAAATCCCTATTTTGTCCGTCCTTGACGTCACTATATCGGCTTCCTACTATCCACCATAACATCACTGGTCTTACCAGTATGAACAGACGAAACTGCAACCGTTGGATCGGGAGAGCGCCGTGTCGAAATTCCTCAATTCGCTGTTTGGCCGGGTAGTCGTCGCATTAATCCTGGGGGTCGCGCTCGGCGCGTTCTTCCCGCACTTCGCCGAGTCGCTGCGTCCGCTCGGCGACGGCTTCCTAAAGCTCATCAAGATGGTCATCGGCCCGATCGTGTTCTGCGTCGTGGTCAGCGGGATGGCCAATGCGGGCGACCTGAAGAAGGTCGGCCGGGTCGGCCTGAAGGCCATCGTCTACTTCGAGGTGATGACGACGCTCGCGCTCGGCATCGGGCTCGTCCTCGCATGGGTCACGCGCCCGGGCGTTGGGATGAACATCGACCTGCGCTCGCTCGACGCGGCGTCGCTGTCGACGTACGCGAAGAACGCCGAAAGCCTGAAGGACACGGCCGGCTACCTGATGAAGATCATCCCCGAGACCGCGATCGACGCGTTCGCGAAGGGCGACATCCTGCAGATCCTCGTGTTCGCGGTGCTGTTCGGCTCCGCGCTGTCGCTGCTCGGCGACAAGGCGCAGCGCGTCAATTCGCTGATCGAGGAACTGTCGCACGTGTTCTTCCGGATCATCGGCTTCATCATCAAGCTCGCGCCGCTCGGCGTGCTCGGCGCGATCGCGTTCACGACCGGCAAGTACGGCGTCGCGTCGCTCAAGCAGCTCGGCTACCTGGTCGCGGTGTTCTACCTGAGCTGCTTCGTGTTCGTCACGGTCGTGCTCGGCACGGTGATGCGGCTCGCGGGCTTCTCGGTGTTCAAGCTGATCCGCTACCTGCGCGAGGAACTGTCGATCGTGCTCGGCACGGCGTCGTCGGACGCGGTGCTGCCGCAGGTGATGAGCAAGCTCGAATACATGGGCATCAAGGATTCGACCGTCGGCCTCGTGATTCCGACCGGCTATTCGTTCAACCTCGACGGCTTCTCGATCTACCTGACGCTCGCGGTGCTGTTCATCGCGCAGGCCACCAACACGCCGCTGTCCACGCACGACCTGATCGTCGTGCTGCTCGTGTCGCTCGTCACGTCGAAAGGCGCGCACGGCATCCCCGGCTCGGCGATCGTGATTCTCGCGGCGACGCTGTCGGCGATTCCCGCGATTCCGGTGCTCGGCCTCGTGCTGATCCTGCCGGTCGACTGGTTCGTCGGCATCGCCCGCGCGCTGACCAACCTGATCGGCAACTGCGTCGCGACGGTGGTGGTCGCGGTGTGGGAGAACGACATCGACCGTGCCCGCGCGAAGCGCGTGCTGAACCGCGAGCTGCGCTACGTGGCCGATGTGCCGGGCAGCGCCGCGCCGGTCGCCGGCGACCAGGCTCACGCGCTTTGAACACGACGCTCGCGCGGTGCGGCTTCCCCGGCCGCACCGCGCGAGCGAACTTCATGCGACCGGCGCGCCGACGCGTCGGCGCTTGCCAAAAAAAGTGGAGACGACATGGCAGCCCCCATCCTCGATCCGAACGCGCCGGCTTTCACGCGGCGCTACATGAACCTCGCCGACCCGCGCTTGGGCGCGCAGGCGCTCTTCGCCAGCGACGAATTCTTCGCGCCGAAGGAGCGCATGCTCGATCCCGAGCCGGCCGTGTTCATTCCCGGCAAGTACGACGACCACGGCAAGTGGATGGACGGCTGGGAAACCCGCCGCAAGCGCACGACCGGCCACGACTTCTGCGTGGTCCGGCTCGCGCGGCCGGGCGTGATCCACGGCGTCGATCTCGATACGAGCCACTTCACCGGCAACTTTCCGCCGGCCGCGTCGATCGAGGCCTGCGCGGTGGACGGCGACACGCCGCCCGACGACGCCGCATGGCGCACGATCGTTCCCGCGACGACGCTGCAGGGCAATTCGCATCACTACGTGAGCGTCGACGATGCGCGGCCGGTCACGCACCTGCGCGTGAACCTGTATCCGGACGGCGGGCTCGCGCGGCTGCGCGTGTACGGCCAGCCGCAGCGCGACTGGCGCCACGTGCCGGCCGGCGAACTCGTCGATCTCGCGGCGATCGAGAACGGCGGCTACCTGGTGGCCGCGAACAACCAGCACTTCGGCCCGGCCTCGCAGATGCTGATGCCGGGGCGCGGCGCGAACATGGGTGACGGCTGGGAAACGCGGCGCCGCCGCGAACCCGGCAACGACTGGGCGATCGTCGCGCTCGCGCGGCCGGGCATCATCCGGCGCGTCGAGGTCGATACGGCGTTCTTCAAGGGCAATTTCCCCGATCGCTGCTCGCTGCAGGCCGCGCACGTGACGGGCGGCACCGACGATTCGCTCGTCACGCAGGCGATGTTCTGGGCCGAACTGCTCGGTGAGCAGAAGCTGCAGATGGACCACGTGCACACGTTCGACTCGCTCGCGGCGCTCGGCCCCGTCACGCACGTGCGGTTCAACATCTTCCCGGACGGCGGCGTGTCGCGCCTGCGTCTGTGGGGCGAGCCGGCTTGACGGAGGGCAACGGCATGAGCGGAACTCCCATCCTGCGCGTCGAGCGCCTGACCCGCGAAGCGTTCGCGCCGTTCGGCGACGTGATCGAGCTCGAAGGCGCGCGGCATTTCCCGATCAACGGCGGCACGACCGAGCGCTTTCACGATCTCGCGACGATCGACGTCTGCGCGGACGGCGGCCGGCCGCTCGTCAGCGTGTTTCGCGCGCAGCCGCGTGCGCTGCCGGTCGCGATCACGCTGATGGAGCGTCATCCGCACGGCAGCCAGGCGTTCATCCCGCTCGCGGCGGTGTCGCGCTACGCGATCGTCGTCGCGCCGGCCGGCGAATTCCGGCCCGACGCGATGCGCGCGTTCCTGGCCGAAGGCTGGCAGGGCGTCAATTATGCGAAGGGCGTCTGGCACCATCCGCTGCTCGCGCTCGACGCGGTCAGCGATTTCGTGATCGTCGATCGCGGCGGCCCGCAGCCGAACTGCGACGAGATCCCGCTGGAACGCGCGTGGGCGCTCGATTTCGAGCCGGCCTGCGCGGGCGCCGAAGGGCTTTCGTAAGCATTCCGGGCGCGCGGCAGGCACGCCGAAAAAGCAGACGGCCCGGGCGGCGAGATGCCGGCCGGGCCGTGCCGCGTGCGCGGGAGGCGCGATTCAGTGCTTGCGGTGCGGGCAGTTCTCGGTCGTGCACGAGCCGTACATCGCGAGCGAATGCTCCTGGAGCCGGAAGCCGCGCTCCTTCGCGATCGCCTGCTGGCGGCCTTCGATCTCGGCGTCGAAGAATTCCTCGACGCGGCCGCAATCGAGGCACACGAGGTGGTCGTGGTGCGAACCTTCGTTCAGCTCGAACACCGCCTTGCCGGATTCGAAGTTGCTGCGCGTGAGCAGGCCGGCCTGCTCGAACTGCGTGAGCACGCGGTAGACGGTGGCGAGCCCGATGTCGAGCTGCTCGTTGAGCAGGTTGCGGTAGACGTCTTCGGCCGTCAGGTGACGCACGGGGCTCTGCTGGAAGATCTCGAGAATCTTGAGGCGCGGTAGGGTGGCCTTTAGCCCGATATTCTTGAGATCCGTCGGATTGGTCATGGCTAGGCATCCCTAGAGTACAATGCAGGGCTTCAATGTTACCGGCTTTTCGCCGTTCCAGATATACGCGCGGCCTGCACGCGGGCCAGCACGGTGAAGGAAATGATCCCAGAATCGCTTTCGCACTTTCAGAGGAGTCGCATGCGGAGTGCCATCATCGCTGCCGCCGCCGTTGTCGCGCTGGCGGGTTGTTCGTCGTACGACAGCGTGACGCAGCGCATTGCGCAGAGCATCACGCCGTATCGGATCACCGTCGTGCAAGGCAACTTCGTGTCGCAGGAGAAAGCCGCACAGTTGCAGGTCGGCATGACGCGCGAGCAGGTCCGCGCGCTGCTCGGCACACCGCTGCTGGCGGACATGTTCCACGCGGATCGCTGGGATTACCTGTTCTATTTCAAGCGCGGCTCGACGTCGATCGTCCAGCAGCGTGACCTCGTGGTGATCTTCGCGGGCGATCGCGTGGCGAGCTGGAGCGGCGCCGACAACCTGCCGTCCGAGCTCGACCTGCTGGCCGACATCGACGGCGACCGCGGCGGCAAGAAGGCGAAGGCCGCCGCCGCGGCGAAGAAGGCGTCCGAAGCCGCCGCCGCGAGCGCCGCGCAGGCCGCCGCTGCCGCGAGTCCGGCCGCGGTGCCGGCGTCCGGCGCGGTGGTCGAGCAGGATGCGGATGCGAACGCCCAGGCGGCACGCGCGGCGAACCGCGCGACCAACCAGGTGTCGGGGCAGGGTTCGGCGTCGCGCCGATTCACGCCGTCCGCGCAGGCATCGGGCGGCGCGCCGGTGCCGGGCGGGCAGCCGCCGGGCGCCGCGCCGGCGATCCAGCCGCAGTTCCAGTTCCATCGTCCGCCGCAGCCGAACTTGTCGAACGAGGCTGCGCCGCCGGTCGGCCCGCAAGGCTCGGACAACCTGCAGAACCAGCCGCTCACCGCACCGGCCCAGTAAGCGGCCGGCATGCGGAAACGGGGCGGCATGCGCCGCCCGCCTTTAGACCTGTCGTGTAGAAAGCCATGAAGATTGCGATTGCCGGCGCATCGGGCCGAATGGGCCGGATGCTGATCGAAGCCGTTCTCAACGATGCCGACGCGCAGCTCGTCGGCGCGCTCGACCGCGCCGGTTCGCCGTTCCTCGGCCAGGACGCCGGTGCGTTCCTCGGCAAGGACACCGGGATCAAGCTGACCGACGACCTCGACGCCGTGTTCGCGCAGGCCGACTACCTGATCGATTTCACGCGTCCGGAAGGCACGATGGCCCACATCGAGGCCGCGCTGCGCCACGACGTGAAGCTCGTGATCGGCACGACCGGCTTCACCGCCGAGCAGAAGGCCGAGCTGCAGGCCGCTGCGGCCAAGGTCGGCATCGTGTTCGCGGCGAACATGAGCGTCGGCGTGAACGTCACGCTGAAGCTGCTCGAATTCGCGGCGAAGCATTTCTCGCACGGCTACGACATCGAGATCATCGAGGCGCATCACCGCCACAAGGTCGACGCGCCGTCGGGCACCGCGCTGATGATGGGCGAAGCCGTCGCCGGCGCGCTCGGCCGCTCGCTCGACGATTGCGCGGTGTACGGCCGCCACGGCGTGACGGGCGAGCGCGATCCGTCGTCGATCGGCTTTGCCGCGGTGCGCGGCGGCGACATCGTCGGCGACCACACCGTGCTGTTCGCCGGGATCGGCGAGCGCATCGAGATCACGCACAAGTCGTCGAGCCGCGTGTCGTATGCGCAGGGCGCGTTGCGCGCGGTCCGCTTCCTGTCGGCGCGCGGCGCCGGCCTGTTCGACATGCAGGACGTGCTCGGCCTGCGCTGATCCCGCGAGGAAACTCCGATGGCGATTCCCACCGGCGTTGTCCACTACCTCGAAAGCGGCGATGCGATCACGCACGCCGTCTCCTACGTGCTGCTGGCGATGTCCGTCGCCAGCTGGTGCTTCCTCTTCATGAAAGCCTGGCTGCTGGTCCGCGCGAAGCGGCAGGGGCCGCTTGCGCTCGCCGCGTTCTGGCGCGCGCCGTCGCTCGACGCGGGTATCGCCGCGCTCGCCGGCGCCGATCGCGAGCGCGTATTCGTGCCGCTCGCCGAAGCCGCGCGCGACGCGGCCGACGACCACGACCCGGCCGCGCTGGCCGCGCGCGTCGAGCGCGGCGAACGCGTGTTGCGCGCGTTGCGTCATGCGATGCTGCGCTCGCAGCGGCGCCTCGAATTCGGCCAGGTGCTGCTCGCGTCGATCGGCAGCACCGCGCCGTTCGTCGGGCTGCTCGGCACCGTCTGGGGCATCTATCACGCGCTCGGCAGCATCGCCGCGAGCGGGCAGGCGCAGATCGAGAACGTCGCGGGGCCGGTCGGCGAGGCGCTGATCATGACCGCGTTCGGGCTGGTCGTCGCGATTCCCGCGGTGCTCGCGTACAACATCCTCGGCCGGCTCGTCCGGCAGCTCAGCGAGGAACTCGACGGCTTCGCGCGCGATCTGCACGTATTCGTGTGCGCACAGGGACAGGGCGCCTGACGCGCCGGCTCCGGAGGAACGACCATGGCATTCGGCGGGCTCGAGCACCACAAGACGTCCGCGCCGATGGCGGAGATCAACATGACGCCGCTGATCGACGTGATGCTCGTGCTGCTCGTCATCTTCATCATCACCGCGCCGCTGATGACGCACGCGATCCGGCTCGACCTGCCGAAGGTCGCGGCCAGCGTCGCGCGCGACACGCCGCAATCCGTCACCCTGTCGATCGACGACGCGGGCAAGCTCTACTGGGACGACGCGCCCGTGGCGCTCGACGCGCTGCCCGCGCGCTTCCGGGCCGCTGCCGCGGGCGCCGCGCCGCCCGAGTTGCGGCTGCGCGCGTCGCGCGCGACGCGCTACGACGTGATCGCGCAGGTGATGGGCGCCGCGCAGGCCGCGGGCCTCACGCGGATCGGTTTCGTGACCGACGTGCCGGCGGCCGTCGCCGCGCCGGCCGCTGCCGGCGCGAAACCCTGATTCGTCGTCGTTGCGGGCCCTCCGGCCCGAGAGACCGGCCGTGCGGGCCCGCACGGGCGGTATAATCGACGTTTTTCCCGGCCCGGAACCGCTCAGCCGTTCCTGCGCCGGGCACGCACGATTTCGATCCAATCCTGCGCGCGCCGTCGCGCCGCTTAAAGCCTAGCCCGAACCACACCATGCACGAGAGATACGTACCCGCCGACGTCGAAGCCGCCGCCCAGGGCGACTGGCGCGCAGCCGATGCCTACAAGACGAGGGAAGATTCGCAGAAGCCGAAGTTCTACTGCGTATCGATGCTGCCGTACCCGTCCGGCAAGCTGCACATGGGTCACGTGCGCAACTACACGATCAACGACGTGATGTACCGCTATCTGCGGATGAACGGCTACAACACGCTGATGCCGATGGGCTGGGATGCGTTCGGGATGCCGGCCGAGAACGCCGCGATGGCGAACGGCGTGCCGCCTGCGAAGTGGACCTACGACAACATCGACTACATGAAGGGCCAGATGCAGTCGATGGGCCTCGCGATCGACTGGTCGCGCGAGATCGCGACGTGCAAGCCCGACTACTACAAGTGGAACCAGTGGCTGTTCCTGAAGATGCTCGAGAAGGGCATCGCGTACAAGAAGACGGGCACCGTGAACTGGGATCCGGTCGACCAGACCGTGCTCGCGAACGAGCAGGTGATCGACGGCCGCGGCTGGCGTTCGGGCGCGCTCGTCGAGAAGCGCGAGATCCCGATGTACTACCTGCGCATCACGCAGTACGCGGATGAGCTGCTGAACGACCTCGACGGCCTCGGCTGGCCCGAGCGCGTGAAGATCATGCAGCAGAACTGGATCGGCAAGAGCTTCGGCGTGAACTTCGGCTTCCCGTACGAACTCGACGGCGAGCAGAAGCTGTTGCGCGTGTTCACGACGCGCGCCGACACGATCATGGGCGTCACGTTCTGCGCGATCGCGGCCGAGCACCCGCTCGCCACGCGCCTCGCGCAGGACAAGCCGGAACTGCTCGCGTTCATCGACGAGTGCAAGCGCGGCGGCGTCGCCGAGGCCGACGTCGCGACGATGGAGAAGAAGGGCGTCGCGACCGGCTTCTCGGTCAAGCACCCGCTGACCGGCGAGCCGGTCGAGGTGTGGATCGGCAACTACGTGCTGATGAGCTATGGCGAAGGCGCGGTGATGGGCGTGCCGGGCCACGACGAGCGCGATTTCGCGTTCGCGAAGAAATACGCGCTGCCGATCAAGCAGGTGATCGCGAGCGAAGGGCAGACGTACTCGCTCGACGCGTGGCAGGAGTGGTACGGCGACAAGGAAACCGCGGTCTGCGTGAACAGCGGCAAGTACGACGGCCTGCGCTACACGGAAGCGGTCGACGCGGTCGCCACCGACCTGAAGGCCGGCGGCTTCGGCGACAAGCAGGTCACGTGGCGCCTGCGCGACTGGGGCGTGTCGCGCCAGCGCTACTGGGGCACGCCGATCCCGATCATCCACTGCCCGTCGTGCGGCGACGTGCCGGTGCCGGAGCAGGATCTGCCCGTCGTGCTGCCGGAAGACCTCGTGCCGGACGGCTCGGGCAACCCGCTCGCGAAGTCCGAGGCGTTCCTGAACTGCACGTGCCCGACATGCGGCGCGGCGGCGAAGCGCGAAACCGACACGATGGACACCTTCGTCGATTCGTCGTGGTACTTCTCGCGCTACACGGCGCCGGACGCCGAGACGATGGTCGACGCGCGCACCGATTACTGGATGCCGATGGATCAGTACATCGGCGGCATCGAGCACGCGATCCTGCACCTGCTGTATTCGCGCTTCTGGACCAAGGTGATGCGCGACCTCGGCCTCGTGAAGTTCGGCGAGCCGGCGAAGAACCTGCTCACGCAGGGGATGGTGCTGAACGAGACGTACTACCGCGAGGACGCCGCGGGCAAGAAGACCTGGTACAACCCGCTCGACGTGACGGTCACGCACGACGACAAGGGTCGCCCGGTCGGCGCGACGCTGAATGCGGACGGCCAGCCGGTCGTGCTCGGCGGTATCGAAAAGATGTCGAAGTCAAAGAACAACGGTGTCGATCCGCAACTGCTGATCGACCAGTACGGCGCCGATACCGCGCGCCTGTTCACGATGTTCGCGGCGCCGCCCGAGCAGCAGCTCGAGTGGTCGGGCGCGGGCGTCGAGGGCGCGAGCCGCTTCCTGCGCCGCGTGTGGAGCTTCGGCTACGGCAACCGCGAAGCGCTCGCCGCGCGCGCGGGTTTCGATGCCGCCGCGCTCGGCGACGCCGACAAGGCGCTGCGCCGCGAGATCTACAGCGTGCTGAAGCAGGCCGATTTCGACTACCAGCGCCTGCAGTACAACACGGTCGTGTCGGCCGCGATGAAGATGCTGAACGCGATCGACGGCGCGAAGGGCGCGACGCCCGCCGTGCTGCGCGAGACGTACGGCGTACTGCTGCGCGTGCTGTACCCGGTCGTGCCGCACGTCACGTTCGAGCTGTGGAAGACACTCGGCTACGCGGACGAATTCGGCCCGCTGCTCGATGCGCCGTGGCCGAAGGTCGACGAGGCCGCGCTCGAGCAGGCCGAGATCGAACTCGTGCTGCAGGTGAACGGCAAGGTGCGCGGTGCGCTGAAGGTCGCGAAGGACGCGAGCCGCGACGCGATCGAAGCGGCAGCGGTGGCCGACGAGGCATTCGCGAAATTCAGCGACGGCAAGCCGGCGAAGAAGATCGTCGTCGTGCCGGGCCGCCTCGTGAACATCGTCGTCTGACGGCCGCCGGCCGTCGGACGTACCCAGAAGGAGCGAAGGTGATCCGCAGATCGTTTTTGATGCTCGTCGGCAGCGCGGTCGCGCTGTCGGCATGCGGCTTCCAGTTGCGCGGCCAGCAGGACTACGCGTTCAAGCACCTGTTCGTGGCCGGTGCGCCGGCGCCCGTCCAGGCGCGGCTCACGCGCCTCGTCCAGGCCGGCAGCGACACGAAGATCGTCAAGTCGGCGGACGACGCCGACGCCGTGCTGCGCATGTGGGAGTCGCGTGGCCAGAACACGCTGACACTCAACAAGTACGGCTCCGCGCAGGAATACGCGCTGTTCTACACGCTGAACTACACGCTGACGAGCAAGGACGGCACCGTGCTGATCCCGCCGAGCGCGATCGCGCTGAACCGCGCGATGACGTACAGCGACCAGTACACGAACGCGAAGGCGCAGGAAGCCGACATCCTGTACGGCGACATGCAGAACGACGCGGTCGACCAGCTGATGCGGCGTCTCGCGATCGTCCACACGCTGACGCCGGCGCCGGAGGACGTGGTGCCGGGCGTGGCGCCGCGCGCGCCGCTGCCGCCGCCGCCGCTCTGATCGCGGGCGCACGCAGCGATGCAATTGCGACTTGATGCGCTGGAGCCGCACCTCGCGAAGGGGTTGGCCGGGCTCTACACCGTCTACGGCGACGAGCCGCTGCTCGCGCAGGAAGCGTGCGACCGCATTCGTGCGGCCGCGCGCGCGGCCGGCTTTACCGAGCGTTCGGTGCATACGGTCGAGCGCGGCTTCGACTGGAGCGTGCTGCTCGGCGCGACCCAGGCGATGTCGCTGTTCGGCGAGCGCCAGCTGATCGAGCTGCGCATTCCGTCGGGCAAGCCCGGCAAGGAAGGCGCCGATGCGCTGAAGACGCTCGCGGCCACGCCCAATCCGGACGCGCTGCTGCTCGTCACGTTGCCGCGCCTCGACGCGGCCACGCAGAAATCCGCATGGTTTACCGCGCTGCAGAACGGCGGTGTCGCGCTGAAGATCGATCCGGTCGACCGTGCGCAACTGCCGAACTGGATCGGCCAGCGACTCGCGATGCAGGGCCAGCGTGCCGCGCCGGGCGATGACGGGCGTCGCGCGCTGCAGTTCATCGCGGAGCGCGTCGAGGGCAACCTGCTCGCCGCGCACCAGGAAATCCAGAAGCTCGGGCTGCTGTATCCGCAAGGCGCGCTGTCGTTCGAGCAGGTGCACGACGCGGTGCTGAACGTCGCGCGCTACGACGTGTTCAAGCTGAACGAGGCGATGCTCGCCGGCGACGCCGCGCGGCTCGCGCGGATGATCGACGGGTTGAAGGGCGAAGGCGAGGCGATCGTGCTCGTGATGTGGGCCGTCGTCGAGGAACTGCGCACGCTGCTGCGGATCAAGCGCGGCACGACGGCGGGCAAGCCGCTCGCGACGCTGCTGCGCGAGAACCGCGTGTGGGGGCCGCGCGAGCGGTTGATCGCGCCTGCGCTGAACCGCGTGTCGGAAGCGGTGCTCGAAAAGGCGCTCGCGTTCGCCGCGAAGCTCGACCGGCAGGTCAAGGGGCTCACGGCCGTCGCGCCGGGCCGCCGCACGCAGGACGAACCGCCGCCGGACCCGTGGGACGGGTTGTTCCAGCTCGCGATGACGGTCGCGGGCGCCCGCGGCGAGCGACCGCCGACCGCGGGTCGCGGGCGGCGCTGAGCCCCGTTCGGGCCTTCAGCGCGCGCCGCGCAACCCGCTTACAATGCTTCGACGGCTGGCGCGGCATATCGGCCGCTGCCCTGCACGGAGGGCTGTCCCGCGGATCGTCGCCCCCGAATGGCCGGCCCCGGATGGCCGATCCACGCTTCCCCACGAATTCATGCCGCTCCGCGCGGCTCGCTTCTCGAGTCACACGATGGATATCGATCAGTACATGACCGACCTGGGCCGCCGCGCCCGGCACGCTTCCCGCGCGATGGCGCGCGCCAGCACGGCCGCGAAGAACGCGGCGCTCGACGCCGTGGCCCGCGCGATCGAACGCGACGCGCAGGCGCTGAAGGACGCGAATGCGCGCGACGTCGCCCGCGCCCGTGAAAAAGGGCTCGATGCGGCGTTCGTCGACCGCCTGACGTTGTCGGACAAGGCGCTGAAAACGATGGTGGAAGGGCTGCGCCAGGTCGCGTCGCTGGCCGATCCGATCGGCGAGATCGGCAACCTCAAGTTCCGCCCGAGCGGGATCCAGGTCGGCCAGATGCGCGTGCCGCTCGGCGTGATCGGCATCATCTACGAGTCGCGCCCGAACGTGACGATCGACGCGGCCGCGCTGTGCCTGAAGTCGGGCAACGCGACGATCCTGCGCGGCGGCTCCGAAGCGCTCGAATCGAACACGGCGCTCGCGAAGCTGATCGGCGAAGGGCTCGAAGCGGCCGGGCTGCCGCAGGACGCGGTGCAGGTCGTCGCGACGGCCGATCGTGCTGCGGTCGGCAAGCTGATCACGATGACCGAATACGTCGACGTGATCGTGCCGCGCGGCGGCAAGAGCCTGATCGAACGGCTGATCGACGAGGCGCGCGTGCCGATGATCAAGCACCTCGACGGCATCTGCCACGTGTACGTCGACGATCGCGCCGATCTCGACCGCGCGCTGACCGTCTGCGACAACGCGAAGACGCACCGCTACGGCACCTGCAACACGATGGAGACGCTGCTCGTCGCGAGCGGCATCGCCGCGAAGGTGCTGCCGCCGCTCGGCAAGCTGTATCGCGACAAGCAGGTCGAACTGCGCGTCGATGCGGCCGCGCGCGCGGTGCTCGCCGACGCGGGCGTCGGCCCGCTCGTCGACGCGACCGAAGCAGACTGGCACACCGAGTATCTCGCGCCGGTGCTCGCGATCAAGGTCGTCGACGGGCTCGACGCCGCGATCGAGCACATCAACCATTACGGCTCGCATCACACGGATGCGATCGTCACCGAGGATCACGACCGCGCGATGCGGTTCCTGCGCGAAGTCGATTCGGCGAGCGTGATGGTCAACGCGTCGACGCGCTTCGCGGACGGTTTCGAATTCGGCCTCGGCGCGGAAATCGGCATCTCGAACGACAAGCTGCACGCGCGCGGGCCGGTCGGCCTGGAAGGGCTCACGTCGCTGAAGTACGTGGTGCTCGGGCACGGCGAAGGCCGTCAGTAAGTCAACAGCGAGGCGCAACACCAATGGCAATGCTCTGGGTCAAGACGTTCCACATCGTTCTGATCGCCGCGTGGTTCGCGGGGCTGTTCTACCTGCCGCGTATCTACGTGAACCTGGCCATGGAGACCGATCCGGCCGCGGTGCGGCGCCTGCTGCTGATGGCGCGCAAGCTGTTCCGCTTCATGACGATGATCGCGGTGCCCGCGCTGGCCTGCGGGCTCTGGCTCTGGCTCGTGATCGGCATCGGGCAGGGGCAGGGCTGGATCCATGCGAAGGTGACGGTCGTGCTGCTGCTCGTGATCTACCACGCGTATTGCGGGCACCTGCTGCGGGTGTTCGAGCGCGGCGAGAACCGCCGCACCGACAAGTGGTATCGCGTGTTCAACGAACTGCCGGTGCTCGGCATGCTCGCGGCGGTCGCGCTGGTGGTGATCAAGCCGTTCTGAGCGGCGCGGCAAGCACGGCCGGCGGTCGATGAACGACGGCACCCCACGGGGTGCCGTTGTGCGTTTACGGGCGGTTCCGCGCGGCGCCGGTTCAATCCTTCGTGCCGTCGTCGATCCGGCGCCGCGTGATCGCTTCCTTCGCGCGGCCGACCCGTTCCATCAGCGCCGGCCCGCGCGACAGCGCGACGCCGACCGCGAGAATGTCGCCGATCGCGAGATGCGACATCCGCGACGTCATCGGCGAGAACACGTCCGTTTCCTCGGCGACGTTCGACGCGAGGCTGACCGTCGCGAGCTTCGCGAGCGGCGAATGGCTCTGCGTGATCGCGACGACTTTCGCGCCGCACGCGAGCGCGGAGCGCGCGGCGTCGACGATGTCGCGCGTGCGGCCCGTATTCGAGATCGCGACGACGACGTCGTGCGGCCCGAGCAGCGCCGACGACATCGAGAACGTGTGCGGATCCGAATACGCGACGCTCGGCACGCCGAGCCGGAAGAACTTGTGCTGGATGTCCTGCGCGGCGATGCCCGAGCCGCCGGCGCCGTAGAACTCGATGCGCGACGCGTTCGACAGCAGCGCGATCGCGTCGGCGACGCTGCCCGCGGACAGGCTGTTGCGCACTTCGATCAGCGCGCCGATCGTGCGGTCGAACACCTTGCCGATGATGCCGGGCGCCGGTTCGTCGGGCTCGACGTCGCGGTACACCGACGACACGCCCGGCGCCACGCTCTGCGCGAGCCGGATCTTGAATTCGCGAAAGCCGCTGCAGCCGAGCGCCTGGCAGAAGCGCGCGATCGTCGGCTGGCTGACGCCCGCACGGGTCGACAGCTCGGTCATCGCGAGGTCGAGCACCTCGCGCGGCGCGGCGAGAATGTAGTCGGCGAGCTTGCGCTCCGACGGGCGCAACTCGGCGCGGATCGCTTCAATGCGGGGCAGCATGGGACGGCATGTGGAAATCGGGTTCGGATGAGCGAGTGTATCTCATCGAATTGTAGAAAATCTACATGAAAATACTAGCGCAATTGTGATGATTCCGATGCGGGGCCGGCGAGGTGAATTAGGGTTTTCACTGATTAAAGCCTTGCTGGTGGCGGGAATAAGGGTTGCGAGCGAACTGATCTGCATTGCATGCTTGTAGTTTTTCTACTAGACTGCTCTCGTTCGATCGACGAAGCTCGACCGTCCCCACGATTCCAACCGCCGGTGTCGGCCGGCATACAGGAGCGCCCAGCATGACGTCGCTGCACCCCACTCTGGCGAAGGTCACCGAACGCGTGATCGCCCGCAGCCAATCGACCCGTTCCGCCTATCTGCAGCGCATCGACGGCGCGCAAGGCAAGTTCCCGGCACGCGGCGCGCTGTCGTGCGCGAACCTCGCGCACGGCTTCGCGGGCCTCGAGGGCAGCGACAAGTTCGCGATCAAGGCGATCCGCGAGCCGAACATCGGCATCGTGTCCTCGTACAACGAGATGCTGTCCGCGCACGCGCCGTACAAGGATTTCCCCGAGATCATCAAGGCGGCCGCGCGTGAAAACGGCGGGGTCGCGCAATTCGCGGGCGGCGTGCCGGCGATGTGCGACGGCGTCACGCAGGGCAACCCGGGCATGGAGCTGTCGCTGTTCTCGCGCGAGGCGATCGCGATGGGCACGGCGATCGCGCTCACGCACAACATGTTCGATGCGGCGCTCTGCCTCGGCATTTGCGACAAGATCGTGCCGGGCCTGCTGATCGGCGCGCTGCAGTTCGGCCACCTGCCGACGATCTTCGTGCCGGCCGGCCCGATGACGAGCGGCCTGTCGAACGACGACAAGGCGAAGATCCGCCAGCAGTTCGCGACCGGCCAGGTCGGCCGCGACGCGCTGCTCGAAGCCGAATCGGCCGCGTATCACGGCCATGGCACCTGCACGTTCTACGGCACCGCGAACAGCAACCAGATGCTGATGGAGCTGATGGGGCTGCACCTGCCGGGCTCGGCATTCGTTCACCCGCATACGCCGCTGCGCACCGCGCTGACGGCCGAGGCCGCGCGCCGCGTGCTCGATCTGACGGTCGAGCGCGGCCACTACACGCCGATCGGTCATGTGATCGACGAAAAGGCGATCGTCAACGGGATCGTCGCGCTGCTCGCGACGGGCGGCTCGACCAACCACACGCTGCACCTCGTCGCGATCGCGCGCGCGGCCGGCATCCTGATCGACTGGAACGACTTCGACGAGCTGTCGGCCGTCGTGCCGCTGCTCGCGAAGATCTACCCGAACGGCAAGGCCGACGTGAACCATTTCCATGCGGCGGGCGGTGTCGCGTTCCTGGTACGCAACCTGCTCGAAGGCGGGCTGCTGCACGAGGACGTGACGACGGTCGCGGGCAAGGGCCTTTCGCACTACACGAAGGAGCCGAAGCTGATCGACGGCAAGCTGACGTGGATCGACGGCGCGGCCGAGAGCCACGACACGAAGGTGCTGCGCGGCATTCGCGAGCCGTTCCAGCCGGACGGCGGCCTGCGCCTGATGCAAGGGCGGCTCGGCCGCGGCGTGATCAAGATCTCGGCGGTCGCGCCGGAGCACCGCAAGGTGACGGCGCCCGCGATCGTGTTCGACTCGCAGGAAGCCGTGCAGGAAGCGTTCGATCGCGGCGAACTGAAGCGCGATTTCGTCGCGGTGGTGCGCTTCCAGGGCGCGCGCGCCAACGGCATGCCCGAGCTGCACCGTTTGACGCCGCTGCTCGGCGTGCTGCAGGATCAGGGTTTCCACGTCGCGCTGGTGACCGACGGCCGCATGTCGGGCGCATCGGGCAAGGTGCCGGCCGTGATCCATGTGTCGCCGGAAGCGTTGCTGGCCGGCCCGATCGGCAAGGTGAAGACGGGCGACACGCTCGTGATCGACGCGGAAGCCGGCGTGCTCGACATCGAGGTCGACGACGCCGAGTGGCACGCGCGCCCGGTCGCGCAGCCGCGGCACCAGGCCGAGAACGAAGTCGGTTTCGGGCGCGAACTGTTCGGCGTGTTCCGCGCGGCCGCGGCGCCGGCCGAGCAGGGCGCATCGGTTTTCGGGACGCTGGTCGGCGAAACGGCCGTCAGCGTCGCCGCATGAATTTCAAGGAGCCAATTCAATGAAGACGATTGCTGAAATCGTGAAGCTGGGCCCGGTCATCCCGGTGCTCGCATTCGACTCGGTCGAGCAGGGCGAAAACGTGTCGCGGGCATTGCACGCGGGCGGCGTGAAGGTGCTCGAGATCACGCTGCGCACGCCGGCGGGCCTGGAGGCGATCCAGCGCGCGAGCCAGCTCGCGGACGACATCGTCGTCGGCGTCGGCACGATCACGAAGCCCGAGCACTGCGCGCAGGCCAAGCGCGCGGGCGCGAAATTCGGCGTATCGCCGGGCCTGACGAAGGACCTGCATCTCGCGTCGCTCGACGCCGGCCTGCCGCTGCTGCCGGGCGTGATGACGCCGAGCGACATCATCCAGGCGCTCGAATTCGGCTACGACATCGTGAAGTTCTTCCCCGCGCAGCAGGCGGGCGGCGTGCCGATGCTGCAGGCGTTCCACGGTCCGTTCCCGGCGCTGAAGTTCTGCCCGACCGGCGGCATCACGGTCGACACCGCGCCGAACTTCCTGAAACTGCCGAACGTCGTGTGCGTCGGCGGCTCGTGGCTCACGCCGAAGGCCGCACTCGCCGCGCAGGATTGGGCCGAAGTCACGCGCCTCGCGCAAGCGGCGAGCCAGCTGCCCCGTTAAAACTTGTACGAAATGACGAATTGACCCTCGGGATACAGGCGCTTAGTGCTTGTTTTACCGAGGGTTTTTGCTGATGGAACCGGTTCTATCCGCGGATCGCAAAGATAAGTAAAATTCAGCGTCCTGACGGGGGGTACCCCCGTGTTTCGGAGACCTGCATAGCCGGGCATACTCGCAACGACTCGCCCGGTTTCGAACAATTCTAGGAGGAGTGCCACATGGGGGCCGTACAAGGCAGCATGCTGCTCGTATTCACGCTGATCGCGATTGCCGCGCTGATCCTGATGATCGCGCGCTACAAGATCTACCCGTTCCTGGTGCTGATCATCGTTTCGCTCGGCCTCGGTCTCGTCGTCGGCATGCCGATGGACAAGATCGTCAAGTCGTTCGAAACGGGTACCGGCGGCACGCTCGGCCACATTGCGATCGTCGTCGGCCTCGGCACGATGCTCGGCAAGATGATGGCCGAATCGGGCGGCGCCGAACGGATCGCGACCACGCTGATCGACTGGTTCGGTGAAAAGAACATCCACTGGGCGATGATGTTCGTCGCGATCATCGTCGGCCTGCCGGTGTTCTTCGAAGTCGGCTTCGTGCTGCTGATCCCGATCGCGTTCAACGTCGCGAAGCGCACCGGCAAGTCGCTGCTCGTCGTCGGCCTGCCGATGGTGGCCGGCCTGTCGGTCGTGCACGGGCTGATCCCGCCGCACCCGGCCGCGCTGCTGGCCGTCCAGCAATACGGCGCCGATATCGGCAAGACGATCGCCTTCGGTCTGATCGTCGGCGTGCCGACCGCGATCATCGCGGGTCCGCTGTTCGCGCTGACGATCTCGAAGTTCGTGAAGCTGCCGGAAAACAACCCGCTCGCATCGCAATTCGTCGATTCGAATGCTGAGGGCCGCAAGCGCGAACTGCCGAGCTTCGGCATCACGCTGTTCACGATCCTGCTGCCCGTCGTGCTGATGCTCATCGGCAGCTGGGCCGACCTGGTGTTCGCGCCGAAGTCGCTGCCGAACAACCTGCTGCGCTTTGCCGGCAACTCGGACGTCGCGCTGCTGATCGCCGTGCTCGTGAGCTTCTTCACGTTCGGCAAGCTGCAGGGCTTCAACCGCGACCAGATCCAGAAGTTCTGCGGCGAGTGCCTGGCGCCGATCGCCGGCATCACGCTGATCGTCGGCGCGGGCGGCGGCTTCGGCGGCGTCCTGCGCGACAGCGGCATCTCGCAGCAGATCGTCGAGACCGCGAAGCACGCGCACCTGTCGCCGCTGCTGCTCGGCTGGTTCGTCGCGGCGCTGATGCGTCTCGCGACGGGTTCGGCGACGGTCGCGATGACGACGGCCTGCGGCATCGTCGCGCCGATCGCGGCGGCGGCCGGCACGACGGTCAGCCCGGAGCTGCTGGTGCTCGCGACGGGCTCGGGCTCGCTGATCTTCTCGCACGTGAACGACGGCGGTTTCTGGCTGATCAAGGAATACTTCGGGATGACGGTCGGTCAGACGTTCAAGACCTGGTCGCTGCTTGAAACCATCATCTCGGTGCTGGGTCTCAGTTTCACGTTGCTGCTGAGCATGGTTCTGTAACAAGGGGTAGTCAATGATTCTGATCGCAATGGGCGTGTCGGGCGCCGGCAAGTCGCTGATCGGCGAAATGCTGGCGGAACGCCTGTCGTGCAGCTATACCGACGGCGACGCGTTTCACAGCGCGGCGAACAAGGAAAAGATGCACCACGGCATTCCGCTGACCGATGAAGACCGCTGGCCGTGGCTGCGCACGATCCGCGCGGCCATCGAGGAAAAGCAGCGCGCGGGCGAGACGGCCGTGTTCACGTGCTCGTCGCTGAAGCGTTCGTACCGCGACGTGCTGCGCGGCACCGATACCGACGTGCGGTTCGTGTATCTGAAGGGCTCGTTCGAGGTGTTGCAAGAGCGCCTGAAGAGCCGCACCGGCCATTTCTTCGATCCGTCGCTGCTGAAAAGCCAGCTCGACACGCTCGAGGAGCCGGGCCCGGACGAAGCGATCGAGGTCAGCATCGAGCTGACGCCCGAGCAGATCGTCGATCAGGTCATGCTGAAGATCGGCCTCGCGCACTCGCACTGAGCGCGTTCGCGGTCATCGTCATGGAAAAGGCGCCTTCGGGCGCCTTTTTCGTTGGCGGGGCGTACGCGGGTCAGGCCGTCCGCGCGCGTTGCGCGATGCCGTCGAGCAGCACGTCGAGCATCGTGTCGTGCACGACGGCCGGATCGAGCCGCGCATAGAGCGGGGCGGCCGATTTGACGAGCGGATGCCCGGCGTCGGACAGCGCGTGCATTTCCGCGAGCTCGACATCGTTCGCGGCGCGCGTGAGGCCGCCCGCCTCGGCGGCGGCGAGGCCGATCACGCTCGCGTACCAGCCGACGCATACCGACGGCAGCGCCGCGCGCGGGATGCCGGCGTCGGTCAGTGCGCGATGCACGGCCTCGATGTGCGCGAGATCGGCCGGCCCCGTGCTCATGTGCCGCTGCAGCAGCGCGAACGCGGCCGGGTAGCGCAGCGCGAGCGCGCGGTACTGGCGCGCGAGGTCGCGCAGCCGTTCGCGCCACGGCTGCGACGGATCGACCGGCACGAGCGAGCGCGACAGCGCATTCGCGATCGCGCGGCTCAAGCCCTCCTTCGACTTGAAGTGATACAGCACGCTCATCGGGTCGCAGCCGACCGTTTGCGCGAGCTTGCGCACGCTGAACGCGGTTTCGCCGACGTCTTCGAGCAGCGCGAGCGCGGCGGCGACGATCGCGTCCTTGTCGAGACCGCGCGGGCCTTGGGCGGGTTTGTCTGTCATCGAGGCGGGCCGGCAGGCCGGCATGGCGCCGGCTGTAAACTTGACGAAAGCTTATTCTACACTGTAGAATTATTTCTGCGGTGTAGAAATTGGGTGTCCCGGCACCTTTCAATACGTGCTTTCGCACAGTCCGGGATCCAGGCGGCACGAGCGTGCCCGCCGTCAACACGGGCCCTCGCGCCTCTTTTCTCGTTGACTCCCATGTGGAACCGGCTGCCCCACCCGCGAAGCCAGAAGGCTCATCGACAGGCGGCCCCATCATGCAAGGTCAATCATGACGTCCGATAACAAACCCCTGATCCAGGGCGAAGCGCGTTTCGAGCAAACGCAACTGAACATCGAAAAAGACAACTGGAACTGGTGCGACCCGGCCCGCTACGACGGCGAGCGTCCGGCCAACTGGTACGAGGCGTCGCTGTCGCGCCATGAAAACGGCGCGCCGCTGACGCGCGACGCCGTCTGCGACGTGCTCGTGATCGGCGCGGGCCTGCTCGGCGCATCGGCGGCGCTGCATCTCGCGCAAGCGGGCGTCGACACGATCCTCGTCGACAAGCATCACGTCGGCTCGGCCGCGTCGGGCCGCAACGGCGGGCAGCTGACGCCCGGCCTCGCGCGCTGGGAAGCCGCCGACATGATCGACCACCTGTCGCACGCCGATGCGAAGCGGCTGTGGCGCTTCGCATCGGCCGAGTCGATGGGCCTCATCGACGAGATCGGCGCGCGTTACGCGCTCGATCTCGACCGCAAGCGCGGCCACGTCACGGCGGCGGTTCACCCCGGCCACATGAGCGCGCTGCTCGACGGCGCGGATGCGCGCCGCCATCTCGGCGATGCGGGCGTGACGCTCGTCGGCCGCCATCAGCTGCACGACGAATACGTGCGCTCGGGGCTGTATCACGGCGCGGCGATCGACGCGCTCGGCGGCCAGATTCACCCGCTCGCGCTGGTGCGCGGCATGGTGCACGGCTTCCGGCTGAACGGCGGCGCGCTGTTCGAGGGTACCGAGGTGCTCGAGCTCGAGGAGACGCCCGCGGGCGTCGTCGCGACGACGCCGGGCGGCACGATCACCGCGCGCCGCGGCGTCGTGCTCGCGCTGCACAACACGACGTTCCGGCTGCTCGACGACGGCGCGGGGACCACGGTGCCGTTCTTTACGTACGTGAGCGTGACGGCGCCGCTCGACGTCGACGTCGCGACGTTGATGCCGGCCGGCATGCCGGTGTACGACACGCAGTTCCAGATCGACTACTACCGGCCGGTGCGCGGCAACCGCCTGCTGTTCGGCGGGCAGGGCACCGGCAGTTGCTGGGCGCAGCCCGACGTCAACGCGTATCTGCTGACTCGCCTGAACACGGTGTTTCCGCAGGCGGACGGCAGCTTCGCGCTCGACTACTGCTGGAGCGGCGTCAGCGATTTCACGCTGAACGGCGCCACCGACAGCCGCAAGACCGACGGTCGCGTGCCGATGTACATGGTGCAGGGCTGGAGCGGCCACGGCGTCGCGCAGACGGTGCGGATCGGCCAGGCGATCTGCGACGATTTCGTCGGCCGCAACGATGATTTCTCGATGCTCACGGGCATCGACCATCGCGCGATTCCGCTCGGCCGGCAGTTGTCGCCGATCGCGATCCCGGCCGCGAAGGCCGCGATGAGCGTGATGAGCGCGCTCAACCCGGGCCGGATGATTTCGTTCTGATCTTCGCCCCGCGCGCGCCCATGAAAAAACCCGATGCGATTGCTCGCATCGGGTTTTTTGTCGGGCGACGGTGGTGCTTATGCGATCCGCTTCGCGAGTTCGACGGCCTTGCCGATGTACGATGCCGGCGTCATCGCGAGCAGGCGGTCCTTCGCGTCCTGCGGGATCGCGAGCGTGCCGACGAATTCCTGCAGCGCTTCGCGCGTGATGCCCTTGCCGCGCGTCAGCTCCTTCAGCTGCTCGTACGGGTTCTCGATGCCGTAGCGGCGCATCACCGTCTGCACCGGCTCCGCGAGCACTTCCCAGCAGTTGTCGAGATCGTCGTTCAGGCGCTGCGGGTTCACTTCGAGTTTGTCGAGGCCGCGGATCAGCGAATCGTACGCGAGCAGCGAGTAGCCGAGCGCGACGCCCATGTTGCGCAGCACCGTCGAGTCGGTCAGGTCGCGCTGCCAGCGCGACACCGGCAGCTTGTCGGCGAGGTGGCGCAGCGTCGCGTTCGCGAGGCCGAGGTTGCCTTCCGAGTTCTCGAAGTCGATCGGGTTGACCTTGTGCGGCATCGTCGACGAGCCGATTTCGCCGGCCTTCGTCTTCTGCTTGAAGTAGCCCACCGAGATGTAGCCCCACACGTCGCGGTCGAGATCGAGCAGGATCGTGTTCGCGCGCGCGACGGCGTCGAACAGCTCGGCCATGTAGTCGTGCGGCTCGATCTGGATCGTGTACGGGTTGAACGTGAGCTTCAGGCGGTTTTCGATCACGTCGCGCGAGAACGCTTCCCAGTCAAATTCCGGATACGCGGAAAGATGCGCGTTGAAGTTGCCGACCGCCCCGTTCATCTTGCCGAGGATCTCGACCTTCTCGATGCGCGCGATCGCGCGGGCGAGGCGGGCGGCGACGTTCGCGAGTTCCTTGCCGAGCGTCGTCGGGCTGGCCGGCTGGCCGTGCGTGCGCGACAGCATCGGCTGTTCGGCGTGTGCGTGCGCGAGTGCGACGAGGCGCTGGTAGACCGTGCGCAGCGCCGGCAGGATCACGTGTTCGCGCGCGCCGGCGAGCATCATCCCGTGCGACGTGTTGTTGATGTCCTCGGACGTGCACGCGAAGTGGATGAATTCGCTGGCCTTCTCGAGTTCGGCCTGGCCCTTCACCGATTCCTTCAGCCAGTATTCGACGGCCTTCACGTCGTGGTTCGTCACGCGCTCGATTTCCTTGATGCGCGCGGCGTCGTGCGCGGTGAAGCGCTCGGCGAGCTGCAGCAGGAACTGCTCGGACGCTTCCGAGAAGCGCGGGACTTCCGCGAAGCCGGCGCGCGACAGCGCGATCAGCCAGTGCACCTCGACGGTGACGCGGTGGCGCATGAAGGCGGCTTCGGAGAGCCAGTCGCGCAGCGCTTCGGTCTTGCTGGCGTAGCGGCCGTCGATGGGCGAGAGCGCGGTGAGGGCGAAAAGCGTATCGGGACGAGTGTCGGACATGATCGGGCGGGGCCTTGAGGCCGGGTCGAGCGAGGGGAGGGAATCCGGTATTTTACCATCGGCGCGGGACGATTCCGGCCGAACCGGTCCGGTGCGCGGGCGCCACGGGCGAGCGATGCGCGGGCGGCGCGCGAATGGCCAGCCGGCAGGCGCTCGCGCCGGCTCGTCGGGCCGCCGGCCGGGCCGCCGGCGCGGCCTGCCCGCCGGTAGAATGCAGGCTTCTTCCCGACCGCCGCCCGCCGCGCCCGCCCGCATGGAACTGAAATGGCTCGAAGACTTCGTCTCGCTCGCGGAAACGCGCAGCTTTAGCCGGTCCGCCGAGCTGCGGCACGTGTCGCAGCCGGCGTTTTCGCGGCGCATCCAGGCGCTCGAGGCGTGGCTCGCGACCGAGCTGATCGATCGCTCGGTCTATCCGACCCGGCTCACGCAGGCCGGGCAGATCTTCTACGAGCAGGCGCTGACGATGCTGTCGCAGGCGCACGAGGCAAGGACGCTGCTGCGCGGCCACGTCGGCGCGCCGGTGCCGACGATCGAATTCGCGGTGCCGCACACGCTGTCGCTCACGTATTTCCCGCGCTGGCTCGAGCGGATCGAGGCGAAGATGGGCCAGGTTCACACGCGGCTGCGCGCGCTGAACGTGCACGACGCGGTGCTATCGCTCGTCGAGGGCGGCTGCGACCTCGTGATGGGCTACCACCACCCGAGCCACCCGGTCGCGCTCGACCCGGCTCGCTACGACATGCTGATTCTCGGCAGCGAGCCGATCAGCCCGTTCTCGGCGCCCGGCCGCGCGGGCCGGCCGCGCCATACGCTGCCGGGCGCGGCCGACGCGCGCGTGCCGTATCTGTCGTATACGCCGAACGCGTATCTCGGCCGGATGACCGAAGTCATCATCGCGAACGCGCCGACGCGGCTGTTCCTCGATCGCGTGTACGAAACCGACATGGCCGAAGGGCTGAAAGCGATGGCGCTTGCGGGCCACGGCGTCGCGTTCCTGCCGCACAGCGCGGTCGACGATGCGGTCGCGGGCGGCCGGCTGATCCGGCTCGACCGGTCGGCGCGCGGCGGCGGCGCGCATCCGTTCACGTTGACGATGGAGATCCGGCTGTACTGCGACAAGCTCGCGCTGCAGGGCGACGATCCGCGCCAGAAGCTCGTGCGCGCGCTGTGGGAGGTCGTGCGCGACGAACTGCGCGAGGCCTCCGGCGATACCGCCGGTTAACCGCCGACGGTTAATCCGGCGCCGATCGGCCGGCCGGCTGACGGCGGCCTTGCAGCGCCTGTCGGACGGCTGTCCGCCGGCCGGCCCGCGCGCTGGCCAACCGATTTTTCACGAACGCGATGCCCGGCGGATCGCGGGCGTTCTTGCGCAAATCGACCGCGATTTTGCGAAAAATCGCGATCATGCAAGAAACGCATAATCGAATAAACAAACGGCATTGGATAAAAAAAACGGCTTTTTCGACAATGTGCGCAATCCGTTGAACGTTGGAGCATCCATGTCTTCGCAACAGCAGTCCATCCCGTCCTACCTGCACGCCGACGATCTCGGCCCGTGGGGCAACTATCTTCGGCAGGTCGATCGCGTCGCGCCGTACCTCGGTTCGCTGTCGCGCTGGCTCGAAACGCTGAAGCGCCCGAAGCGCATCCTGATCGTCGACTGCCCCATCGAGCTCGACAACGGCACCGTCGCGCACTTCGAGGGCTATCGCGTGCAGCACAACGTGTCGCGCGGCCCGGGCAAGGGCGGCGTGCGCTACCACCAGGACGTGACGCTGTCGGAAGTGATGGCGCTGTCGGCATGGATGTCCGTGAAGAACGCGGCCGTGAACGTGCCGTACGGCGGCGCGAAGGGCGGCATCCGCGTCGACCCGCGCAAGCTGTCGCGCGGTGAGCTCGAGCGCGTGACGCGTCGCTACACCAGCGAAATCGGCATCATCATCGGCCCGAACACCGACATTCCGGCGCCGGACGTCAACACCAACGAACAGGTGATGGCGTGGATGATGGACACCTACTCGATGAACCAGGGCCAGACGTCGACCGGCGTCGTGACCGGCAAGCCGATCGCGCTCGGCGGCTCGCTCGGCCGCAAGGAAGCGACGGGCCGCGGCGTGTTCGTCGTCGGCTGCGAAGCGGCGAAGAAGAAGGGCCTGGAAATCGAAGGCGCGCGCATCGCGGTGCAGGGCTTCGGCAACGTCGGCGGCATCGCGGCGAAGCTGTTCCAGGAAGCGGGCGCGAAGGTGATCGCGGTGCAGGATCACACGGGCACGATCTACCAGCCGGCCGGCCTCGATTCGAACAAGCTGCTCGACCACGTCGCACGCACGGGCGGCGTCGCGGGCTTCGAAGGCGCCGAGCCGATGCCGAACGACGAGTTCTGGACGGTCGAGACCGACATCCTGATCCCGGCGGCGCTGGAAAACCAGATCACCGAGAAGAACGCGGCGAAGATCCGCACGAAGATCATCGTCGAAGGCGCGAACGGCCCGACGACGACGGCGGCCGACGACATCCTGAGCGCGAACGGCGTGCTCGTGATCCCCGACGTGATCGCGAACGCAGGCGGCGTGACCGTGTCGTACTTCGAGTGGGTGCAGGATTTCTCGAGCTTCTTCTGGACGGAAGACGAGATCAACCACCGTCTCGAGCGCGTGATGCGCGAAGCGTTCGCCGGCGTGTGGGCGGTCGCGGAAGAGCACAAGGTGACGGTGCGTACGGCGGCGTTCATCGTCGCGTGCAAGCGCATCCTGATGGCGCGCGAAATGCGCGGCCTCTATCCCTGATCGTAGATGATGATCGATTCATGACGCAATCCACCCGATTGGGGATATGAACCCTCGCGGGCGATGCCGGATCCGGCATCGCCCGCGCGCGCATTCGGCGTGCCCGGAGCCGGGAGGACGGCTCCGCACAGGGCGATTCGTAGTGCGGTAAACAACCAGTACTTTCAAAAATATTACTTTGATACACTGGCGCGGGTTTTAGCCAAGGAGATGACCAAAAATGAAATACCACAAGGCAGTCCTGATGGTGGCGGCGCTTTGCGCGTTCGCAAGCGGCGCGCACGCTCAGGAGACGGGCACGCTGAAGAAGATCAAGGACACGGGCGTGATCGCGCTGGGCCACCGCGAATCGTCGATTCCGTTCTCCTACTATGACCAGAACCAGCAGGTGGTCGGCTATTCGCGCGACTTCCAGCTGAAGGTCGTGGACGCGGTGAAGAAGAAGCTGAATCTGCCGAACCTGCAGGTGAAGAACATCCCCGTCACGTCGCAGAACCGTATTCCGCTGGTACAGAACGGCACGGTCGACATCGAGTGCGGCTCGACGACCAACAACGTCGAGCGTCAGCAGCAGGCCGCGTTCTCCGACACGATCTTCGTGATCGGCACGCGCCTGATGACGAAGAAGGATTCCGGCGTCAAGGATTTCGCCGACCTGAAGGGCAAGACGGTCGTGACGACTGCCGGCACGACGTCGGAGCGCCTGCTGCGCAAGATGAACAACGACAAGCAGCTCGGCATGAGCATCATCAGCGCGAAGGATCACGGCGATTCGTTCAACACGCTGGAATCGGGCCGCGCGGTCGCGTTCATGATGGATGACGCGCTGCTCGCGGGCGAGCGCGCGAAGGCGAAGCAGCCGGGCGAGTGGGTGATCGTCGGCACGCCGCAATCGGAAGAGGCTTACGGCTGCATGATGCGCAAGGGCGACACCGACTTCAAGAAGGTCGTCGACGACGCGATCTCGCAAGTCGAGAAGTCGGGCGAAGCAGCGAAGATCTACGCGAAGTGGTTCGAGAACCCGATCCCGCCGAAGGGGCTGAACCTGAACTTCCCGCTGTCCGAGTCGATGAAGAAGCTGTACGCGAACCCGAACGACAAGGCGCTCGACTGACCACACTGCCGTTGATGCAGAAATGACGCTCATGAGACGGAAGAGGCCATGCTTCTTCCGTTTCTTTTTGCTGGAGTCTTGCCCATGTCTTACCACTGGAACTGGGGCATCTTCCTGAGCCCCGTGTCGACCGGCGAGCCGACGACTTATTTCGGATGGCTGGTGTCCGGCTTCTGGGTGACGGTCGAAGTGTCGCTCGCCGCCTGGGTCATCGCGCTGATCGTCGGATCGCTGTTCGGCGTGCTGCGCACCGTGCCGAACAAATGGCTGGCCGCGATCGGCACCGTCTACGTGTCGATCTTCCGGAACATTCCGCTGATCGTGCAGTTCTTCGTCTGGTATCTCGTGATACCCGAGCTGCTGCCCGCGTCGATCGGCACCTGGATCAAGCAGTTGCCGCCCGGCACGCAGTTCTTTACCGCGTCGATCATCTGTCTCGGCCTGTTCACGGGCGCGCGCGTGTGCGAACAGGTGCGCTCGGGGATCAACGCGCTGCCGAAGGGCCAGCGCGCGGCCGGCCTCGCGATGGGCTTCACGCAATGGCAGACGTATCGCTACGTGCTGCTGCCCGTGGCGTACCGGATCATCGTGCCGCCGCTTACGTCGGAATTCCTGAACATCTTCAAGAACTCCGCCGTCGCGTCGACGATCGGCCTGCTCGATCTGTCCGCGCAGGCGCGCCAGCTCGTCGACTACACCGCGCAGACCTACGAGTCGTTCATCGCGGTCACGCTCGCCTACGTGCTGATCAACCTCGTCGTGATGGCGTTCATGCGCTGGATCGAAGGCCGTACGCGGCTGCCCGGCTATATCGGAGGCAAGTGATGCATCAGTTCGACTGGAGTAGTATTCCCGGCGCGCTGCCGACGCTGTGGTCGGGCGCGATCGTCACGTTCAAGATCACGCTGATCGCGATCGTGGTCGGGATCGTCTGGGGCACGGTGCTGGCGCTGCTGCGGCTGTCCGGCGTGAAGCCGCTCGCGTGGTTCGCGAAAGCGTACGTGACGGTGTTTCGCTCGATCCCGCTCGTGATGGTGCTGCTGTGGTTCTTCCTGATCGTGCCGCAGCTGCTGCAGGGCGTGCTCGGGCTGTCGCCGACGATCGACATCCGCCTCGCGTCGGCAATGGTCGCGTTCTCGTTGTTCGAAGCCGCGTATTATTCCGAGATCATCCGCGCCGGCATCCAGTCGGTGCCGCGCGGGCAGGTGAATGCCGCGTTCGCGCTCGGGATGAACTACGCGCAGGCGATGCGCCTCGTGATCCTGCCGCAGGCGTTCCGCGCGATGGTGCCGCTGCTGCTCACGCAGGCGATCGTCCTGTTCCAGGATACGTCGCTCGTGTACGTGATCAGTCTCGCGGACTTCTTCCGCACGGCCGCCAACATCGGCGATCGCGACGGCACGACCGTCGAGATGGTCCTGTTCGCCGGCGCATGCTATTTCGTGATTTGCTCGTTGGCGTCTGTTCTCGTCAAGGGTCTCCAGAAAAAGGTCACACGATGATTTCCATCAAGAACGTTTCGAAGTGGTACGGCCAGTTCAAGGTCCTCACCGATTGCACGACCGAGGTCAAGAAAGGCGAAGTGGTCGTCGTGTGCGGCCCGTCGGGCTCCGGCAAGTCGACGCTGATCAAGACCGTGAACGGCCTGGAGCCGTTCCAGCAGGGCGAGATCCTCGTGAACGGCCAGTCGGTCGGCGACAAGAAGACGAACCTGTCGAAGCTGCGCTCGAAGGTCGGGATGGTGTTCCAGCATTTCGAGCTGTTCCCGCACCTGTCGATCACCGAGAACCTGACGCTCGCACAGATCAAGGTGCTCGGCCGCGGCAAGGACGAAGCGGCCGAGAAGGGCATGAAGCTGCTCGATCGCGTCGGCCTGAAGGCGCATGCGCACAAGTTTCCGGGCCAGCTGTCGGGCGGCCAGCAGCAGCGTGTCGCGATCGCGCGCGCGCTGTCGATGGACCCGATCGCGATGCTGTTCGACGAACCGACGTCCGCGCTCGATCCCGAGATGATCAACGAGGTGCTCGACGTGATGGTGCAACTCGCGAAGGAAGGGATGACGATGATGGTCGTCACGCACGAGATGGGCTTCGCGAAGAAGGTCGCCCATCGCGTGATCTTCATGGATCAGGGCGCGATCGTCGAGGACGACCGCAAGGAGGATTTCTTCGCGAATCCGAAGTCGGATCGCGCGAAGGACTTCCTCGCGAAGATTCTGCACTGAGCGCTCGCGCGTCCTGCGCGCACCCATGCAAAAACCGCCCGGCAAGTAGCCGGGCGGTTTTTTTTCGTCGGCCGCCGGGCGTTACCAGCTGTACCGGTAGCCGACCTGCCCGACGATCCCGCGCCGGTAATCGCCGCCGATGTTGCGCGCGATCTTCGCATTCGCGTACAGCTCGCCGGACTTGCCGAAGCCGGCCGTCACGCCGACGCCGAGCTCGTACCACGTGCGCCCGAGATGCGTCGCGAACGGCGTGCCGCCGACGACGGTCTGCCCCGGCGACAGGAAGTCGTGCAGCACGTCGGCCGTGAAGTACGGCGTCGCGGCGCCGCCGCCCGCGTCCGACTGGAGGTTCGGCCGGAAGATGCGCACGCCGACGCGGCCGCGCAACGCATTCGTCGTCGTGCCCGACACGGCCGACACGTTGTCGTTGAAGCCGTTCAGCTTCAGATACTGATACATCAACTGCGCCTGCGGCTCGACCGCGACCGGCAACGTGCCGATCGCGAACGGCTTGCCGACTTCCTGCGACAGCGCGACGCCGAAGCCGTTCTGCGACGCTTCGTTGCCGTAGCTGTCGCGATAGCGGTTGCCGTAGTGCGTGAGCTGTCCGACGCTGTCGAAGTAGGTGCCGTCGGACAGGTAGCGCGTCCAGTAGCCGCCGACGCTCTGCGCGTGCATCTCGACCGAGCCCGTCGACGTCGACAGGTCGGGCGAGCTCGCGCGCGCCATGTCGCTGAAGCTCGCATTCGACACGCCGATGCTGGCCGTGACGCCCGCATGCGTGCTGCCGGCGCCGTTCGGCGCCTGGTCGAGGGTCCAGTCCTTGCCGAACTGCGCGAAGAACGTGCGTTCGTCGGCCGAGAAGCGGCCCGCGTTCGCATCGAGGCTCTGGCCGCCGATGCGCCCCCACACGCCGTCGCGATTGCCGGGCTGCTGCTGCTCGACGTTGTAGATGTCGCCGACGCGCTCGTGCAGCCGGCCGAGCGTCGAGAAGCCGTAGTCGGCGTTCAGCAGCGGCGTCATCGCGTAGCCGGAGACGCCCGGACGATACGCGAGCGCGCCGCCGTTGCCGTTGCCATTCCCGTCGCTGCCGCCGTCGCCGCCGCCGGACGGGTGGATCGGGTCGCCGGGGTCGGTCTGGTCGAGTTGCGAACGCAGGTACCAGCCGTTCGCATCACTTTGCCCGCCGCGATAGAGTCGGTACTCATAGGCGCCGGCCTGTACCGGACCCGCGAGATGGAACGCCGACGCGGCGGTCGTGCCGCCGTTGGCCGTGACGACCACGGGAATCCCGTCGCCGGTCGTCCGCGCGCCGGTGCCGGCCGTGTTGGCGATCTTCAGGCCGGTCGTGCCGCTCGCCGCGCCGCCGTTCACGATCAGCCGGTCGGTCGGCGACGCGTCGGCGCCCAGATACGTGTTCAGCGCGATCGTGCCGCCATTGCCGACGTAGCCGCCGGTCGTCAGCGTCTTGTAGCTGCCGGTCAGCGTCGGCGAGCCGGTCGGCGCGGCGAACGCGACGAGGCCCGCGTTGCTCAGGCGGCTCACGACCGAGCTGCCCGTCATGCGCCACGTGCTCGTGCCGTCGATGGTCAGCGCGACCGGGTCGATCTTCCCGGTCAGCGTCGTGCCGTTCGCGAGGAACACGTTGCCGGTGCTCGACGCGTCGGAAACGATGTCGCCCGCGAGGTTCACCGCCGATGCGTCGAACGTGACCGTGCTGCCGTTCGTGAGGTTCAGCAGCGTGCCGTTGCCGGCCGTCACGACCGTGCCGTTGCGCACCGCGATGTTGGCCGTGCCGCCGCGCGCGGCGAAGGCCGGCCCGGTGGCGGACGTCACGCTGCCGCCGTCGACGAGTACCGAGCTGGCCGCGCCGTTCGCGAGCGTGTCCGACGTCAGCACGCCGGCCGTCGCGCCCGTGAGCGCCGTGCCGGTCAACGCGAGCACGCCGCCGCTGTTCGCGGTTGCGCCGTTGCCGGCCGCGCTGGCGAGCGACGACCCCGCATCGGCGATGCGGCCGCCGTTTTGCACGACGATGGCGTCGGCCGCGCCCCCCGATGTCGAAATTTTCGTGCCCGACAGCAGGGCCGTCGCGCCGGCGTCCATGACGATCGCATGGGCGTTCGTGCCGGTCGTCGCGACGGTCGTTCCATTGGCCGTGAGTGTGGAATCGGCCCCGGACACGAACAGGCCGCGCGCATCGGCGCCCGCCGTGCGGACGACCGTGGCCGCATCGGTCGCGATGCGCGCGCCCGCGCCGGTCGACGTCAGGCCGGCGGCGCCGTTGCCGGTCGTGGCGACCTGCGTGCCGGACAGCGCGATCGTTGCATTCGCACCGAGGTTGCGGATCCCGCTGCCCGACCCGCCGACCGCGATCGACGTCGCGCCGGCCGCGATACCGCCGCCCGCGACGGTCGAGTCGATCAGCACGCCGTCGGCGCTGCCGTTCGCGATGACGGTGCCGGCGCCCGATAGCGCGACCGATGCACCGGCCCCCGTCAGGCGCACGCCCGCGATGCCGTCGTCGGCTTCGATCGATCCCGCATTGGCGAGCGTGGCCGACGCACCCTGCACGAGCGCGCCCGTGCCGTTGGAGACCCGGATCGTCGACGCGTTGTTCACCGTGCCGAGCGTGCCGGCCACGACACCCGTCGAGCCGGCGCCGGTCAGCAACACCGTGCCGCGATTCTCGAGCGTGCCGAGGTTTTGCGCGATGAAGCCGGTCACGCCGGCGGTCGACGACGTGACGGCGGCATCGTTGGTCAGCGTCGTCGCGACCGGCGCGCCGGCATTCGCGCCGGCGAGATCGTGCGCCTGGCCGTCGACGATGCCCGCGGTCGCGCCGGCCGCGCTCAGGCCGATCGTCGCCCCGGCGTCGATCGTGCCCTTCGCGCCGCCTTCCACGGCGATCGCAACGCCGTTCGCGCCCTTGACGTTGTAGATCGCGTTGCCGGTCGACAACGTGGTGCCCGCGTCGGTCGCCAGTACGCCGCGCGCCCGCTGGCCGTTGACGTCGGTCGTCAGCGCGCCGGCCGCCGACGTACCCGCGTAGGCCGCGCCGCCGGCGACGCGGAACAGCGTCGAATCGTCGGTATCGACGCTCAGGTGCTGCGCGGCGACGTTGATCGTCGAGCCTGCGCCGTATGCATAGAAGCCGATCTGGTGGGTGCCGGACGTGAAGGCCGGCACGGCGTTCGCACCGACGTCGATCGTCGCGCCCGAACGCGCATGCACGCCGATCGCGCCGACGCCGGTCAGGTTGAGCGCACCGTCGATCGTGGCCTTCGCGAGCGGCCCCTCGGCCCAGACGCCGTAGTTGCGCGTGCCCGACGCGGGATCGAGACCGCCGGCCACGTTGATCGTGCCGGTCGACGTCGCGGCCGTCGCATGCGTGCCGGTCCCGACGACCATGATGCCGATGCCGTTTACGCCATTCAGCGTGATCGTGCCCGTGTTGGTCACGTCCGCCGCGGTGTCGGCGGCGAGCATGCCGACGTTGGCGAGCGGCGTGCCGGGCGCGGCGCCGTTGACGACGATCGCGCCCGCGTTGGTCAGCGTGCCGGCGGTCGACCCGATGCTCGCCAGCGCGGCGCCGTTCTGCATCTGCGCGCCGATCACGATCGTGCCGAGGTTGCTCGCGGTGCCCGACGCGCCGAGAAGAATGCCGTACGCGTGCGCGGACAGCGCGACGTCGTTCGCGGCTTCGGGCGACGCGGCGTCGTACTGCGCGGCGCGGCCGAGATAGATCGTGCCGCCGGCTTCGTTCGTGAAGCTGCCGCCGGCGACGAGGCCGCCGATCACCTGGCTGTCGAGCGTCGTCGCGTTGACGCCGACGTTGATCGTGCCGGCGTTCGACGCGCGCGCGCCGTCCGTGGCGGCGACCGCGTAGTTCTGCAGGTCGGGGCGCGTGCCGTTGAAGGTCCACGCGCCGACGTTCATCACGCCGTTGTTGACGAAAGTCGTGCCGGCGCCGTTCGCGTAGATGCCGCTGCCCTCGGTGTACGCGCCGAGGCTGAAGTTGTAGGGCAGCGCCGCGCCGCCCGTGTTGAAGTTGTCGCCGGCTGCGTAGCCGGACGAGATCACGCCGTTGTTCACGCCGCTCGCGCCGGTCAGCAGGCGCACGAGCGTGAAGTCGCCCGACAGCCGTCCGTCGTTGACGAAGTGCGCGCCGTTTTCGGCGAGGACCGCCGAGCTCGAATCGATCGTGTTGGTGCCGCGGAAGTCGATCTGGCCGTCCTTGCCGATGTGCAGCGTCGCGTTTGCGCCGGTGCCGTGCATGACCGTCAGGTAGTCCATCTGCAGCGTGTTCTTGTCGCCGGGCGACACGTTGTTCGCATACTCGAACGATTGCGTGGAGAACGTGACGGCCTGGCCGAATGCGTGGTCGTAGGCGGCCTGCGAGCCGAGTGCGCCGCTCTGGACCGAGCGCACGAGAAAAGTGTTGTACGCGGCGAGCGACGCGGCGTCAGTGACCGTCCATGCGCTGCCGTCGAAGGCCGTGAAAGTGCCTGCATACGCCGGCACGTCGAGCAGCACGTGGCTGACGGGGCCGCCGCTCGCGAGATAGTCGCCGGTGCCGAGCCAGACCTGGTTGCGCGAGTTCCAGTTGACGACGCTTTGCGCGGTGCCCGTGCCGTCCGCGACGAACAGGTCGGTCTGCTTCGGCGCCATCGTGATCGCGTTGCCGGCCGCCGTCGGCGCGCCCGCCGGATCGCCGATCGACACGTCGAGCGTGCCGCCGGAGCGATCGACGGTGCCGATCCGCGTGTTCACGTACTGGTTGCCGTTCACGTCGTGATAGACCGGCACGTTGGTCGAGCCGGCGCTCGATGCAGCGAACGCACCCGAATCATAGGTCGCGACCGACGTATGGCTGCCGGTGATCGAGTCGGGCGTGCTGACGCTGCGCGTCTTGCCGCCGATCGACAGCAGCGGCTGGTCGGGGTTGCCCGATACGACGGACGTGCTGCCGAGCGGCGTCAGCGTATAGCCCATGTCGCCGGTCGCGCCGGTCCAGGCACCCGTCAGGCCGACCCGGTCGCCGCCCGACACGGTCGTGGCGCCGGCCAGGTTGTCGTTGACCGTCGGGCTGAAGCTGTCCAGCGTGCAGGTGCCGCCGTTCGCGATTGCGGCGCCGCCGCCGCAGGTCGATGCGTGCGCGGCGCCGGCCGACAGAGCCGCCAGTGCGGCGCCGAGCGCCGCGACGCGAAGCGGCGACCGGCGCGTCGTTGCGCGCGTGGTGCGGCGGCTTGAACCCGATGCGCTGGCCGAGCGCTTGCCGCGCGCCCGGGTCGTTTCCGCAACCGCGACCCAGCAGCCGGCGGCCTCGCTCCATATCGATCGAAATGAGTGATTCACGACATACCCCTCTTTCTTCTTTTTGACGTGGCATTCGCCGCCATTCGGCGAATTCGCATTCCGCGGTGGGGAAATGATCCGAAGGGGCGTGCGGCGGCTGTGGCTGCGTGTCGCGCCAATCGTGTTTCGTTACACCGAGGATTGGCGCAGTCTACTGATTCCGGTGGCCGTCGATTATCGAGAAATGGGAAACTGTAATGATGCGAACCGTAATGCGCGGTATTTTTGATTTGTGTGGTTGATCGAACCGAAGGCCATGGTGGTGGCGGGCTCGGGAGGATTTTGTGAAGATCCAGAAGGGCTGCCGGAGTAGGTGGGATAGCGCACGGTTCCGGCGGACGGGGTGCGCTAAAATGCGGGTCCCGGATTTTATTGTTTTAATTGGTGGTTATTTTTCTTGTCTCGCCTTTTATTTATTTTCGCTTGTAAATTAATAAAATCAAGAAAATGTTGCGTGACGTCGATCGGTTGCGCCGGTGGTGGTCAAAATGAAACCGTATTGGCAGAAGCGGGGCGATTTGCGCTGATGACGGGCGCCGTCGGACGCGTCGTACGAAGCTCGCGCAGCAGGCAGTGAGCAGGAAGCGGCCGATGCCGCGCGTCAGAAATCGATCGCGTCGTCGGCATCGCCATCGGCCGCGGTGGCGAGCGCTTCGCGAACCACCGTGCGCGGCGCGGACGCCGACGCGTCGAGCGACGGGTTGCGCAGCTTCTCGAGCACGCGCTCGGGCACCGGAATCCGCATCCGCGCGGCGACGTCGCCGCACTGGAACATGATCAGCTCGCCCGGCTCGAATGCGGTCCAGACTTCGTTGTCGGTGAGCGGCTGCGTCGCGATCACCGCGACGCGATCCTCCGGCGTCGTGTATTTCGCGAAGTCGATCGACAGGTCTTCGTCGACGAGATGCGCGGTCGAGAACGGCCAGCGCCGCACGAGGTAGTGCAGCCGCGTCGAGCAGTGCGCGATGAGCGCCTGGCCATTCGACATCAGGAAGTTGAACACGCCGTGATCGGTGATGCCGCGCGTCAGCTCGCCGACGCGCTCGAACAGTTCGGGCAGCGGCGGCTGCGCGCCGGGAAAGGCCTCGCGCAGCCCCTGCATCAGCACGCAGAACGCCTGTTCGCTGTCGGTCGTGCCGACCGGATGGTAGACGCTGCCGTCCATGTCCGGCGCGTAGTCCTGCAGGTCGCCGTTATGCGCGAAGATCCAGTGCCGGCCCCACAGCTCGCGCATGAACGGATGGCTGTTCTCGAGCAGGATGTGCCCTTGCGTCGCCTTGCGGATGTGCGCGATCGTGTTCTTGGACTTGATCGGGTAGCGCTTCACCATTTCGGCGATCGGCGACGTGGCCGAGGCCTGGTGATCGATGAAGAGGCGACAGGCCTTGTCTTCGAAGAACGCGATGCCCCAGCCGTCGGCATGGTGATCGGTGAGCCCGCCCCGGGCCGCGAAACCTGTGAAGGAGAATGTGACGTCCGTCGGCGCGGCGCAGTTCATTCCAAGGAGTTGGCACATTTTACGTGGGGCGGCAGGCTGAAGCAGGGGGGTAACGAACCGGGCGAACCCCGGTACAATGCGGCTTCTAGCATATCACCGAGCCCTGAGCGGTAAAAAGCGGATTCCGCTGGCCAAAGGCCCCGTGTTGCGGTTTGCCGTCAGTCGGCCCCGCGCACGCGCGTTCCGGCCCCGCCGATGGCAAGCCCGTTCCTCACGACGCCTCCTATGACTGCCTCGAACGCTTCCTCCCCGGCGACGCTTTCGCTCGCCCGTCCCGACGACTGGCACCTGCACCTGCGAGACGGCGACATGCTCGCCGCCGTGCTGCCGCACACCGCCCGCCAGTTCGGCCGCGCCATCGTCATGCCGAACCTGAAGCCGCCGGTCACGACCACCGCGCAGGCGCAGGCCTATCGCGAGCGCATCCTCGCCGCGCTGCCGGCCGGGATGACGTTCGAACCGCTGATGACGCTGTACCTGACCGACAACACGCCGCCCGACGAAATCCGCCGCGCGCGCGAAAGCGGCTTCGTGCACGGCGTGAAGCTGTATCCGGCAGGCGCGACGACGAATTCCGACCACGGCGTCACCGATCTCGCGAAATGTGCGAAGACGCTCGAGGCGATGCAGGAAACCGGCATGCCGCTGCTCGTGCACGGCGAGGTGACCGATGCGTCGATCGACCTGTTCGACCGCGAGAAGGTGTTCATCGACCGCGTGATGACGCCGCTGCGCCGCGATTTCCCGGGCCTGAAGGTCGTGTTCGAGCACATCACGACGAAGGACGCGGCCGACTACGTGCGCGATGCCGACGCGGCGCCCGGCCTGCTCGGCGCGACGATCACCGCGCATCACCTGCTGTACAACCGCAACGCGCTGTTCGTCGGCGGGATTCGCCCGCATTACTACTGCCTGCCGGTGCTCAAGCGCGAGACTCATCGCGTGGCGCTGGTCGAGGCCGCGACGTCGGGCAACCCGCGCTTCTTCCTCGGCACCGACAGCGCGCCGCATGCGCGCGGCGCGAAGGAAACCGCGTGCGGCTGCGCGGGATGCTACACGGCGCTGCACGCGCTCGAGCTGTACGCGGAAGCGTTCGACACGGCTGGCGCGCTCGACAAGCTGGAAGGGTTCGCGAGCTTCTACGGCGCGGATTTCTACGGGCTGCCGCGCAGCGCCGAGACGGTCACGCTGCGCCGCGAGGCGTGGGAACTGCCGCGCGAGATCTTCGCGGGCGATACGCCGGTCGTGCCGCTGCGCGGCGGCGAAACGATCGGCTGGAAACTCGCGTGACCGGCGCGCCGCCGCGCGAACCCGGCCCTGCGGCTGGTCGCGCGACGGCGACGTTCGCGCGGATCGACTGGTCCGCGCCGTGGCTCGCGCATTACGCGGAGCCGGGCCGCGCGTGGCAGGCGGCCGCCCGTGCGGGCGAGGTCGCGCTGCTCGATGCGTTGAACGGTGCGTTGCGCGGCGGCGAGCGCGTCTCCGGTCGCGGCAGGCCGCTGCGCTTCGTGCCGCAGGCCGAGCTGCCGCCCGGCGTCGCGTACGAGACCCATATCGCGGGCACCGGCCGCGTACCGACCCGCCACAATCTTCACGATTTCTTCAATGCGCTCGTCTGGTTCGCGTATCCACGCATCAAGGCCGTGTTGAACGCGCGCCAGGCCGCCGCGATCGACGCGGCGGGGGGTGTCGGGCCCGTGCGCGGCACGCTGCGCGATGCGCTGACGCTATTCGACGAGAACGCCGCGCTGTTCGTGACGGCCGACCGTTCGCTTGCCGATGCGCTGCGCGGCTTCGACTGGCCGCGGCTGCTGGTGGCCGCGCGCGACGCGTGGGGCACGCGCTGCGAAGCGCGGCTGGTCGGCCATGCACTGCTCGAACAGCTCGTCGTGCCCTACAAGTCCTGCACCGCGCACGCGTGGATCGTCGAAGTGAGCGCCGACTATTTTTCATGGCCCGACGCGCAACGCAGCGCGCATGTCGACGCGCGAATCGCCGCCGAACTCGCGACGCGCGCGCTGACGAGCCGCGATTTCGCGCCGCTGCCGGTGCTCGGCGTGCCGGGCTGGTGCGCGGCGAACGCCGACGCCGCGTTCTACGACGATCCGGCCGTGTTTCGCCGCGGCCGCCGCTCGCGCGCTGCCGACGGCGGCGCGCAGTGCTAGAATGCGCGTCGCAAAGCAGGCCAGGCAGTCGCGGCCTCGCCGCCTTCGGGCGCGCGGGGGCGAGGAAAGTCCGGACTCCACAGGGCAGGGTGATGGCTAACGGCCATCCGTGGCGACACGCGGAACAGGGCAACAGAAAGCAAACCGCCGATGGCCCGGCGCAAGCCGGGATCAGGTAAGGGTGAAACGGTGCGGTAAGAGCGCACCGCGGCTGCGGCAACGTACGCCGGCACGGTAACCTCCACCCGGAGCAATTCCAAGTAGGCAGGCGCGCATTTTCGGATGCAGGACGGGGCCCCCGTCTCGTCTGCGGGTAGGAAGCTTGAGCGCGTCAGCAATGGCGCGCCTAGAGGAATGGCTGCCACGCGTTGCGTGCTTCGGCGCGCGGCGTGCACAGAATCCGGCTTATCGGCCTGCTTTGCCGTTCGAATGCGAAAGGGCCGGCGTCTCCTTGCGGAGCGCCGGCCCTTTTTTCTATGGGCGCGCGCCGTGTGTTCAGGCGGCGACGATATCGAACGAATGCGTGAGTTCGGCCGTCTTCGCGATCATGATCGACGCGGAGCAGTACTTGTCGTGCGACAGGTTGATCGCGCGCTCGACCGTGGCCGGGTTCAGATTGCGGCCGGTGACCGTGAAGTGGAAGTGCACCTTCGTGAACACCTTCGGATCCTCGCTCGCGCGCTCGGCCTTCAGCGCGACCGAGCAGCCGCTCACTTCCTGGCGGCTCTTCTTCAGGATCAGCACGACGTCATAGGCCGTGCAGCCGCCGGTGCCGAGCAGCACCATTTCCATCGGACGCGGCGCGAGGTTGTGGCCGCCGCCTTCGGGCGCGCCGTCCATCGTGACGAGATGCCCGCTGCCGGTCTCGGCGGAAAACGCCATGCCGTCCTGGCCCATCCAGCTTACTTTGCATTCCATGCTTGCACTCCAGCGTTGCCTGATTCGGATTCGATCCGGCATTGTAGCCCGCGGTGCAACGGTCGGCTGATGCGCTGCACGACGTGCAACGCCGGCGCGGTGCGAGCAGGGCGGCGAGCGGCGATTTCCCTGTCGAGTTTAGGGGTTTTGCTCTAGGGGAGGACGGTTTTAGGTCGTGTCCGACGTGATTATGTTTTTGATTTTAAACGACAATTCATTTTCGTAAGCTTGCTGGTCGAAATCTCATATCGTGGGATTTGATTTCGTAATGCAAATTTTCTTGTGAAGTCCGCAGGGCATTCGTATAATGAACCTCATTGGTTGTCGCGCTGCGGCAACCTCCGAATGTCTCCTCCACCCTCCTCCTAAGGTGGATTAAGCCCGAACCAGCCGTTCGGGCTTTTTTTCGTCCCATGCAAACATCGGCGCGCGGCTTGCGCGCGCCGGCACCGTCACGCGGGCTGTCGCGCGGCAGGCTGCGAGTTCGCGTCGGGCGGCGTGCCGCGCGAGCCGGCCTCGGGCATCGGCGCATGGGCGGCCGACGCGTGGCCGTGGCCGCGCGCGCAGAAGTGGCGGACGCGTTCGCGCACCGCGCGCAGGCGCGCGATGCGCTCTTCGGCGTGGGCGGTCCGGGCTTCGGCGATGCGCGCGTCGAGTGCGTCGAGCTTGGCTTCGCAGCCGGAGCGGGCGGCGACGGCGGGCGCCGCGGCGGCCAGCAGGGCGGCCGCGAGGAAGGGTGCAAGTCGTTGTTTCATCATGCTGATTTGTTGTTTTTCGGGTTCGGCCGGTCTGGCGCGGCAAGGTCATGTGCCGCGCGTCGATGGGTGCCTCCCCAGGCGCTCGGTTCGCCTGGCTCGTCGGGGCACGATCGGATTTTGGCCCATTTCGGCCGTCGCGAACACGGGACGTGGATTCTCTTTGACCGCGTAGCCGCATTTCCTTTATAATTCAGGGCTTTTCCGCATTCATGCCCACGGAAAAAGAACAGGGAGAGCCTGCACCGCGCCTCGAAGCGCACACAGACAAGCAGGAAGAACACATCGGGCAAAGCATTTTTTTTGGATCGATCATGAAGACGTTTTCCGCAAAAGCCCATGAGGTGACGCGCGAATGGTACGTGATTGACGCGACGGATAAGGTTCTCGGCCGTGTTGCCAGCGAAGTGGCACGCCGTCTGCGCGGCAAGCACAAGCCTGAGTTCACCCCGCACGTCGACACTGGTGATTTCATCATCATCATCAACGCGAGCAAGTTGAAGGTCACGGGCAACAAGACGCTGGACAAGAAGTACTACCGTCACTCGGGCTACCCGGGCGGTATCTATGAAACGACGTTCGGCAAGATGCAGGAACGCTTCCCGGGCCGCGCGCTCGAGAAGGCGGTCAAGGGCATGCTGCCGAAGGGTCCGCTCGGCTACGCGATGATCAAGAAGCTGAAGGTCTACGCAGAAGCGACGCATCCGCATTCGGCTCAACAGCCGAAGGCGCTCGAGATCTAAGGGGAGCCCACATGATCGGTAACTGGAACTACGGTACGGGCCGCCGCAAGAGCGCAGTCGCACGTGTCTTCATCAAGGCTGGCAAGGGCGACATCATCGTCAACGGCAAGCCCATCGCTGACTACTTCTCGCGCGAAACGTCGCTGATGATCGTGCGTCAACCGCTGGAACTCACGAACCACGGCCAGACGTTCGACATCAAGGTGAACGTCAACGGCGGCGGCGAAACGGGTCAGGCAGGCGCAGTGCGCCACGGCATCACCCGTGCACTGATCGACTACGATGCGACGCTGAAGCCGTCGCTGTCGAGCGCAGGCTTCGTCACGCGCGATGCGCGTGAAGTCGAGCGTAAGAAGGTCGGTCTGCGCAAGGCACGCCGCGCAAAGCAGTTCTCGAAGCGTTAATTTCGCTTCATGGCCTCGCCGCTTTCGGGCGGCGTCCGCCAAAAAAACCGCCAGCTTTCACGCTGGCGGTTTTTTTATGCCTGCTTCCGGGCTGCCGCGGCCGCCGCCCGCGCGGGCGGCCTTGATGAAATCGACAAGAACCTATTGATTTCATGGACTTCAGCACGATCTTCTGATCGGCCCTACAATAGCGGCTAAAGCTTCTTGGAGAGTTCGAATGAACGCTGTTACCGAATCCGCAGCAACGACGACCGATATGCCGCTGCCGTTCGTCTTCACCGACGCCGCGGCCGACAAGGTTAAGCAATTGATCGACGAAGAGGGCAATCCCGACCTGAAGCTGCGCGTGTTCGTGCAGGGTGGCGGCTGCTCCGGCTTCCAGTATGGCTTCACGTTCGACGAGGAAGTCAACGAGGACGACACCGTGATGAACAAGAACGGTGTCCAGCTCCTGATCGACTCGATGAGCTACCAGTACCTGGTCGGCGCCGAGATCGACTACAAGGACGACCTCAACGGTGCCCAGTTCGTGATCAAGAACCCGAACGCGACCACTACCTGCGGGTGCGGTTCGTCGTTCTCGGTCTGAGCGCACGTCGGATCTACACCGGTTCGCCGGAATGAAAACGGGGCTTGATGCCCCGTTTTTTGTTGCGTGCTCGTCTTGCAGCGCCCGTCGCGCGGCGGGTATCGCATCAGCGCGGATAGAGCGCGCCGAGCACGCGCTCGCCGGCGGCACCCGTCACGCTCGCGAGATTGCCGGGCTGGCGCGCGGTGAAGCGGTACGCGAGCCACGCGAACGCCAGCGCTTCGACCTGCTGCGGCGGGACGCCGAGCGCGGCCGTCGTATCGACGGCGGCCGGCACGCCGGCGTCGCGCAGCGCGCGCCGGAGCGCGTCGAGCAGCATCGGATTGCGTGCGCCGCCGCCGCATACGAAGACGGCCTTGCAGCCCGGCGCGTGCTGCGCGATCTCGCGTGCCACCGACACGGCGGTGAGCGCGGTGAGCGTCGCCTGCACATCCTCCGGCGCCACCTGCTGGAACGCGGCGAGCTTCGCATCGAGCCATGCGGGATTGAACAGGTCGCGTCCGGTGCTTTTCGGCGGCGGCGCGGTGAAATACGGTTCGTCGAGCAGCGCGTCGAGCAGCGGCGCGTGTACGCTGCCGCGTGCGGCGAACTTGCCGCCGTCGTCGTACGGCTTGCCCAGATGGCGCGTCGCCCATGCATCGATCAGCGCATTCGCGGGGCCGCAGTCGAAGCCGCGCACGTCGCCGCCCGCGCCGGGCAGGATCGTGATGTTGCTGATCCCGCCGAGATTGCAGACCACGCGCGTTTCGCCCGGCGCGCCGAACACCGTCGCATGGAAGGCGGGTGCGAGCGGCGCGCCGTGGCCGCCCGCGGCCACGTCGCGGCTGCGGAAATCGGCGATCACGTCGGCATGGGTCAGCTCGGCGAGCAGCGCCGGATTGTTGAGTTGCCGCGTATAACCGCGTTCCGGCCGATGGCGCACCGTCTGACCGTGCACGCCGATCGCGCGGATCTCGTCGCGCGACAGTCCGGCGGTGCGCTGCAATTCGTGGCAGCACACCGCATAGCGCGTGACGAGTGCATTCGCCGCGAGCGATTCGCGGTCGATCTCGTTGTCGCCGGGCTGCTGCAGCGCGAACAGCGCGTCGCGCAGCGATTGCGCGAAGCCGACGAACGCTTCCGCGAGCACGACCGGCGCGCGGCCCGCCTCGAAACGCACGGCGACGCCGTCGACGCCGTCCATGCTGGTTCCCGACATCAGCCCGAAGTAGATGCCGTCTGCCGGATGGGCATGCTGCGGCTGTCGTTGCGGCACGTTGGGTTCTCCTGGATCGAGCGGCGCGGGCCCGTGCCGCGCGCCTTGCGCCCCGATTATCCGCGCAACGTGACGCGTCGTTAAGCGATGCGCGCGCAAGTTATGGGAAAATCCCTGTTTTTGCGACATTCTTCCTGGCACCGATGAGCACCGAACCCAGTTCCAAGCCCGTTTTCCCGATCACCGACGAAGTCCGGCATGCGCTCGCCGTCACGAAGCGCGGCGTCGACGAGCTGCTGATCGAGGAAGAGTTCGCGCAGAAGCTCGCGCGCAGCGCAGCCACGGGCACGCCGCTGCGCATCAAGCTCGGCCTCGACCCGACCGCACCGGACATCCACATCGGCCATACGGTCGTGCTGAACAAGATGCGCCAGCTGCAGGACCTCGGCCACACGGTAATCTTCCTGATCGGCGATTTCACGTCGCTGATCGGCGATCCGTCGGGCCGCAACGCGACGCGCCCGCCGCTCACGCGCGAGCAGATCGAGTCGAACGCGAAGACCTACTTCGAGCAGGCCGCGCTCGTGCTCGATCGCGACAAGACCGAGATCCGCTACAACAGCGAATGGTCGATGCCGCTCGGCGCGGACGGGATGATCAAGCTCGCGTCGCGCTACACGGTCGCGCGGATCCTCGAGCGCGAGGATTTCACGAAGCGCTTCCAGGGCGGCGTGCCGATCTCGATCCACGAATTCCTGTACCCGCTGATGCAGGGCTACGATTCGGTCGCGCTGAACGCCGATCTCGAACTCGGCGGCACCGACCAGAAGTTCAATCTGCTGGTCGGCCGCGAACTGCAGAAGCAGTATGGCCAGGAACAGCAGTGCATCCTGACGATGCCGCTGCTCGAAGGCCTCGACGGCGTCGAGAAGATGTCGAAGTCGAAGGGCAACTACGTCGGCATCAGCGAGAAGCCAACGGACATGTTCGGCAAGCTGATGAGCATTTCGGACACGCTGATGTGGCGTTACTTCGAACTGCTGTCGTTCCGCAGCCTGGACGAGATCGCCGGCTTCAAGCGCGAGGCCGAAGGCGGCCGCAATCCGCGCGACTTCAAGGTGCTGCTCGCGCAGGAGATCGTCGCGCGGTTCCACTCGCAGCCCGATGCCGAGCGTGCGCTCGAGGACTTCAACCACCGCGCGAAGGGCGGCGTGCCGGACGACATCCCGTCGGTTACGCTCGCCGGCGCGCCGCTGGCGATCGGCCAGTTGCTGAAGCAGGCCGGCCTCGTGCCGTCGACGAGCGAGGCACTGCGCAACATCGAGCAGGGCGGCGTGAAGATCGACGGCACGATCGTGTCGGACAAGGGCCTGAAGGTCGAGGCCGGCGAGTTCGTCGTCCAGGTCGGCAAGCGCCGCTTCGCGCGCGTCACGCTGACCGCATGATCGCGCTGATCCAGCGCGTGACGCGCGCCGACGTGCGTGTCGGCGGCCGCACGACGGGCGAGATCGGCGCGGGCCTGCTCGCGCTCGTCTGCGCGGAGCGCGGCGATACGGAGGCGGCCGCCGACAAGCTGCTGGCAAAGATGCTCGGCTACCGCGTGTTCAGCGACGCAGCCGGCAAGATGAACCTGCCTGTGTCGAACATCGACGGCGCAGGCCGCGCAGGCGGCCTGCTGCTCGTGTCGCAGTTCACGCTCGCGGCCGATACCAACAGCGGGCTGCGTCCGAGCTTCACGCCGGCCGCGCCGCCCGACGAAGGCGCGCGGCTGTTCGACTATTTCGTCGCGGCCGCGCGGGCGCGCCATCCGGTCGTCGAGACGGGCGAATTCGGCGCCGACATGCAGGTGTCGCTCGTCAACGACGGCCCCGTGACGTTCTGGCTGCAAGTGCGGCCCTGATTCTTCCCCGGAGACGCACCGCGATGGCCACCACGCAGATTCTTTTCATCCGCCATGGCGAGACGGCCTGGAACCGCATCAAGCGAATCCAGGGGCATATCGACATTCCGCTGGCCGATTCCGGGCTCGCGCAGGCGCGGCGGCTGGCCGCCCGGCTCGAGCGCGAGGCGCGCGACGGCGCGCGGATCGACGCGGTCTATTCGAGCGATCTGATGCGCGCGCAACAGACCGCACAACCGTTCGCCGATGCGCTCGAGCTGCCGCTGCTGCTGCGCGAGGGGCTGCGCGAACGTTCATACGGCGCGTTCCAGGGGCACGACAGCACCGAGATCGAGGCGCTGTTTCCGGACGCGTATGCGGCCTGGCAGACGCGCGATCCGGGCTTCGCGCCGGAGGGCGGCGAGTCGCAGCGGGAGTTTTATCACCGCGTGCTGCATGCGCTCGAACCGATCGTCGCCGCGCATCCGGGCGGCCGGATCGCGTGCGTCGCGCACGGCGGCGTGCTCGATTGCGTGTATCGCTTTGCGAATGGTCTGGATCTGTCGGCGCCGCGCAACTATCAGTTGCTCAACACCAGCATCAACGTCGTCGATTACGTGGATGGCCGCGCGCAGGTCGTGCAGTGGGCCGACGTGTCGCATCTCGAAGCCGCGAGCGACGACGACGACGGGTACCGCAAGGTGCTCTGAGTACGCCGACCCCGTCCTGCAGGTGCAAGCCTGTCGGCTTGTCACAGGCATTTGACAGTAAATTGAAATGATCGGGGAGGCGGATCGTCAGGCGGGCGGGGTGCCGTCGGACGGGATGGCCGTCGCGCGGCGGCGCGCACGCTTGGATGCGCCGTTCACGAGCGCCCAGCGCAGCACGGGCGCGATGGCGCGTATGCCGGGTCGGACTACCGCGCGCCGTAACGGCGCGAACGTCGACACGCCGAGCATGCGCTGCGCCCACTCCGGCAGCAGGTCGATCCCGGCATGCATCACCAGCGACGCGGCAGGCCGCAGCGTGGGTTTCGCGACCGGCACATTCAGCAGGATGGACATCACGTCGAAGGTACGCGGCCCGGCTTCGAGCTCGGGCAGCATCCGCGCGAGATAAGCCGCCACCTCGGCGCGCGAACGCGGAACCTCACGGGCGCCGAGCAGCTCGGCGATCAGCGCTGTCTCCGCGTAATAGCGATCCTGCAGTTCGCCCGGCAGCGCGGGATTCACGTAACGCAGATGCGCGGCGAGAAAGCTCGACACTTCCGCGACATGCACCCAGGTCAGCAATTCGGGATCGTCGGCGCGGTACGGCCGGCCGTCGGGCGCACTGCCCGCGATGCGCGCGTGGATCGCTTTCACGCGCTCGATCAGCGCGAGCGCGTCCGCGCGGCTGCCGAACGTCGTACCCGTGATGAACGTGGCGGTGCGCCGCAAGCGGCCGAAGATGTCGGTGCGGAACGACGAATGATCCCAGACGCCCGCGAGCGCGAGCGGGTGGAGCGCCTGCAGCAGCAGCGCGGCGATGCCGCCCGTCATCATCGACGTGAAATCGGCATGCACGCGCCAGCAGACGGCGTCGGGGCCGAACAGCCCCGGGTCTCCAGGCGGCGAAGAGAGATCGATCGACGGGCCGCCGCCGCCGGCGGTCAGGTGCGTGATGCCGGCCACGAGCCGCTTGCGGATCGGCTCGGCCCAGCGCGGGCCCGGCACGGGTGCGGTGGGGTGGCGGCTGGGCGGCGTCGTCATGGCGGGCGTGACTCGGCGACGGATTACTTCCCGTCGGGGGTATCCCAATCGTCGCGCTCGGTGGTGCGGCGCGCATCGGGTACCGACAGCCCGAAGTGGCGATACGTGAGCAGCGTCGCGACGCGGCCGCGCGGCGTGCGCTGCAGGAAGCCCTGCTGGATCAGGTACGGTTCGAGCACGTCCTCGATCGTGTCGCGCTCCTCGCCGATCGCCGCCGCGAGGTTGTCGATCCCCACCGGGCCACCGTCGAACTTGTACAGGATCGCTTCGAGCAGCTTGCGGTCCATCAGGTCGAAGCCGACCGGATCGACATCGAGCATCGCGAGCGCGGCGTCGGCAACGGCCGCGGTGATCTGGCCGTCGGCCTTCACTTCCGCGAAATCGCGCACGCGGCGCAGCAGACGGTTCGCGATCCGGGGCGTGCCGCGCGCGCGCTTCGCGATTTCCAGCGCGCCGTTCGGATCGATCTGCGCATTCAGCAGCGACGCCGAGCGCCGCACGATGCGCGACAGTTGTTCGGCGTCGTAGAACTCGAGGCGCGCGACGATCCCGAAACGGTCGCGCAGCGGATTGGTCAGCATCCCCGCGCGGGTGGTCGCGCCGACCAGCGTGAACGGCTGCAGGTCGAGCTTCACGCTGCGCGCCGCCGGCCCTTCGCCGATCATGATGTCGATCTGGTAATCCTCGAGCGCCGGATACAGGATTTCCTCGACGACCGGCGACAGCCGGTGGATCTCGTCGATGAACAGCACGTCGTTCGCCTCGAGGTTCGTCAGCAGCGCGGCGAGATCGCCTGCGCGCTCGAGCACGGGGCCCGACGTCTGGCGCAGGTTCACGCCCATCTCGCGCGCAATGATGTGCGCGAGCGTCGTCTTGCCGAGACCCGGCGGCCCGAACAGCAGCACGTGATCGAGCGGCTCGGAGCGGCGCTTCGCGGCTTCGATGAAGATCTCGAGCTGGCCGCGCACCTTTTCCTGGCCGACGTAGTCGTCGAGCTGGCGCGGCCGCAGCGCACGCTCGAACACCTCCTCGTGCGACGAGGTGGGCGTGGCGGCGATGATCCGCTGCTCGGTGGCGAGTTTGTCGGTTTCAATCATGCGGCCATTGTACCGCGCGTCGAAGCGCGCACCACCTGGCCGAACGGCCGACTGGCGCGTACCGCGCGGCGGCGCGACACTGGCTTCGACGGCCGGATCGACCGCGCGTTACGCCTTCGACAGCGCCTTCAGCGCGAGCTTGATGCCGTCGGACACGCCGGTGCCGGCCGGCACGTTCTTGATCGCGGCAAGGCCTTCCTTCTCGGAGTAGCCGAGCGCGAGCAGCGCGTTGAGGATGTCGGTCGCGTGGTCGGATGCCGACGCGGCCCCGGCGAGCGCGCCGAGGTCGGCGCCGAGCTTGCCCTTCAGTTCGAGCAGCAGGCGCTCGGCCGTCTTCTTGCCGATGCCGGGCAGGCGCGTGAGGCGGGCGGCGTCCTGCATCGTCACCGCTTGCGCGAGTTCCTGCACGCTCATGCCGGACAGCACGGCGAGCGCCATGCGCGCGCCGATGCCGGTGATCTTCAGCAGCTCGCGGAAGGTCGTGCGTTCCTGCGGCGTCAGGAAGCCGTACAGCAGGTGCGCGTCCTCGCGGACGATCTGCTGCGTGAGCAGCACGATGCGCTCGCCCGTTTGCGGCAGGTTGTAGAAGGTGCTCATCGGCACGTCGATTTCGTAGCCGACGCCGTTGCAGTCGACGAGCAGATGAGGTGGGTTCTTTTCGAGCAGGATGCCGGCGATGCGACCGATCATGGAGGACGGGATGCGAGGAAGAAAGCGCGAGTGTAGCGCACGCGCGGCGCAATGCCGATGGGCGCGTCCGTCAGGCCGAGGCGGCGCGTGTCGCGGGCATGTCGGGCGCGGGTAAAACGGTCAAGGCGCCAACGCGGTCGAGCCGATGCGCCGCGCCGCGGTGCGCGGCGGCGTCAGCCGACCAGCCTGCCGCGCCGCACGCGCAGCCCTTTTTGCGCGAGCGCCGGCGCGAGGCCGCCCAGCGTGCTGAGCGTGTTGCCGCCGTGTGCGTGGCAGATCGCCATGCCGAGCGCGTCGGCCGCGTCGGAGCCCGGCTGGCCGGACAGATTGAGCAGCCGCGTGACCATTTCCTGCATCTGCGTCTTGGTCGCGCGGCCGTAGCCCACCACGGCCTGCTTGAGCTGCAGCGCGGTGTATTCGGCGACCGGCAACCCGCCCGCGACGAGGCCGCAGATCGCGGCGCCACGCGCCTGGCCGAGCAGCAGCGTCGACTGCGGGTTCACGTTGACGAACACCTTTTCGATCGCGGACTGGTCGGGCGCGTGCTCCCGCACGAGCGTCGATACGCCCTGGAAGATCGTGCCGAGGCGGGTGGCCAGGTCGGCCGTCGGCGTACGGATCACGCCGCTGGTGACATAGGCGAGCTGGTGGCCGCTGACGTCGATGACGCCGAAGCCGGTGACGCGCAGGCCGGGGTCGATGCCGAGAATTCGCATGAGTGAGGAGAGTGGCGTGATGCAGCGATACTACAACGAATGGTGCGGCAAGCCGGTCGCCCCGTCGTGCGCGAAGGCGCCGCGCAATAAAAAACCCGGCGGGGATGATGCCGCCGGGTTCTCGTGCAGCGGCCGCGCGGGCCGCATGCGGCGATCAGTGACGGAAGTGGCGCACGCCCGTCAGGATCATCGCGATGCCGTGCTCGTCGGCTGCCGCGATCACTTCGTCGTCGCGCATCGAGCCGCCCGGGTGAATCACGCAGGTCGCGCCGGCCGCCACGACGACGTCGAGGCCGTCGCGGAACGGGAAGAACGCATCCGACGCGACGGCCGAGCCGGCGAGCGTCAGGCCCGCGTTCTGCGCCTTGATGCTCGCGATGCGCGCGGAATCGACGCGGCTCATCTGGCCGGCGCCGACGCCGAGCGTCATGCCGTTGCCGCAGAACACGATCGCGTTAGACTTCACGTACTTCGCGACGCGCCATGCGAACAGCAGGTCGTCCATTTCCTTCGCGGTCGGCTGGCGCTTCGTGACGACGCGCAGCTCGCTCGGCTGCACGTTCTTCGAATCGAGCGACTGCACGAGCAGGCCGCCGCCCACGCGCTTCAGGTCGAATGCGTTGTGGCCGTCGCCCAGCGCGATCTCGAGCAGGCGCACGTTCTGCTTCGCGGCGAACACCTGCTTCGCGGCGTCGGAGAACGACGGGGCGATCAGCACTTCGACGAACTGCTTCGCCACGGCTTGCGCGGCCGCTTCGTCGACTTCGCGGTTGAACGCGATGATGCCGCCGAATGCCGAGGTCGGGTCGGTCTGGAACGCCTTCGCGTACGCGTCGGCCGAGTCGTTGCCGACCGCGACGCCGCACGGGTTCGCATGCTTGATGATCACGCAGGCCGGCGCGTCGAACGTCTTCACGCATTCCCACGCCGCGTCCGAATCCGCGATGTTGTTGTACGACAGTTCCTTGCCCTGCAGCTGGCGGTAATTCGCCAGCGCGCCGGCCGGCGTCGCGATGTCGCGGTAGAACGCCGCGCTCTGGTGCGGGTTCTCGCCGTAGCGCAGGTCCTGCACCTTGTCGAACGCCATGTTCAGCGTGGCCGGGTACGCGCTGCGCGATGCGTGCTGCAGCTCGTCGGTCAGGCTCGTCAGGTAGTTCGTGATCGCGCCGTCGTATTGCGCGGTGTGCGCGAACACCTTCGTCGCGAGACGGAAGTTGGTCGGGTAGCCGACCGTGTTGCCGTTCGCCTTCATTTCATCGAGCACGACCGCGTAGTCGGCAGGATCGACGACGACCGTCACGTCGCGGTGGTTCTTCGCGGCCGAGCGCAGCATCGTCGGGCCGCCGATGTCGATGTTCTCGATCGCGTCGGCCAGCGTGCAGTCGTCCTTCGCGATCGTCGCGACGAACGGATACAGGTTCACGACGAGCAGGTCGATCGTCGGGATGCCATGCTGTTCGAGCGCCTGCATGTGCTCGGGCAGGTCGCGGCGGGCGAGGATGCCGCCGTGCACCTTCGGGTGCAGCGTCTTCACGCGCCCATCGAGCATTTCCGGGAAGCCCGTGTAATCGGCCACTTCGGTCACGGGCAGGCCGGCGTCGGCGAGGAGTTTCGCGGTGCCGCCCGTCGACAGCAGCTTGACGCCGAGGTCGGACAGCGACTTCGCGAAATCGACGATGCCGGTCTTGTCGGAAACGGAAATGAGCGCTTGCTTGATCATGATGGAACCACCAATAGCCAGGGAAACGGGGACGGGACGGCCGCCTACAGCAGGCCGTGCTGCTGCAGCTTCTTGCGCAGCGTATTGCGATTGATGCCGAGGTACTCCGCGGCGAGCGACTGGTTGCCGCCGGCCTGTACGAGCACGACCTCGAGCATCGGCTTTTCGACGCAGGACATCACCATTTCATAGACGTCGTGCGGATTGGAGCCGTCTAGATCCCGGAAATACACGTCCAGGCTCTCGCGGACACATTGTTCGATGTTGTGCTTGCTCATGCTGCTAACTGGTTATGGTCGTCCGACTCGCCCTGACTGTTTTCCGCTTCGTCATCGACGTAGACGAGGTGGTCCGACAGCGCCTTTTGCGCCTCGAAGAATGCGTTGACGGCGGCGAGCTGCTCGCGGGTGGAATCGAGCGTGTTCATTCGGTGCCGGAACCCGTTGGCACCGGAAAGGCCGCGAGTGTACCAGCCGATGTGCTTGCGCGCAGTACGGACGCCGGTGAATTCGCCATAGAACGCGTAGTGGTCTTCCAGGTGTTCGTTCATCACGTGCTGGATCTCGTCGATCCGCGGCGGGGGCAGCAGCTCGCCGGTTTGCAGGAAATGATCGATTTCGCGGAACAGCCACGGCCGGCCTTGCGCGGCGCGACCGATCATCAGCGCGTCGGCGCCGGTTGCATCGAGCACGGCCTTCGCCTTGGCGGGCGACGTGATGTCGCCGTTCGCCACGACCGGAATCCGCACGGCCGCCTTCACGGCCGCGATGGTGTCGTACTCGGCGTCGCCGCGGTACAGATCGGCGCGCGTGCGGCCGTGCACGGTGAGCATCGAGATGCCGGCCGCTTCGGCCAGGCGCGCGACCGTGATCGCGTTCTTGTGCTCGCGGTCCCAGCCGGTGCGGATCTTCAGCGTGATCGGCACCGCATCGGGCCCCGTGCCGACCGCCGCGACGACGGCCTCGACGATCCGCTGCACGAGCGGCTCGTTCTGCAGCAGCGCGGAGCCGGCCGCGACGTTGCAGACCTTCTTCGCCGGGCAGCCCATGTTGATGTCGATGATCTGCGCGCCGTTGTCGACGTTGTAGCGGGCCGCCTCGGCCATCATCGCCGGATCGGCGCCGGCAATCTGCACCGCGATCGGCTCGACTTCGCCTTCGTGGTTCGCGCGCCGCATCGTCTTCGCGCTTTTCCACAGCTGCGCGTTGGACGCGACCATCTCGGACACGGCGTAACCGGCTCCCAGCCGTTTGCACAGCTGGCGGAACGGACGATCCGTCACCCCGGCCATCGGGGCGACGAACAGGTTGTTACGCAATACGTGAGGGCCGATAACGGGCATCGCAATGGCGCCGCCCGCGACCGGCGCGGGCAGGGGAAGGGAAGGCGGAAAACGGGCATTTTACCGTATTCCCATGCCCCGCCGATTTGACCCGGTTTGCCTGGTTCGCCCGGACGCGCCGCACGGCGTGCCGCGCGTCAGTTGCGCTGGCCGAACATCATCTGACGCGCGATCGCCTTCTTGAGCGGCGGCACGAACTCGAGCGCGGTGAGCGCGGCGCCGCGCAGCAGCGGAAGCGGGCCCGAGTCGATCGTAAACAGGCGCGCCAGCGTGTCGGTCGCGCCGATCGTGAAGCGCCGGTCGAGCGCGCGGCGCGCGTTGAAGGTCGCGAGCGCGGTCGCTTCGAAGCCTTGTGCGGACAGCGTGTCGACGAGCGTGTGCGCATCGCGCAGCCCGAGGTTGAGCCCCTGGCCCGCCACCGGGTGCAGCGTTTGCGCGGCATTGCCGACGATCGCGACGCGGCCGCTGACGAGCGTCTGCGCGGCGTTCAGGCCGAGCGGGAACGACGCGCGCCCGGCGATCGCGACGAATTCGCCCATGCGTTCGCCGAATGCGCTGCCGAGCTCGCGCAGGAACGCGTCGTCGGGCAGCGCGGCACGTCGCGCCGCTTCGTCGGGCGTACAGCACCAGACGAGCGAGTAGTCGGCCTGACGCGGCCCGCCGAGCGGCAGCAGTGCGAGCGGGCCCTCGTGCGTGAAGCGTTCCCACGCGACGTTCGGGCGCGGCGCCGATACCGTGACCGTGCCGACGAGCGCGGTCTGCCCGTAGTCGCGGCGATGCTTGGCCGTATCGGCCTGCTGTTCGTGGAACAGCCCGCCTTCGGCATTGATGGCGATGCGCGCGCGCAGCGTGCGCTCGCCTTGCGGGCCGTCGAGCGTCAGCGTGACGCCGTCGGCGTCCTGCCGCGGCGCGCGTGCGGTGGTCGACGTGAGCCAGTCGACGCGCGTGCCGCGCACCGCATTCGCGAGCGCCTGCACGATCGAGCCGTAGCGCACCACGTAGCCGAGCGCGGCGAGGGCGTGCTCGTCGCGGTCGATCAGCGTGCGGCCGAAATGGCCGCGCTGCGACACGTGGATATGTTCGATCGGCGTCGCGTCGGCGGGCCAGGCGAGCGTGTCGAGCAGCACGCGGCTGCCGTGCGACACGGCGATCGCGCGGGGATCGTTCGCGCTCGCGGCCGGTTCGCGTGCGTCGATCAGCGCGATCGACGCGTGCTGCGTCGCGCTGCGGCGCGCGAGCCAGCCGGCGAGCGCGAGCCCGACGGGGCCGGCGCCGACGATGGCGAGGTCGTAATCCGGCGTGGCCGGGGAGGAAGCGGTCGTCATCTTGATTCGTGAAACGGAGGTAACGGTCGGCGGCCGGTCATGTGTCCGCACGCATCAGCGCCTCGATCTCGTCGGCCGCGACCGGCACGCCGCGCGTGATCAGCTCGCAGCCGTGCTCGCGCACGATCGCGTCGTCCTCGATGCGAATGCCGATGTTCCAGTACTCGGGCGGCACGTCGTCGGCCGCGCGCACGTACAGGCCGGGCTCGACCGTGAGCGTCATGCCGGGCTTCAGCGTGCGCCACGGCAACGCGCCGTTGGCGTCGCGCTCGGCGAGCCGCTCGCGGTAGTCGCCGCAGTCGTGCACGTCCATCCCGATCCAGTGGCCCGTGCGGTGCATGTAGAAGCGCGTGTACGCGCGCTCGGCGATCACGTCGTCGACGTTCGAGAAGCGTGTTTTCGGGATGATGCCGGTGTCGAGCAGCCCCTGCGCGAGCACGCGGACGGCCGCATCGTGCGGCGCCTCGAACGATACGCCCGCGCGCGTCGCGTCGATCGCGGCCTGCTGCGCGGCGAGCACGATGTCGTACAGCGCGCGCTGCGCGGGCGAGAAGCGGCCGTTGGCCGGGAACGTGCGCGTGATGTCCGACGCATAGCCGTCAAGTTCGCAGGCGGCGTCGATCAGGATCAGGTCGCCGTCCTGCGCGGCCGCGTTGCCGGCCGGGTAGTGCAGCACGCACGCATTCGCGCCGGCCGCGACGATCGAACCGTACGCGGGCGCCTGCGCGCCGTGCTTGCGGAACAGGTACAGCAGCTCGGCCTCGAGCTCGTATTCGCGGATGCCGGGGCGGCACGCCTGCATCGCGCGGCGATGCGCGAGCGCGGAGATGTGCGCGGCGCGCATCATGATCGCGAGTTCGTGTTCGTCCTTCACGAGCCGCATGTCGTCGAGCAGCGGCGTGAGGTCGAGCAGCGCGTCCGGCGCCGCGACGCCCGTGCGTGCCTGCGCGCGCACCGCGTCGATCCAGCCCGCGAGCTGGCGCTCGAAGTCGGCCGATGCGCCGAACCGGTAGTGCACGGTGCCCGCATCGGCGAGCAGGCGCGGCATTTCGGTGTCGATCACGTCGACCGCGAATGCCGCATCGAAGCCGAACGCGTCGCGCGCGGCGTCGGGCCCGTAGTGAAAGCCTTCCCAGATCTCGCGGTCGACGTTCTTGCCGCGGCAGAACAGGATCGATTCCGGCGCGCCGTGCGGCGCTGCCGCGTTCAGCACGAGCACGGCATCCGGCTCGGTGAAGCCCGTCAGGTAATGGAAGTAGCTGTCGAACCGGTACGGGTAAGCCGTATCGCGGTTGCGCAGCATTTCCGGCGCGGTGGGGACGATGGCGACGCCGCCGCCCGCGGCACGCAGTGCGGCAAGCACGCGTTCACGGCGCTGGCGGTAGACGTCGACGGCGATGGCGGTATCGAGAGGCGCATTCATCGTGCGATTGTAGCGCCGCGGGACGCGGCGCGTGAAAGCGGGGGGGAAGTGGCGCCGGAAGGCCCGCGGCGGCGGCTGTTGCAAACCATCCACAGGCCGGACGGGCGATTTTCTGCCCGGCCGCGCGGGCCGGTTATGATCGGCGACAACGTATACTCTCGGCGGTTCCCTTAAAAAGGCAGATGATGAAATTAATCGGTTCGCTCAGCAGCCCGTACGTCCGAAAGGCGCGGATCGTGCTTGCTGAAAAGAAGATCGACTACAAGCTGGAGCTCGAGAACGTGTGGGCGCCGGAGACGGATATTCACGCATCCAATCCGCTCGGCAAGGTCCCGTGCCTCGTGATGGAAGATGGTGCCGCGGTGTTCGATTCCCGCGTGATCTGCGAATACGTCGATACGCTGTCGCCGGTCGGCAAGCTGATTCCGCCGTCGGGCCGCGAGCGCGTCGAAGTGCGCTGCTGGGAAGCACTGGGCGACGGCGTGCTCGACGCGGCGGTCGCGATCCGCCTCGAACACACGCTGCGGGAAGAAGGGCAGCGCAGCGCGAGCTGGATCGCGCGCCAGCAACGCAAGATCGACGACGCGCTCGTCGCGATGTCGCAGGGTCTCGGCGGCAAGACGTGGTGCGTCGGCAATCATTACACGCTCGCCGACATCGCCCTCGGCTGCGCGCTCGGCTACCTCGATTTCCGGATGCCCGAGCTCGACTGGCGCGATCGCCACCCGAACCTCGACAAGCACTTCGTGAAGCTGCAGCAGCGACAGTCGTTCGCCGATACGCTGCCGCAGAACTGAGCCGCGGCCCGGCCTTCACGCATTCGGCAGACGAAAGAAAAGCGCCCCGCGGGGCGCTTTTCCTTTTGCGGCGCCGGCCGCGGCCGGAGCGGGCGGCCGCGCGCGTCACTCGATCGACGCGTACACCGCTTCGCCGAGCGTGAACGAATCGCTGCGCGCGATCGGCCACCACTTGTCGTACAGGGAAAAGCCGCAGGTCCGGCCGTCGAGCAGCGCACCGGGTTTCAGATACTTCAGCAGTTGCGACATCAGTCGCACCTCGTGCGGCGCGACCCGCTGCACGATGTGATGCGCGCGCAGCTCGGACGGATGCGCGAGGCCGGCCGCCTGCACGAGTTCCTGCAGCGCATGCAGCGTATTGCGGTGGAAGTTGTACACGCGCTCGGCCTTGTCGGGCACGACGAGCGCGCGCTGGCGCACCGGGTCCTGCGTCGCGACGCCGGTCGGGCAGCGGTCGGTGTGGCAGTGCTGCGCCTGGATGCAGCCGACCGCGAACATGAAGCCGCGCGCCGAGTTCACCCAGTCCGCGCCGATCGCGAGCGTGCGGGCGATGTCGAACGCGGTGATGATCTTGCCGCTCGCGCCGAGCTTCACGCGGTCCCGCACGCCGATCCCGACGAGCGTGTTGTGCACGAGCAGCAGCCCTTCCTGCAGCGGCACGCCGACGTGGTCGGTGAATTCGAGCGGCGCCGCGCCGGTGCCGCCTTCCGCGCCGTCGACGACGATGAAGTCGGGCACGATGCCCGTCTCGATCATCGCTTTCGCGATTCCGAAGAATTCCCACGGATGGCCGATGCACAGCTTGAAACCGGTCGGCTTGCCGCCGGACAGCGTGCGCAGTCGCTCGACGAATTCGAGCAGCCCGCGCGGCGTCGAGAATTCCGAGTGCGTCGCGGGCGAGATGCAGTCCTTGCCCATCGGCACGCCGCGCGTCTCGGCGATTTCCGGCGTGATCTTCGCGGCCGGCAGCACGCCGCCGTGACCGGGCTTCGCGCCCTGCGACAGCTTCACCTCGATCATCTTGACCTGCGGATCGGCGGCCTGCTTCGCGAACTTGTCGGGGTTGAACGTGCCGTCGTCGTTGCGGCAGCCGAAGTAGCCGGACGCGATTTCCCAGACGATGTCGCCGCCGTTCTCGCGGTGGTACTTCGACAGCGAGCCTTCGCCGGTGTCGTGCGCGAACCCGCCTTTCTTCGCGCCGAGGTTCAGCGAGCGGATCGCGTTCGCGGACAGCGAGCCGAAGCTCATCGCCGAGATGTTGAAGATCGAAATGTCGTACGGTTGCGCGCGATTCGCGCCGACGCGGATGCGGAAGTCGTGGTTCGGCAGCTTCGTCGGCGCGAGCGAATGGCTGATCCATTCGTGCGCGACGGCCTTCACGTTCAGCTCGGTGCCGTACGGACGGTTGTCCGCGACGTTCTTTGCGCGCTGGTAGACGAGGCTGCGTTGCGCGCGCGAGAACGGCTTTTCGTCGGTGTCGTCCTCGACGAAGTACTGGCGGATCTCGGGGCGGATGAATTCGAACAGGAAGCGGAAGTGGCCCCAGAGCGGGTAGTTCCGCAGGATCGCGTGGCGGTCCTGCTTCAGGTCGTACAGGCCGAGCGCGACGAGGGCGATGGGGATGACGATCCACAGCCAGGAGAGTGCGTGGACCGACGCGAGCACGGCCGCCGCGACGAGCAGCAGGACGGCGCACCACATCGCCAGGTAGCGTCTTGAAAGCATGGGGGGACTCCGTAAGAATCTTGAAATGCCGCCATGCGTACGCTGCGAAGGCGGCGCGCCGGCCGCGGCGGAATCGTGTTCCGCCGGGCGCGGCGTGCCGCAAGTCTAAACCGAATGGATGTCAGCGTGCGTCGGCGAGTGCCGGCGCGTGGCCCGCCGGTGCGGCCTGACCAGGTTGGCCGGTGGCCGCGAACTCGATGATGCCGCCGCCGAGGCAGATCTCGCCGTCGTACAGCACGGCCGACTGGCCGGGCGTGACGGCCCACTGCGCATCGTCGAACGCGAGCGAGAAGCGCGCTTCGCCTGCCGGGCCGGCTGCTGCGGCGTCTATCGCGGCCCGGCCTGTCGCGGCCCGGCCGAACGCGGCCCGGCCGAACGTGCACGCCGCATCGGCCTGCCGGTAGCGCGTCTTCGCGCCGCACGCGAAACCGTCCGCCGGCGGTTCGCCGGCGACCCAGCTCACGTTGCCGGCGACCAGCTCGCGCGACAGCAGCCACGGATGATCGTGGCCCTGCACGACGTACAGCGTGTTCGACGCGATGTCCTTCGCGGCGACGAACCACGGCTCGCCGCTGCCGCTCTTGCTGCCGCCGAGGCCGATGCCCTTGCGCTGGCCGAACGTATAGAACGCGAGGCCGATGTGCTCGCCGACCACCTTGCCGTCGGGCGTCTTCATCGGGCCGGGTTTCGTCGGAAGATAGCGGTTCAGGAAATCGCGGAACGGCCGTTCGCCGATGAAGCAGATGCCGGTCGAATCCTTCTTCTTCGCATTCGGCAGCCCGATCTGCGCGGCGATCTCGCGCACCTTCGTCTTCGGGATCTCGCCGAGCGGGAACATCGTCTTCGATAGTTGCGCCTGGTTCAGCCGGTGCAGGAAGTACGACTGGTCTTTCGTATGATCGAATGCCTTCAGCAGTTCGAAACGCCCGTCGCGCTCGCGCACGCGCGCATAGTGGCCGGTCGCGATCATTTCCGCGTCGAGCGACATCGCGTGGTCGAGGAACGCCTTGAACTTGATCTCGGCGTTGCACAGCACGTCGGGGTTCGGCGTGCGGCCGGCCGAGTATTCGCGCAGAAACTCGGCGAACACGCGGTCCTTGTATTGCGCGGCGAAGTTGACGGCTTCCACGTCGATGCCGATCAGGTCGGCCACCGACACGACGTCGATCCAGTCCTGGCGCGTCGAGCAGTATTCGCCGTCGTCGTCGTCTTCCCAGTTCTTCATGAACAGGCCGACCACGTCGTAGCCTTGTTCCTTCAGCAGCCACGCGGTCACCGACGAATCGACGCCGCCCGACATGCCCACCACTACACGGCGCTTGCTCATTTGCCGACCGCCTGACGTTCGAATGCCTCGGGGCGCGGGGCGACCGAATGCGTGTGGACGAAATCGAGCGGAATACGCCGCCCGGCGAGATAGTCGTCGATGCAGCGCATCACCGCGGGCGACCGATGGCGCTCGCTGCAGGCGCGCAGTTCGTCGGCCGTCATCCACAGCGTGCGGACGATGCCGTCGTCGAGCACATGGCCCGCGAGCGGTTCGCCGGCCGTGCCGCAGAACGTGAAGCGCAGGTAGGTCGCGCCGGCGTTGCCGGGGCGATCGTAGTGCGCGAGATAGACGCCGACGAGCGCGTCGGGCGTGAACGGGTGCGCGGTTTCCTCGAGCGTTTCGCGGATCACGGCGTCGGCCAGCGTTTCGCCGGCTTCGAGATGACCGGCCGGCTGGTTGATGCGCAGGCCCGTCGAGGTCTCCTCCTCGATCACGAGAAAGCGGCCGGCGCGCTCCACGAGCGCGGCGACCGTCACATGCGGGGTCCAGATTTCGGGTTTCATGGTTCGGCATTTTACCGGTTGCGCCCGAACGCTGCCGGTCGTCCGCCGCCGGCCGTTCGTTAGACGAATCCGACCCTCACGGAACGTCCGTGCCGGCGCTGCGTGACGGCGCGGGCCAAGCGCATGTCGCATTCGAGCACGATCGTGCGCAAAGTGCTGGCGGGGCCATCGCTTTCGGTTAAAGTGCAGCGTGAACGCCGTTGCTCGTGAGCCGGTAAGTCAGCCTGTCCGGCTCGTTGCGCAGTAAAGATCGCAAGAAAAGAAATACTGACAATGACTGGAGGAACTGACGATGCATATTGGAGTGCCTGCTGAAACGCGGGCCAACGAGGCGCGCGTGGCTGCGACGCCGGAAACCGTGAAGAAGTACGCGGCGGCCGGCCATCGCGTCAGTATCGCGAAAGGGGCCGGCAGCGCAGCCAGCTATCCCGACGAAGCCTATGCGGCTGCCGGCGCCGAATTGACCGACCAGTCGGCCGCTTTTGGCGCCGATCTCGTCCTGAAGGTCCAGGCGCCGACCGACACCGAACTGCCGTTGCTCAAGCGCGGCGCCGTGCTGGTCGGCATGCTCGAGCCGTTCAACGGCGAGCAGGCGGCGAAACTCGCCGCGGCCGGCGTGACCGGTTTCGCGCTCGAGGCCGCGCCGCGCACGACGCGTGCGCAGAGTCTCGACGTGCTGTCGTCGCAGGCGAACATCGCCGGCTACAAGGCCGTGCTGGTTGCCGCGTCGCTGTATCCGCGCTTCATGCCGATGCTGATGACGGCCGCGGGCACCGTGAAGGCGGCGCGCGTGCTGATTCTCGGCGCGGGCGTCGCGGGCCTGCAGGCGATCGCGACCGCGAAGCGATTGGGCGCCGTGATCGAGGCGTCCGACGTGCGGCCGGCCGTGAAGGAGCAGATCGAGTCGCTCGGCGCGAAATTCCTCGACGTCCCGTTCGAAACCGACGAAGAGCGCGAAGCCGCGCAGGGTGTCGGCGGCTATGCGCGTCCGATGCCGCCGTCGTGGCTCGGCCGCCAGGCCGCGCTCGTGCACGAGCGTGCGAGGCAGGCCGACATCGTGATTACCACCGCACTGATTCCCGGGCGCCCGGCGCCTACGCTGATCTCGGTCGAGACCGCGCAGTCGATGAAGCCCGGCTCGGTGCTCGTCGATCTCGCGGCCGGCCGCGGCCCGGAAATCGACGGCCGCAGGGGCGGCAACTGCCCGCTGACCGTCGCCGACCAGGTGGTCGTGCACAACGGCGTGACGATCGCCGGCTACACGAACCTCGCGTCGATGGTCGCATCGGACGCGTCGGCGCTGTACGCGCGCAACCTGCTCGACTTCATGAAACTGATCGTCGCGAAGGAAGGCACGCTGAACATCGACCTGACCGACGACATCGTCGCCGCGACGCTGTTGTGCCGCGACGGTGAAGTCACGCGCAAATAACGGAGGAGACCATGGAAGTCATCAATCACACGGTGATCAACGTGATCATCTTCGTGCTGGCGGTGTACGTCGGCTACCACGTCGTCTGGAACGTCACGCCGGCGCTGCATACGCCGCTGATGGCCGTGACCAATGCGATCTCGGCGATCGTGATCGTCGGCGCGATGCTCGCGGCGGCGCTCACCGTCGGGGCGACCGGCAAGTTCTTCGGCACGCTCGCGGTCGCGCTCGCGGCCGTCAACGTGTTCGGCGGCTTTCTCGTGACGAGGCGAATGCTCGAGATGTTCCGCAAGAAGGAGCCCAAGCGTGTCGAGGGCGGCAAGGAGGGCGCGCGATGAGCATGAACGTCGTTACGCTGCTGTACCTCGTCGCATCGGTGTGCTTCATCCAGGCGCTGAAGGGCCTGTCGAATCCGAAGAGCGCGCGACGCGGCAACCTGTTCGGGATGGTCGGGATGGCCATCGCGATCCTCACGACGATCGCGCTGATCGTCAAGCAGGCCGCATGGCTCGGCGCGAACCTGCCGCTCGGCCTCGCGCTCGTGCTCGGCGCGCTGATCGTCGGCGGCGGCATCGGGGCATTCGTCGCCGCGCGCGTCGAGATGACGAAGATGCCGGAACTCGTCGCGGCGATGCACTCGCTGATCGGTCTCGCGGCCGTGTGCATCGCGTATGCGGTGGTGTCGGAGCCGGAAGCGTTCGGGCTCGTGCCGCAGGACGCGGTGTCGTCGAGCTTCATCCCGTACGGCAACCGCGTCGAGCTGTTCATCGGCACGTTCGTCGGCGCGATCACGTTCTCCGGTTCGGTGATCGCGTTCGGCAAGCTGTCGGGCAAGTACAAGTTCCGGCTGTTCCAGGGCGCGCCGGTCGTGTACGCGGGCCAGCACCTGATCAACCTGATGCTCGCGATCGCGATGCTCGGCTTCGGCATCCTGTTCTTCATCACGCAGGCGTGGCTGCCGTTCATCATCATGACGGCGATCGCGTTCGTGCTCGGCGTGCTGATCATCATCCCGATCGGCGGCGCGGACATGCCGGTGGTCGTGTCGATGCTGAACTCGTACTCGGGCTGGGCGGCGGCCGGCATCGGCTTCTCGCTGAACAACGCGATGCTGATCATCGCGGGTTCGCTGGTCGGCTCGTCGGGCGCGATCCTGTCGTACATCATGTGCCACGCGATGAACCGCTCGTTCTTCAACGTGATCCTCGGCGGGTTCGGAGGGGAAGCTGCGGCCGGCGGTGCGACGGGCGCGCAGGAGCAGCGGCCGGTGAAGTCGGGTTCGGCCGACGACGCGGCGTTCATGCTCGGCAACGCGGAATCGGTCGTGATCGTGCCGGGTTACGGGCTCGCCGTCGCCCGTGCGCAGCACGCGCTGAAGGAGCTGACCGACAAGCTGGTCGAGAAGGGCATCGACGTGAAGTATGCGATCCACCCGGTCGCCGGGCGGATGCCGGGCCACATGAACGTGTTGCTCGCGGAAGCGGAAGTGCCGTACGAGATCGTGCACGAGATGGAGGACATCAACGGCGAATTCGGCCAGGTGGACGTGGTGCTCGTACTCGGCGCGAACGACGTGGTGAACCCGGCCGCGAAGAACGATCCGAAATCGCCGATCGCGGGGATGCCGATCATCGAGGCGTACAAGGCGCGCACCGTGATCGTCAACAAGCGTTCGATGGCGGCCGGCTACGCGGGCCTCGACAACGACCTGTTCTACATGGACAAGACGATGATGGTGTTCGGCGATGCGAAGAAGGTCATTGAGGACATGGTGAAGGCGGTCGAGTAACGTGCGCCCCGGCTACGCGGTTGCCCGCGCTTCGATGCGGGCGCCGCGCTCCGGACAGGCCCGACCGGCGCAAGCCGGCCGGGCCTTTTTCATGGTGTGACGAGGCGTGCGACGCAGGCGGCGATCGTGTCGCGCACGCGCACGATCGCGCACGCCGCGTGCGAGGGAATCGTCGCGACCGCGTCGGAGCCGGCGAGCAGGGACGGCAGCGCGGCGAAATGCGTGGTCGATGCCGCGATGCACCGCTTGTGGCCGAGCGCGACCAGCGCTTCGTCGACGATCCCGATCACGCCTCCGACGACATGAGCAGGTGGTCGCGCCGCAGGAAATCGGCGAGCGTAAGCGTGCGCGGCGCCCCCGGGAGGCGAGCCGGATCGATCAGGCCCGCATGACCGCCCGGCGCGACCGCGCCCGCCGCCGCGCCGCGTCAGCGCATCGGCGCTTCCGCGATCCGCATGTAGTCGGCGATCCGCCGGCCCTCCATGTCCGGAAACTGCTCGTGCACGGTGATGTCGCCCATCCGCGCGATGTCGAAGGTGCGGAAATCGCCGCGCAGCTCGCACCACGCGCCGATCGTCCAGCGCCCGCCCCAGTAGACGAGCCCGAGCGGCCAAACGCGGCGCTGCGAATGCGCGCCGAGCCGGTCGCGATAGTCGAAGCTGACGATGTGGCGCGTGTCGATCGCCTGGTGGATCGCGTCGACCTTCGCGCAAAACGTCTCGTCGATGTGGAACGACGGCGCGAATACGGGCAGCCGGTCGAGCGCCGTGCGCTTGTCGGCCGGCATCGCCGACGCGATCTTCGCGAGCGCCGAGCGCGCGGCGCTCGCGAAGCGCGCCCCGCCCCAGGTCTCGAGCATGCGCGCGCCGGTGGCGAGCGCCGCCAGCTCCTCGGCCGTGAACGTGAGCGGCGGCAGGCTCGCGTTGCGGTTCAGCCGGTAGCCGATGCCGGCTTCGCCTTCGATCGGCACCCCTGACAGTTGCAGGTCGCGCACGTCGCGGTAGACCGTGCGCGGCGACACCGACAACCAGTCGGCCAGTTGTTGCGCGGTCGTGAGACGACGCCCGCGCAACAGCTCGGCGATCTGGAACAGGCGATCGGCACGGCGGGTCATGACGGCACCTCGATTCCTCTGTCTACGGGGACTTCGCGATGATAGCGCCGCGCCGGCCCGCTGACCGCTGCGCTCAGTGGCATTTCGGCGCGTGCAGGCCGACGCGGTTGCCTTCCGTGTCGATCAGGTAGCCGACGTAGCCGTAATTGTTCGGCAGCTCGACGACGGAGCCCTGCACGACGCCGCCCGCGCGCTTCGCGCGTTCGAGCGCCGCGACGACCGATTCGCCGGCGTTCAGGTAGACGAGCACGCCGTTCGCGCTCGGCTTCATCTGCTGCGGATCGAACACGATGCTGCCGCCCGTGCTCGACGCGTCGCGATCGAATGTCGCCATCGGCACGCCGCCGATGACCTCGCGCTGCAACGTGGTTTGCAGCACGGTTTCGTAGAAGCGGATCGCGCGGTCGAAATCGAGGGACGGAATGTCGAACCAGGCGATCGCGCGTTCCAGGGTTGCAGTGGCGGTTGCTGACGTCATGACGAGCTCCTTGTGTTGCGTTGTTATTCGGATTCGGTGCGGAAACCAGCCTGCATTGCGCCGGGATTGCAGTGTGATCGCGGGCTGCTGACACCGTATTGTCAGTAGAGTTGTCACCCTTGACATGCAACCGTTTGGTTGCATAATAAGGTCATCGACCCAGGAGCGGCATGGATCTCGTTTTCAAGGCGCTGGCCGACGCCACGCGCCGTCAGTTGCTCGATCTGCTGTACGCAAAAAACGGCCAGACCGTGTCCGAGCTGTGCGACGGGCTCGCGATGAGCCGGCAGGCCGTGAGCAAGCATCTCGCGCTGCTCGAGGCCGCGAATCTCATCGCGACGACGTGGCGCGGCCGGGAGAAGCTGCATTACCTGAATCCGGTGCCGATCCATGACATCGCGCAACGCTGGATCGGCAAGTTCGAGCGTCAGCGCCTGCAGGCGCTGGCGGATCTCAAGCGGGGGCTGGAAGCGCCCCGCGACACGGGAGATGACGATGGGTAACCCTGCCTTCGTGTACGTGACCTTCATCGCGGCCACGCCCGAGCGCGTGTTCGACGCGCTGACCAACGCCGAGCTGACGAAGGACTACTGGGTGCGGCATCGCAACGCGTCGCCCGACTGGCGGCCGGGTTCGCGCTGGGAACATCAGGACTACGACGATCCGTCGCGGGTCGACATCGTCGGCGAAGTGATCGAGAACGATCCGCCGCGCCGGCTGGTCGTCACGTGGCGCACGCCGTCGGGGGAGGGCGGGGAATCGCGCGTGACCTATCTGGTCGAGCCGCACGAGGGCGTCGTGAAGCTGACCGTCACGCACGACGGGCTGGTGCCCGGTTCGGAGATGGATCGCGGGATTCGTGGCGGCTGGCCGGTCGTGCTGTCGAGCCTGAAGACGCTGCTCGAGACGGGGCAGGCGCTGCCGTTCACGATGGCGCGCTGGTCGCAGTCGAAGCATTGACTGGCCGCGCAAAAGCACAGGGGCCGCGATGGCGGCCCCTGGACACGTCGTGGCTCGTGGAACCGGACGGATGGCTTATGCGTCGCCTTCCGGCGCGGCCGGGCGTGCCTTCACGCTGCCGGCGATCAGGTCGAAGCGGAACAGCCGGCATTCGAGCGCGCCGTTGAACAGCGGCGTCTTGGCCGATTCGCGCAGGCGCAACTGGCCCGGCAGCGAACGGTCGGATGTCAGCAGGAACGCCTGCCAGCCCGTGAAGCGCTGCTTCAGCGCATCGCCGAGCGCGTTGAAGAACTCGCTGTCCGGCGCGTCGGTGTGCGTGCGGCGGAATGCGTCGTCGTTGTCGCGGTTGCGGCCGGTTTCGCGTACCTCGCCGCGGGCGCTGCGTCCGCGCACTTCGATCCGCTCGCCGTACGGCGGGTTCGCGAGGAGGATGCCCGGCCCGTCGCACGGCGGCGTCATCCCGCGCGCGTCGACCTGCTTGAGCCACACCGACGGCACGCCCGCGCGCTCGAGGTTCGCGCGCGCCTTCTCGAGCATGTCGCCGGAGATGTCGCTGCCGTACACGCCGAGCGCTTCGCCGCGCTTGGCCCGCGCCGCGCGCTTCGCGTCGAGCGCCGGGACCTTCAGCCCCTGCCACGCGGTGATGTCGTACTGCTTGAGCTTTTCGAAGCCGAACCGGCGCTCGACGCCGGGCGCCACGCCGAGCGCGATCTGCGCGGCTTCCGCGAGGAACGTGCCGCTGCCGCACATCGGGTCGTACAGCGCGGTGCCGGGCGTCCAGCCCGTCAGGCGCAGGATGCCGGCCGCGAGGTTCTCGCGCAGCGGCGCCGCGCCCTTGTCGAGACGCCAGCCGCGCTTGAACAGCGGCTCGCCCGACGTGTCGAGGTACAGCGTGCATTCGTTGGCCGTCAGGAACGCGAACACGCGCACGTCGGGCGCACCGGTGTCGATGCTCGGACGCGCGCCGGTCTTGTCGCGCATCCGGTCGCAGATCGCGTCCTTCACGCGCAACGTCGCGAATTCGAGGCTCTTCAGCGGCGACTTGATCGCGGTGATGTCGACGCGCAGCGTCTGCGTGGCCGCGAACCAGCGCTCCCACGATTGCTCGAGCGCGAGCGCATAGACGTCCTGCTCGTTGCGGTACGCGCGGTGCGCGATCTTCAGCAGGATCCGGCTCGCGATCCGCGAATGGAGGTTCGCGGCCATGCCGGCGGCCCAGCCGCCGCTGAAATGGACGCCGCCCGGCACCTGCGCGCCCGCGGTGAACGGCGCGCCGTTCAGGTGGCGGCCGGCGATTTCGGCCAGCTCGGCGGCAAGCGCCGCTTCGAGGCCGCGCGGGCAGGGGGCGAAGAATTCGAACAGGGTGGGCGAGGACATAAGGCGGGTGAGGACGTGCAAAAGTCCACCATTGTACGCGGCGCGGGCGACCAGGGCCGGCGTTTCGGCGCGGCGGCGTCGTCGCGACGGCCGCTCGCGCGTGCCGGGCGGACGGCGACGGGCGCCTGGCGGGGCGCCGCCGCCCCGCCGCAGGTCAGTGCGGGCCCGGCTGGCCGGCGCGCGCGGCCCGGTTGGCCGCCGGCCAGAACAGCGCGAGCGGATTCGACAGCACCGTGCGGACGATCGCGGCGACGAGCGCGCGCACCTTGGTCGGGCGCAGGCTGCGCGAGCGCACGGCCATCGTGAACGCGAGTGCGAAGCTCACGAGCACGTTGAGGAGGGCCATGCTGAGCACGCCGGCGCCGGCCCACCACAGCTCGGGCGTGCCGAGCGCATCCTTGCCCAGTACGCCGAGCGCGATCCCGATCGAGCCGGCCGACAGCGTCACGTGCCGCACCTCGAACGGGAACATGAACACGGTGACGATCGCCGGGACGAGGCCGAGCATCAGGCCGAGGCCGACGTTCGCGACCACGCCCGCGACGTTCGACCGGCAGAAGTGCGCGAGCTTCGCGGCGCCGGCCGCGCCGAGCGTCAGGCGCAGCCGGCGGTTGTACGCGAGCGCGTCGCCGACCCGGTGCAGCACGAACCAGTTGTCGGCCCAGCCCGCGAGCAGGCTCGACGCCCACAGCAGCACGCCCGTGAGCGCCGCATAGAACGGCGTCGGGCCCAGCAGCGAGAACGAGTGCAGCGTCGCGTGCGCCTTCTCCGGCGAGATCAGGTTCGCGTGCAGCACGTTGCTCGCGAACAGCTGCACGAGCAGGCACACGGGCAGCACGACGAGCACGTTGCCGGAAATCGCGGCCGCCTGCGTGCGGATCAGCGCGATCACCGACGCGACGAACGTCTTCACGCCTTCCTCGTGACCGGTGTCGTCGAGCTCGCGCGCGAGTGTCGGCGCGGTCATCGCAGGCTGCTTGGTCGCGAGCGTGAAATGCAGGAAGTGCATCAGCATGAAGCTGGCCGCGTAGTTGACGCCCGCGAGCAGCCCTTCGAGCATCGACTGCAGGTGCGCGCCCGTGATCGCGAACTTCACGCACACGGTCGCGACCGTGACGAGGCCGCCGCCCGCGGCCATCCGCAACATCTTCAGATATTCGGCGCGGCCGCGCGAGATGTAGTGCTCGCCGGTGTCCGCGTTGGTCTCGACGAGCTTGCGTGCGAAAAGAGAAAAGTTGCTGCGCACGAGGTGCGCGACGCTCTGGCTGCTCTGGTTCGCATCGACGAGCTCGGCAGTCAGATGCGCCATGCCGCGCAGGTCGTCGCGCGCCATCCACGCGTTGAGCAGCATTTCCGCGCGCAGGATGCGCATGCGCATCCGTTCGACCTGAAACACGATGTCGACCGACACGCCGTTGCGGTACAAGTGCGCGAACACGTCGTCGATGGCGATCCGGCATTCGTCGAGCAGCACGCGCAGGTAGTTCACCTCGTGCAGCAGCTTGCTCGGGTCGCCGCCGTCGTCGGCGGCCGCATGCGCGGTCTCGACCGCGAGCATCGCGCGCGTGAGGCGGTAGAACGGCTGCGATTCGAGCGGCTTGCGTGCATCGTCGTCGGACAGCCGGCTGCGCACCGTCTGCGACAGGCCGGTCGAGCTGATCTGGCAGGTCAGGTTGTGCAGCGCGGCCAGCAGGTCGCGCGAGAACGAACCGGGCTCGTGGCGCTCTTCGTCGGTGACGTCGAACGAGATCAGCTCGGCGAAGCGCACGAGCAGGTCGTCGGGCAGCGCGCCGATCCATTTCGCGTCCTCGGGCGTCGGGAACATCAGCGTGAACAGCGCCGACAGCTCGCGGCGGTTCGGCGCGGGCGGGATCAGCGACGAATCGATCCGCTCGAACAGCGCGCCGAAGAAGCCCGAATGCACCGGCATGCCGGCGTCGCACAGCAGCGAAATGCCGTCGCACTCGCGCAGGATGCCGCGCAGGATGCGCCCGGCGTGCGCTTTCCACGCGGGGTTGCGATCGAGCACGTGGAACAGGTAGCGCAGCCGCGCATGGGCCGGATACGCCCGCGTGTCGGCGTCGCGCTCGGCCGGCGCGTCCTGCACCGTGCCGTTGCGGCGCAGCCAGTGCGCGAGCTCGATCAGCCATTCGCTGCGCTCGGCGTACGACGCGTCGGCGTCGGCGTGCGCGAGCAGCGCATCGAGCTGGTGACCGGCATTGCGGGACGCGCGCCACTTCTTGATCAGGGTCGTCAGGGAACGAAACATAAACGGAATAGCGAAAGCCCGGGACGGGCGGGTTCGGGATGCCGGCCGGGGAAACGGCGCGGCACCGGGAGAACGGGTGAGACGGGGCCGGTGCCGGACGGGGCGCGGCGACCCGCGATGCGGCTGCCCCGCCGCGGTGCACGCCGACCGCGTGCGGGCGCCGGGAGGCACGGCGGTCGGGCCGAACGGCCCGGCGCCGCTGGCGGGTGCGCACGACGAACGGCGCGAGCCTGAAAGTGCGTAGGATCGTCAATCGGGCCGGAAAACGCAAGCGGACCGCGTTGCATGGCGCGGGTTCCGGCGGCTTTGACAAAGAATGTAAATGGCCGTTCGGCCGATGAAGGCGGTGCGCGAGACCGGCTGTGGCGGCGTGGGGCCTACGACCTACGACCTACGACCTACGACCTACGACCTACGACGGGCGGCGCGCGCTGCCGGACGCGCCGCGCCATTCGACACCGCGCACGCGAACGCCGTATCGAACGTTCGCCTGCGCGGCCGTCCGCGTTCGCTTATGCGCCGGACTGGCCCGTCGCGTCGGCGTCGCCGCCGGACGTCGGGTTGGCCGGGCACGGCACGGCCGGCGTGACCGCCGTCTTGCTGCCGGCCGCGGGCGCGGCCGTCGCGCCGCGGCGTGAGGCCATCGCGCGCACGCCGGCCGCGGCCTGCGCGGCAATCACGTCGAGCGCGCGCCGGTGGCCGGCGACGAGCGCGTCGTAGCCGTCGGCGACCGGTTCGGCGACGCTCGTGCGGCAGGTCATCACGGCCTGCGTGGCGAGCGAGCGCACGCTCCACACGGCGTCGACCGCGGCTCGCTTGCCGGGCCACGACTCGAAGCGCTGCACGTTCACGCTGATGCGATAGACGGGCACGCCGGCCGGATAGGCGGAATTCGCGACGTCGATCGTGCCGAGCTGCGCGGCGAGATCGTCCGACAGCGCGCGGCGGATCTCGTCGGCCGGCGGCGACGCCCAGCGTTCCTGCTCGAGCACGTCGACCTGCGCGGCGTTCTTCTGCACGACCAGCTGGCTCTTCGCGACCTGCTCGGGCACGCCGACCGACGGCACCTCGATCAGGAACGCCGGGTTGGCCGGCGCGGTACGCAGCGGCGCCGCGGCGTCGGCCGGGCTGAGCGTGTAGAACCGCGCGGGCGGCGAGCTGCACGCGGCGAGCGCGAGTGCGGCGACGACCGCCGCCGCGCCGCTCGCGAAACCGTTCACGCGTGTCGTCATTGCTTATCTCCTGGCTTGCCCTTGAGCAGCGATTCGGGGTGGCGCTCCAGATAGTCGGCGAGCGCGTTCAGCGATTGCAGCGTGCGCGTGAGTTCCTTCAGCGCGCCGCGCACGTCGGACTGCAGCGGCGAATCCTGCTGCAGCGTCGCCTCGGCGGTCGAGAAGGTCTGCTTCGCGGCCGACAGCGTGTCGCGCGCTTGCGGCGCGACCTGCGTGTCGAGCTGCTTGAACAGCTTGTCGGCGTTCGCGAGCGCGCTGTTCAGGTTCGCGCCGATCTGGTCGAACGGCACCTTGTCGAGCTTCTTCGCGATGTCGGCGACCTGCAGCTGCAGCTCGTCGAGCGTATTCGGTACGGTCGGCAGCTCGAGCGGCTGGCGGGCCGTGTCGATCTTCACTGCCGGCGCCTTCGGGAAGAAGTCGAGTGCGACGTACAACTGGCTCGTCAGCAGGTTGCCGGTGCGCAGCTGGCCGCGCAGCCCGTGCTGGACGAGCCGCTCGACGATCTCGCGGCGGGCCGGTTCACCCTGGCTCGCGATCGTCTCGCGGAAGCGCCGGCCGAGGCGTTCCGGATACACGTTCATCGTCACCGGCATCGTGAAGTTCTTCGCCTTCGGATCGTAGTCGATGCCGATGTTCGTCACTTCGCCGAGCACGATGCCGCGGAAGTCGACCGTCGCGCCGACGGCGAGCCCGCGCAGCGACTGATTGAAGTTCATCACGACCTGCAGCGGTTGGCCGTCCGGGTCGCGCATCGCGTCGCCCTCGTCGGAGCCGAGACGGAACGTCGTGTTGTTCGGCGCGGTCGCGCCGCTGCCCTGGTTTGGCGGCGTCTGGAACGCGATGCCGCCGAGGATCACCGTCGCGAGCGACTGCGTGTTCAGCTTCAGGCCGCTCGAATCGAGCCGCAGGTCGACGCCGCTGGCCTGCCACCAGCGCGAGTTCACGCCGACGTACTGGTCGTACGGCGCATTGACGAACACGTTGAACGTGACGCCCGTGCCATCCTTGTCGAGCGAGAAACCGACCACCTGGCCGACCTGGACGCGGCGGTAGTAGACCGGCGAGCCGATGTCGACCGAGCCGAGCGAATCGCCGCGCAGCACGTACTGCGTGCCTTTCTGGTCGCCCGTGACCGCGGGCGGCGTCTCGAGGCCGGTGAAGTCGGTCAGCGTGTCCTGCCCGTGACCGGCGTCGACGCCGATGTACGCACCGGACAGCAGCGTGCCGAGCCCCGACACGCCGGTCGCGCCGACGCGCGGGCGCACGATCCAGAAGCGCGAGCCCTGGACCGCGAAGTCCTCGGCTTCCTTCTTGAGCTGCACCTGCACCAGCACGCGCGACAGGTCCTTCGACAGCTTGATCGTCTTGACCATGCCGATCTCGACGTCCTTGTACTTGACCTGGGTCTTGCCCGGCTCGAGCCCCTCGGCGCTGTGGAAGCTGATCGTGATTTCCGGGCCGCGCTCGCGCACGGACTTGATCACGAGGCCGATGCCGATCAGCGCGGCGATCAGCGGCACGAGCCAGACGAGCGACGGCAGCCAGCCGCTTTTCGTCGAGATCGTCGGATCGGGCGGTCGGGGCGCGTCGTGCTGCGGCCCTTGTGGACTATTCATGGTGATTCCCTGAGGTTTCGACTGGATCCCAGATCAGACGGGGATCGAACTGCATCGACGCGAGCATCGTCAGGATCACGACCGAGCCGAACGCGAGTGCGCCGGGGCCGGCCGTGATGACGGCGAGCGAACGGAAATGGACGAGCGCGACGGTCAGCGTCACGACGAAGATGTCGAGCATCGACCAGCGGCCGATGCGCTCGACGATCCGATAGAGGCGCGTGCGCTGCAGCGGCCGCCACGTGGCGCGGCGCTGCGCGCTGGTGACGAGGATCGTCAGCACGCCGAGCTTGAGCATCGGCACGAGGATGCTGGCGACGAACACGACGACGGCGAGCGGCCAGTCGCCGGACGTCCAGAAATAGATGACGCCGCTCATGATCGTGTCCTGCTGCGACCCGACGATCGACGACGTACGCATGATCGGCAGCAGGTTCGCCGGAATGTAGAGGATCGCGGCCGCGAGCAGCAGCGCCCACGTGCGCATGATGCTGTTCGGCGTGCGCACGTGAAGCGCGCTGCCGCAGCGCGCGCAATGCGCGTGCGGCCGGTCGATCGTCTGCACGAGCCCGCATGCGTGGCAGCTGGCGTAGCCCTCGCGGGCGGCGGTCGGCTGGGAGCTCGTCATCGGCGGGGGGCGCCCGGCAGCGGCGCGGCGGGGTCGGGCTGCTCCGGCGCGCGGCCGGCGCGCAGGTCGTCGGCGATGTCCCATACCGTGCGCGGGTCGAACATCAGCACGACGGCGGTCATCAGCGTGAGCGCGCCGAACGCGAACAGCGCCGCGTCGGGCACGACGCGCGCGAGGCTCACCATCTTCACGATCGTGACCACGATGCCGAGCATGAACACCTCGATCATCCCCCACGGCCGCACGAGCTGGATCGTGCGCAGCACGAGGTTGAGGCCGGGCGGCACGATGCCGCGCCGGATCGGCAGCAGGACGTAAAGCAGCGCGGCCATCTCGACGAGCGGAAACAGCACGGTCGAACAGAACACCATCACGCCGACGATCGCCATGTCCTGATGCCACAGCGCGTCGATCGCCCCGATCAGCGTCGTCTGCACGCGGGTGCCGTTCAGGTCCATTTCGAGGATCGGGAACGTCTGCGCGATGATGAACGTGACGAGCGCCGCGACCGCGAGCGCGCTGATGCGCTCGATCTGCGTGGTGCTGTTGCGATACAGCAGCGCGTCGCAGCGCGGGCAGCGGGCGATCTCGCGGCCGCTCAGGCGCGGTTTATGCAACAGTGCGTCGCATTCGTGGCAGGCAATCAGGTCGTATCGTTGCATGGAAAAGGGGTGTTGCGACGGCCGGGAGAACGCGTCGACGGGGCCGGAACCCGCGCCAATCTTACCAAAAGGGCTTTTTCGGTGGGTCAAGGATCGTGAGTTGCGTGACCGATCGGTAACATGGCGGGAAGCCGTCAGCCGGCTGGCGCGCCTGTCCTCAGAGTCCGCGCGCGTCAAAAGGTTGCGGTAGCATGGCGCCCTTGACGTGCGTCGGACGAATTTACCGGCGCAGCCGTTCGCTGAACTGAGGAACCCAAGATGGCATCGAAATCGCCGCTGGCCGCGCCGGCCCGCTACGCACCTACCGCGATCGCGCTGCACTGGCTGATCGCGCTGCTGATCGTCTGCGGCTTCGCGCTCGGCTGGGTGATGACCGACATCCCCGGCTTCACGCCGACCAAGCTGAAGTACTTCTCGTGGCACAAGTGGATCGGCGTGACGGTGTTCGCGCTGGCCGTCGTGCGCGTGCTGTGGCGTGCGACCCACGTGCCGCCGCCGCTGCCGGGCGGCACGCCGGCATGGCAGCGCGCGGCGTCGCACGGCGTGCACATGCTGCTGTACGTGCTGATGATCGTGATCCCGGCGACGGGCTACCTGTACAGCTCGGCGTCGAACATCCCGGTCGTCTATCTCGGCATCGTGCCGCTGCCGCGCCTGATCGACCCCGATCCGGTGCTGAAGGAAACCTTCAAGACGCTGCACGTGTCCTTGAATTACATTCTGCTTGCGCTCGTTGCGATGCACGTGCTCGCGGCGCTCAAGCACCAGTTGTTGGACCGCGACGGCCTGCTGTCGCGCATGCTTCCCTTTGCCAAATGAAGGATCCCATGAAAGTGTCTTTCTCCCGCTCCATGCTGACCGCGTTCGCCGCGGCGGCGCTCGTCGCGTCGGGCGCGGCGCATGCCGACGTCGATCTCGCGAAGAGCAAGGTGTCCGCCGTGTCGAAGCAGATGAACGTGCCGACCGAAGGCGCGTTCAAGAAGTTTTCCGCGCAGGTGAAGTTCGACCCGGCGAAAGCCGCGCAGGGCAGCGCGCAGATGACGATCGACGTCGCGAGCTTCGACCTCGGCGACAAGATGTACAACGACCAGGTCGCCGGCAAGGACTGGTTCGACGCGAAGACCTATCCGCAGGCGACGTTCGTGTCGTCGGCGATCGCGCCGGCCGGCGGCAACAAGTACAACGTGACCGGCAAGCTGACGATCAAGGGCAAGGCCGAGACCGTCACGGTGCCCGTCACGGTCGCGCAAAACGGCGCGACGCAGACGTTCGACGGCGTGCTGCCGATCAAGCGTTCGACCTTCAACGTCGGCACCGGCGAGTGGAAGGACACGTCGGTCGTCGCGGACGAAGTGCAGATCAAGTTCCATCTCGTCGCCACCAAGTAAGCGGCAGGTTGCCGCCTCAACTGAATGCCGCGCGAGGGCGCGGCGCCGTTCCCAGGAGAAAAAGTTTGAAAAAGCATCTGATCATCGCCGCGGGCGCGCTGGCCGCTTCGCTGTCGTTCTCGGCCTTCGCCGAAAGCGCGACCTACCAGTTCGACCCGAGCCACACGTACCCGAGCTTCGAGGCCGATCACTTCGGCGGCCTGTCGGTCTGGCGCGGCAAGTTCGACAAGTCGAGCGGCACCGTGACGCTCGATCGCGCGGCAAAGACCGGGACGGTCGACGTGACGACCGACATCGCGTCGATCCACACGGGCAGCGCGAAGCTCGACGAGCACCTGCAGACGGCCGAGTTCTTCGATGCGGCGAAGTTCCCGCAGGCGAACTACAAGGGCACGATCAAGTTCGACGGCGACAAGCCGGTGTCGGTGGTCGGCAACCTGACGCTGCATGGCGTCACGAAGCCGCTCACGCTGAAGATCGATTCGTTCAAGTGCATGCCGCACCCGATGCTCAAGCGTGAAGTGTGCGGCGTCGACGCGGTCGGCGAGTTCAGCCGCGACGATTTCGGTCTCGACTACGGCAAGCAGTACGGCTTCAAGATGAAGACGAAGCTGCTGATCACGGCCGAAGCGGTCAAGCAGCAGTAAGACTTCCCGGCGAGGCCGGCCGTGGGGCCGGCCCCTGCGGGCCAACCGCCGCGCTCCCGTTACCGGGGCGCGGCGGTTTTTTTGCGCGCCTATAATCGCCCGAGCGCAGCATGCGGCCATGCGGCGCCGGGCAGGCCGACGCCGCGACGGCGGCCGCCTCGAACAGAACGTACAACGACAAGGAGATCGCCGATGCATGCCGTCACGCAGCCCCGTTCCATTGCCTCGTCGCCGCGCGTCTGGCGCGCGGTGGTCGCCGCGTCGATCGGCAACGCGCTCGAGTGGTTCGATCTCGTCGTCTACGGTTTTTTCGCGGTGACGATCTCGAAGCTGTTCTTCCCGGCCGGCAACGACACCGTGTCGCTGCTGCTCACGCTCGGCACGTTCGGCGTGTCGTTCTTCATGCGGCCGCTCGGCGCGCTCGTGCTCGGCGCGTATGCCGACCGCGCGGGCCGCAAGGCCGCGCTCACGCTGTCGATCCTGTTGATGATGGCCGGCACGCTGGTCATCGCGGTGCTGCCGACCTACGGGACGATCGGCGTCGCCGCGCCGGTGATCCTCGTCGCCGCGCGGCTGATGCAGGGCTTTTCGGCCGGCGGCGAGTTCGGCAGCGCGACCGCGTTCCTCGCCGAGCACGTGCCCGGGCGGCGCGGCTTCTTCGCGAGCTGGCAGGTCGCGAGCCAGGGGCTCACGACGCTGCTCGCGGCCGGCTTCGGCACCGTGCTGAACGCGCAGCTGTCGGCCGCGCAGATGGCGTCGTGGGGCTGGCGCGTGCCGTTCTTCTTCGGGCTGCTGCTCGGGCCGGTTGCGTACTACATCCGCACCAAGGTCGACGAAACCCCCGAATTCCTCGCGGCCGAAAGCACCGCGAGCCCGCTACGCGATACGTTCGCATCGCACAAGGCGCGGCTCGTCGCGGCAATGGGCGTGGTCGTGCTCGGCACCGTCGCGACCTATCTCGTGCTGTTCATGCCGACCTACGGCGTGAAGCAGCTCGGCCTCGCGCCGTCGGCCGCATTTGCGGCGATTCTCGTCGTCGGCGTGATCCAGATGGCGTTCGCGCCGCTCGTCGGCCACTGGTCGGATCGCTACGGCCGCGTGCGCGTGATGATCGCGCCGGCCGTCGGCATCCTCGTGCTGATCTATCCGGCGTTCGCGTATCTCGTCGCGCATCCGGGCTTCGGCACGCTGATCGCGCTGCAGGTGCTGCTCGCGTTCCTGATGACCGGCTACTTCGCGGCGCTGCCGGGGCTGCTGTCGGAGGTGTTTCCGGTGCAGACGCGCACGACCGGGATGTCGCTCGCGTATAACGTCGCGGTGACGATCTTCGGCGGCTTCGGCCCGTTCATCATTGCGTGGCTGATCCGCGCGACCGGGATGAAGACCGCGCCGAGCTTCTACCTGATGTTCGCGGCGGTGCTGAGCCTTGCGGCGCTGATCGTGCTGCGCAAGCGGTTCGGGTTCCGCTGAAAGGGGCGGGCGGCGCGTCAGCTGCCGCCGCGCTCGCACACCGGTTGCGCCGGCATCAGTTGCGGCGGCGCGTCGACGGTCCGGACCGGGCGCCCCGCGAGCGCGGCGAGCGCCTGCCGGAGCTGCCAGTCGGCGGCCGTGCCGAATGCGCGCTGCGGCAGCGCCGCGCTCCTCGCCGTATCGATCTTCGCGCGCACGCGCTGCTCGCGCAGCTTCTGCCGTGCGTTGCGCACCTGCGCGAACGGGTCGGGCGCCTGCCGGTCCGCATACGGCGCGCGGGCCAGATCGACTTCCCGGTACCACAGCAGCACGCCGTCGACGTCCGAATCGACGCGCGGCGGCACGAGCCAGTCCGGCATGACGCCGTAGCCGTCCATCGGGCAGCCGTTCGGCCGCAGGTTGCGCGCGAACGTGAAATTCAGGCGCGTGCCGTCGATCAGATCGACACCCGTCTGCGCGAGCCCTTTCCCGTAGGTCGGCATGCCGAGCAGTTTCGCGCGGCCGAGATCCTTCAGCGCCGCCGCGGTCGCTTCGGCGGCCGACGCGCTCTGTCCGTCGACGAGCACGACGAGCGGCACGGTGCGCCACCAGTCGTCGGCCTGCAGCGGCGCGAGCGGGTCCTGCCCGTGCATGACGGGCAGTTCGTAGTCGGGCCAGTTGGTCGTGTAGCGGCGGCGGTGCGTGTCGCCGCGCTCGACCGTCACCATCGCGGTGCGGTCGCGTCCCGCGAACAGCGCGGTGATGCCGATCGCCGCATTGAGCGCGCCGCCGCCGTTGATGCGCAGGTCGAGGATCATCTGCTTCACCGGCGGGCCCGCGCGGCGCGCGGCCTGTACCGCGTCGATATAGTCGCCGACCGCCGGCTCCGGAAAGCTCGACAGCCGCGTGTACAGGATGTCGCCATCGAGCCGCTTCGCGGTCGCCGGATGCGGTCTGACGATCGCGCGCACGGGCGCGAAGCTCAGCACCGCATGCTTCGGCCCGCGCTGCACCGTGAGCTTCAGCGGCACGCCCGCGTCGCCCTTCGCGAGTTTCGTCAGCGCGCTGCCGTCGATGCCGACGACGCTCCTGTCGTTCATCGCGACGACGAGATCGTCGGGCCGCACGCCGGCCCGTTCCGCCGGCGCGTCGGGAATCACGTCGATGATGTGCAGGCCGTCGGGCCGTGTCTCGAACACGATCCCGATGCCCGGCATGCCGTCGCGTGCGCGCCGCTCGTCGTCGCGCCGTTCCTGCTCTTCCTTCGCGTTGAAGAAGCGCGCGTACGGCAACGTCTTGATCCCGTCGTGGGTCGCGGCGTCGAGCAGCGCGCCGATGTCGACGTCGGTCAGATGCTGTTTCTTCAGCACTTCGACGGCCGCTTTCAGTTCGCAGAGCTGCGGCTCCCAGTCGGGCGGGCAGGGCGACGGCGGTTGAGCGGGGGGCACGGAAGCGGGCACCGATGCGGTGGCGGGTGAAGCGGCGGGCGGCGCATCGGCAGGCAGCGAAGCGGCGGATGGTGCGGATGCCGGTTGCGCACCGGCGAGCGGCGCGTACGGGAACGCGGCCGCGACGGCTGCGCAGACGGCGAGGCGACGAACGACACGCAGGGGAGGCATCATCGGGACCGCACGTTCGGACGGGTAGCGAGAGGTTTGACCGGTGCCGGGATGCGACCGGCAAGCGACGGGGCAGGGCGGTGACGATTGTAGCCGACACCCGCGCGGCGCCGGCCGAGCCGGCCGCGCGCCGTACCGCGGTGCCCCGCACATAAAAAAACCGGCCCAGACGGGCCGGCTTTTTCGAAGCCGAAACGGCGTGGCGCTTAAACCTGCGCGCCGGCGTTCGGATCGTCCGGATCGTGCGCGGTCTTCTTGTCCTTGATCAGGTCTTCGCGCTTGATGCCGAGCCACATCGCGAGCGAGCCGGCGACGAACACCGACGAGTAGATGCCGAACATGATGCCGACCGTCAGCGCGAGCGCGAAGTAGTGCAGCGTCGGGCCGCCGAAGAAGAACATCGACAGCACCATCATTTCCGTCGACGTGTGCGTGATGATCGTGCGCGACATCGTGGTCGTGATCGCGTGGTTGATCACTTCCTGCACGTTCATCTTGCGTTCGCGGCGGAACGTTTCGCGGATCCGGTCGAAGATGACGACCGACTCGTTGACCGAGTAGCCGAGCACCGCGAGGATCGCCGCGAGCACCGCCAGCGAGAACTCCCACTGGAAGAACGCGAAGAAGCCGAGAATGATCACGACGTCGTGCAGGTTGGCGATGATGCCGGCCACCGCGTACTTCCATTCGAAGCGGAACGACAGGTAGATCACGATGCCGATCACGACGCACGCGAGCGCGAGCAGACCGTCGGTCGCGAGCTCGCGGCCGACCTGCGGGCCGACGAACTCGACGCGCTGCAGCGTCACGTCCGGGCTCTGCGCCTTCAGCGCGTTCATCACCTGGTCGCTCTGCTGTGCGGACGTGAGTCCCTGCTTCAGCTGCAGGCGGATCAGCACGTTGCGCGACGTGCCGAAGTTCTGCACTTGCGCGTCGGTGTAGCCGAGCTTGCCGAGCGTGTCGCGCACGGGTTCGAGCTGCGCGGCCTGCTGGTACTGGACCTCGATCACCGTGCCGCCGGTGAATTCGACGGACAGGTGCAGCCCGCGGTGGAACAGGAAGAACACGGCGGCGAGGAACGTGACCAGCGAGATCACGTTGAACACCAGCGCGTGCCGCATGAACGGAATGTCTTTACGGATGCGGAAAAATTCCATGGCTTCGTCTCCGGGGCCTTATTGGGTCGAGCCCGGTTTCTTCGGCGACACGCCTTGCTGCGCACGGTTGCGCAGTTGCGGCTTGCCGGCGCGCGGCGTGTTGCCCTTCGCCGGTGCGGCGAGCTTCGCGGCGCGCGCGGTGTCGGTCGATTCGTCGGCCGCGGCGAACGATGCGCCGGCCGCGGCGCCTTCCGGCTTCCACACCTGGCCGATCGCGAGCGACTTCAGCTTCTTGCGGCCGCCGTACCAGAGGTTGACGATCCCGCGCGAGAAGAACACCGCGGAGAACATCGACGTCAGGATGCCGAGGCAGTGCACGATCGCGAACGCGCGAACCGGGCCCGAGCCGAATGCGAGCAGCGCGAGGCCGGCGATCAGCGTCGTGACGTTCGAGTCGAGAATCGTCGCCCACGCATGGGCGTAGCCGGCCTGGATCGCGAGCTGCGGCGGCTGGCCGGCGCGCAGTTCTTCACGCACGCGCTCGTTGATCAGCACGTTCGAGTCGATCGCCATGCCGAGCGCGAGTGCGATTGCCGCGATGCCCGGCAGCGTCAGCGTCGCCTGCATCAGCGACAGCACGGCGACGAGCAGCAGCAGGTTCACCGACAGGCCGATCACCGACACCACGCCGAACAGCATGTAGTACGCGACCATGAACACGGCGATCGCGCAGAAGCCCCAGATCACCGAGTGGACGCCCATCTTGATGTTGTCGGCGCCGAGGCTCGGGCCGATGGTGCGTTCCTCGATGATGTCCATCGGAGCCGCGAGCGAACCGGCGCGCAGCAGCAGCGCGAGGTCGGCCGCGGCCTGCGGCGTCGGCTGGCCCGTGATCTGGAAGCGGTCGCCGAGTTCGGACTGGATCGTCGCGACCGTCAGCACTTCGCCCTTGCCCTTCTCGAACAGCACCATCGCCATCGGCTTGCCGATGTTCTCGCGCGACACCGTGCGCACCGCGCGGCCGCCCGCCGAATCGAGGCGGATGTTGACCGACGGACGCTGGTGTTCGTCGAAGCCGGCCGATGCGTCGATGATGCGGTCGCCGGTGAAGATCACGTCCTTCTTCAGCAGCACGGGCGCCTGGATGCCCTGCGTGAACAGCTCCTCGCCCGGCGGCACGGGGTCGTTCGGGTTCGGGTGCGTGTTGATCGGGTCGGCAAGGCGCGCCTCGAGCGTCGCGGTGCGGCCGATGATGTCCTTCGCCTTCGCGGTGTCCTGCACGCCCGGCAGTTCGACGACGATGCGGTCGCTGCCTTGCTGCTGCAGGATCGGCTCGGACACGCCGAGTTCGTTCACGCGGTTGTGGAGCGTCGTCAGGTTCTGCTTGAGCGCGGCGTCCTCGACGGACTTCTGCACGGCCGGCGTGAACGTGCCGACGACTTGCGTGCCGCCGCCGCCGGGCTGCGTCGCCCATTGCAGTTCGGTGACCGAAGCGGCGAGCACCTTGCGGGCGTCTTCCGCCGTCTGCGCGTCGCTGAAGTTGACGACGACGGATTGATCGACGCGGCTCACGCCGCCGTCGCGGATGTTCTTGTCGCGCAGCAGCGTGCGCGCGTCGGACGCGTCGGAGTCGAGCTTCTTCGTGAGCGCGCCCGTCATGTCGACCTGGAGCAGGAAGTGCACACCGCCGCGCAGGTCGAGGCCGAGATACATCGGCAGCGCATGCAGTGCGGTCAGCCAGCGCGGCGACGCGCTTTGCAGGTTCAGTGCGACGACGTACTGCGGATCGTTCGGATCGGCGTTCAGCGACTTCTGCAGCAGGTCCTTGACGCGCAGCTGCGTATCGGTGTCCTTCAGGCGCACGCGGATGTTCGCGTTGGTCGCCGTGTTCTCGAAGGTGACGTCGTCCGGCGTGATCTGCGCGGACGCGAGCGCCGATTCGACCTGGGTCAGCGTGGTCGAGTCGAGCTTGACCGTGGCCTTGCCGCTCGACACCTGCACCGCCGGCGCTTCGCCGAAGAAGTTGGGCAATGTGTACAGAAGGCCGATGGCGAGCGCCACGACCATCACGACATATTTCCAGAGTGGATAACGATTCATGAGGGGGCCGAACGGGTGGTTGGCGTGAAAGCGTCGCGTCCGGCGCCGCGGCGGCCCGCTCTCTCAGGCGGGCACGGCGCGGGGAGCCGGACGCTCGGTGAAAGCCTTACAGCGACTTGATCGTGCCCTTCGGCAGAATGGTCGTGACGGCAGCCTTCTGCACGGTGATTTCGGTGCCTTCGGCGATTTCGACGCCGATGTAGCCTTCGGTGACCTTCGTCACCTTGCCGACGAGGCCGCCGCTCGTGACGACTTCGTCGCCCTTCGCCATGGCCGCGAGCATGTTGCGGTGTTCCTTCTGGCGCTTCATCTGCGGACGGATCATGATGAAGTACAGCACCGCGAACATCAGGATGAGCGGCAGAAAGCTCATCAGGCTCGATTCGGCGCCACCGGCACCTTGCGCGAAGGCATTAGAAATGAACGGCACGTTGGTCTCTCCGTAGGGGAAGATCGAAAAATAAGCCGGTTATTCTACCACCGGCCCCATGCGCAAACGGCTCGGCAAATGCGCTTTCGGATCAAGCTGTTAAAGCGCGAACCGATACCGTTGCGGCTTGTGTGGAAAGGCAATTGTAATGTTTGATGGCCCGATCCGGTGGTTGGACCGGGTTTTTTAGTGCGTGTCCCATTGGATATGGCTTTCTTTCAGGTCATGTCCTATGAGGTGGGCCGCCCGCCGGCCCGTCAGTCGACTCCTCTCGCGCGATCCTCCGCGAAGCGCTGCCGGAACGCGTCGAACGTATGCGTTTCGATCGCGTCGCGGATCTCGCTCATCAGCTGCAGGTAGTAGTGCAGGTTGTGGATCGTGTTGAGCTGCGCGCCGAGGATTTCGCCGACCCGGTGCAGGTGATGCAGGTAGCCGCGCGAGAAGTTCCTGCACGTGTAGCACGTGCAGGTCGCATCGAGCGGCTTCAGCGAGTTCTTGTGCGTCGCGTTGCGGATCTTCACGTCGCCGAAGCGCGTGAACAGCCAGCCGTTGCGCGCGTTGCGGGTCGGCATCACGCAGTCGAACATGTCGATGCCGTTCGCGACGCCCTCGACCAGATCCTCCGGCGTGCCGACGCCCATCAGGTAGTGCGGCTTGTTGGCCGGCAGCTTCGGGCCCACGTGCTGCAACACGCGCATCATGTCTTCCTTCGGCTCGCCGACGGACAGCCCGCCGATCGCGAGGCCGTGGAAGCCGAGTTCTGCGAGGCCGGCGAGCGATTCGTCGCGCAGGTCCTCGAACATTCCGCCCTGGACGATCCCGAACAACGCATTCGGGTTGCCGAGCCGGTCGAATTCGTCGAGCGAGCGCTTCGCCCAGCGCAGCGACATGCGCATCGAGTCGGCCGCTTCCTGGTGCGTCGTCGGCACGCCGTTGGTCGCGTACGGCGTGCATTCGTCGAACTGCATCACGATGTCGGAGTTCAGCACCTTCTGGATCTGCATCGACACTTCCGGCGACAGGAACAGCTTGTCGCCGTTGATCGGCGACGCGAACGTGACGCCGTCCTCGGTGATCTTGCGCAGGTCGCCGAGCGAGAACACCTGGAAGCCGCCCGAGTCGGTCAGGATCGGCTTGTTCCAGCCCATGAAGCCGTGCAGGCCGCCGTGCGCGTCGATCGTGTCGAGGCCCGGGCGCAGCCACAGATGGAACGTGTTGCCGAGGATGATCTGGGCCTTGATCTCGTGCAGCTCGCGCGGCTGGATCGCCTTCACGGTGCCGTACGTGCCGACCGGCATGAAGATCGGCGTTTCGACCGTGCCGTGGTTGAGCTTCACGCGGCCGCGGCGCGCGTGGCCGTCGGTCGTCAGCAGTTCGAATTCGAGCCCGTTCGCCGGGCGGTCCTGCACGGGAGCGGGCGTGTCGTGGCTCGCGTGCGTATCGTGCGTATCGTGGGATGAACTTTCGGTCATCGTGAGTGCTCCTTGCTACCGGAAGACAGTCCGGCGCATGTTGGAAATACCGCCGACAGGCCGGCGGCGGTGAAAGAAACGGGGCGCGCCGGCGTGGCGCACGCAGCCGGCAAGCAGCGAATGCGGCGCGTGCCGGCGAGCATGCTCGTGCGCGCCTACGCGCCCGGCGCCTCCGGCGTGTCGCGTCGCGTGAGCAGCATCGCGTCGCCGTAGCTGAAGAAGCGGTAGCGTTCGGCGATCGCGTGCCGGTAAGCGGCGCGGATCGTCTCGACGCCCGCGAACGCGGACACCAGCATCAGCAGCGTCGATTTCGGCAGGTGGAAGTTCGTGACGAGCCGGTCGACCACGCGGAAACGGTAGCCGGGCGTGATGAAGATGTCGGTCTCGGCCTGGGTCGCCGCGAGCGGGCGGCCCGCTTCGTCGGCCGAGCGCGCGGCGGCTTCGAGCGCGCGCATCGACGTCGTGCCGACCGCGATCACGTTGCCGCCGCGCGCGCGGGTCGCGGCGATCCTGTCGACGAGCGACTGCGGCAGGTCGTACCACTCGCTGTGCATCTTGTGCTCGGCGATGTTGTCGACGCGCACCGGCTGGAACGTGCCGGCGCCGACGTGCAGCGTCAGCGTCGCGCGCTCGACGCCCATCGCGTCGAGCTTGTCGAGCAGCGGCTGGTCGAAGTGCAGCCCGGCCGTCGGCGCCGCGACCGCGCCCGGATTGCTCGCGTAGACGGTCTGGTAGCGCGTTTCGTCGGTCGCGTCGGGATCGTGCTCGATATACGGCGGCAGCGGCAGGCGGCCGTACTGCTCGATCAGCTCGAGGCACGGCGCGGGGAAGTGCAGCGTGAAGAACGGCTCGACGCGCTCGCCGACCGTCACGTCGAACGCATCGGCCAGACGCAGCGTCGTGCCGGCGCCCGGCGACTTGCTCGCGCGGATCTGCGCGAGCGCCGTGTGCGTGCCCGTCACGCGCTCGATCAGCACCTCGATCTTGCCGCCGCTGGCCTTCTGGCCGAAGAAACGCGCCTTCAGTACCTTGGTATCGTTGAACACGAGCAGGTCGCCGGGCGCGATGCACGACGGCAGCTCGGCGAAACGGCGGTCGACGAGGCGTGCGGGCTCGACGCCGCGGTCGACCTCGAGCAGGCGGCTCGCGGTGCGATCGGGCAGCGCGGTTTGTGCAATCAGCTCGGGCGGCAGATTGAAATCGAAATCGGAAAGCGTGAACATGCGGGCTGGTTCGAAGCGGCCGGCGGGCGTCGCCGGCAGGGCGGAAACGCGTAATCGGCGCGCGCGAGCCGCTATGATGACGGGATGCGCGGCCTGGCCGGCGTCGTTCGTTCGGACGACGTGAAAGCCGCTATTGTACTTGCCTTGCGAAGCACCCAGACGATCCGATGCCTGTGTCACCACGCCGTTCCCCCGCTGCCGTCGCCGATTCCGCCGATCCGTTCGACGCGGACGATGCCGCCTCGTCCGCGCCGTCCGCATCGGGCTCCGGCGCGCGCCGCGCCGGCCCGAAGCGCGGCGCCGACGGGCGGCTCGCGCAGCCCGCGGCCGCCGCGCCCGAGACCGACGGCGCCGCCGGCGACGAAGCAGGGGCGGCCGGTACGAAACGCAAGAAGAAGCCGGCCGCCGACAAACCGGTGAAAACCGCCGACAAGCTGGCGAAGCTCGGCCTCACGCGCTCGATCGATCTCGTGCTGCATCTGCCGATGCGCTACGAGGACGAAACCACGCTCACGCCGATCGGCGAACTGCTGCCGGGCGGCATCGCGCAGACCGAAGGCGTCGTGTTCGACAACGAGGTCGCGTTCCGGCCGCGCCGCCAGCTCGTCGTGAAGATCCAGGACGACGACGGCGAGCAGCTCGTGCTGCGGTTCCTGAATTTCTACGGGTCGCAGGTCAAGCAGATGGCCGTCGGCCAGCGGCTGCGCGTGCGCGGCGACGTGCGCGGCGGCTTCTTCGGGATGGAGATGGTGCATCCGGCGGTGCGGGTCGTCGAAGCGGATGCGCCGCTGCCGCAGGTGCTCACGCCCGTCTATCCGAGCACGGCCGGCGTGTCGCAGGCGTATCTGCGCAAGGCGATCGAGAACGCGGTCGAGCGCACGCCGCTGCCCGAGCTGCTGCCGCCCGAAATCGAGCGCGACTACCTGAAGCCGCTCGGCGTGCCGACGCTCGCGCAGGCCGTGCGCATCCTGCACCATCCGGGTGTCGATTCCGACGAAGCCGCGCTGATGGACGGCTCGCATCCGGCGTGGACGCGCATCAAGTTCGAGGAGCTGCTCGCGCAGCAGCTGTCGCTCAAGCGTGCGCACGAGGAGCGCCGCACGCGCGCGGCGCCCGCGATGCCGCGCCGCACCGCGGCCGATGCCGACGCGCTGACGACCCGGTTCTACGCGGCGCTGCCGTTCACGCTGACGGGCGCGCAGGCGCGCGTCGTCGACGAGATCGCGCACGACCTCACGCTCGCGCACCCGATGCAGCGCCTGCTGCAGGGCGACGTCGGCAGCGGCAAGACGGTCGTCGCGGCGCTGGCCGCCACGCAGGCGATCGACGCCGGCTACCAGGCCGCGTTGATGGCCCCGACCGAAATCCTCGCGGAGCAACATGCGCGCAAGCTGCGCGCATGGCTGGAGCCGCTCGGCGTCACGGTCGCGTGGCTCGCGGGCAGCCTGAAGGCGAAGGAGAAACGTGCGGCGATCGAGGCGGCCGCGCTCGGCACCGCGCAGCTCGTGATCGGCACGCACGCGATCATCCAGGATACGGTCGAATTCGCGCGGCTCGGCCTCGTGATCGTCGACGAGCAGCACCGCTTCGGCGTCGAGCAGCGTCTCGCGCTGCGCGCGAAGGCCGCGAATGCCGCCAACGGCGCGCGCGACTTTCAGCCGCACCAGCTGATGATGTCGGCCACGCCGATTCCGCGCACGCTCGCGATGACGTACTACGCGGACCTCGAGGTGTCGACGATCGACGAGCTGCCGCCCGGCCGCACGCCCGTGCTGACGCGCCTCGTCGGCGACGCGCGGCGCGAAGAAGTGATCGCCCGCGTGCGCGAGGCCGCGCTGACCGGGCGCCAGGTGTACTGGGTGTGCCCGCTGATCGAGGAGAGCGAGACGCTCCAGCTGCAGACGGCCGTCGAAACCTACGAGACGCTGGCCGCGGCGCTCCCCGAGTTGAAGGTCGGCCTCGTGCACGGCCGCCTGGCGCCGGCCGACAAGGCGGCCGTGATGGAAGCGTTCACGCGCAACGAAGTGCAGTTGCTGGTCGCGACGACCGTGATCGAGGTGGGCGTCGACGTGCCGAACGCCTCGCTGATGGTGATCGAGCATGCGGAACGGTTCGGCCTGGCGCAGCTGCACCAGTTGCGCGGCCGCGTCGGGCGCGGCACCGCGGCGTCGGTGTGCGTGCTGCTGTACACCGGGCCGCTGTCGATCACCGGCCGCGAGCGGCTGAAGACGATGCGCGAGACGACCGACGGTTTCGAGATCGCGCGGCGCGACCTCGAAATCCGCGGCCCCGGCGAATTCCTCGGCGCGCGCCAGTCGGGCGCGGCGATGCTGCGCTTTGCCAACCTCGAGACCGACGGCTGGCTGATCGATCCCGCCCGCGAGGCCGCTGCGCGGCTGATTGCCGCGTATCCGGACGTCGTCACGCAGCACCTCGCGCGCTGGCTCGGCGCGCGCGAGCAGTACCTGAAGGCCTGATCGGCCGGCCTGGGGCCGGATCGAAAACCGCCACTCGACGCATCGCGATGCAGAGAAACTTGGCGAACCTGGGCCAGAGGGTGTATAAATTAAACCTATCGCCTGTATATCTCTGATTGACCCACAATGACCCTGACTGAATTGAAGTACATCGTCGCGGTCGCGCGCGAACGGCATTTCGGGCGCGCGGCCGAAGCGTGCTTCGTGAGCCAGCCGACGCTGTCGGTGGCGATCAAGAAGCTGGAAGACGAGCTCAACGTGCAGATTTTCGAGCGCGGCGCGAGCGAAGTGAGCGTGACGCCGATCGGCGACCAGATCGTCACCCAGGCGCAGCGCGTGCTCGAGCAGACGTTCGCGATCAAGGAGATCGCGAAGCAGGGCAAGGACCCGCTCGTCGGCCCGTTCCGCCTCGGCGTGATCTACACGATCGGGCCGTACCTGCTGCCGACGCTCGTCAAGCAAATGATCCAGCGTGTTCCGCAGATGCCGCTGATGCTGCAGGAGAACTACACGCTGAAGCTGCTCGAACTGCTGAAGCAGGGCGAGATCGACGCCGCGATCATGGCGCTGCCGTTCCCCGAAACCGGCCTGATGGTGCGGCCGCTGTACGACGAGCCGTTCGTCGTCGCGCTGCCGGCCGGCCATCCGTGGGAGAAGCGCGAGGAAATCGACGCCGAGGATCTGAAGCAGGAAACCATGCTGCTGCTCGGCAACGGCCACTGCTTCCGCGATCACGTGCTCGGCGTGTGTCCGGAACTGATGCGCTTCTCGCAGACGGCCGACGGCATCCAGAAGACGTTCGAGGGCTCGTCGCTCGAAACCATTCGCCACATGGTCGCGAGCGGCGTCGGCATCACCGTGCTGCCGCGGATGTCGGTCGCCGAGGTCGGCCCGCGCGCGAACGGCCCCGATGCCGAGCTGCTGTCGTACGTGCCGTTCAACGAACCGGTGCCCGACCGCCGCGTGGTGCTGGTGTGGCGCAAGAGCTTCACGCGGATGCCGGCGATCGACGCGATCAGCGACGCGATTACCGCGTGCGAGCTGCCGGGCGTCGCGAAGCTCGACATGCCGGCCATGATGAACTGACGCAGTGGCGCATGCGGGTGTGGCAGCGTGATGAACGGGGTCGTGCGACCCCGTTTATTTTTGCCTATCGCATAGATGAAATTTATCAAATTCAAATAATTGATAGATGTAGATAGAATCCTCTACATGGATCGGTGTCGAGCCGACGTGCGAAATGCACGTTGAATGCAAGCGTCAAAGGAGGATGTCATGATGCGGTCGGTATTGCAGCACGCGCAGCGGAACATCCCGTCGCGCGACACGGTCGTACATCGCGCCAGGGCGGCGGTTCGCGGCCTGCGTCCGATTGCGTTCGCGTATCTGGCGGACCGTGCGTATGGCGGATGAGTGCCGCCGCACGCCGGTCCTGTGTTCCCCCGATTCACCTGCCGTCGAGCCATGAGGGAGCATCGCATGCCCGATACCCGGAAGACCGCCCGCCTCGCCGGTACGACGACTGCCGGCAGCCGCTTCCCCGAGCGCCCCGCCTGCGGCGCGTGGCAACGGGAACGTGTGCCGAAGGCGGCGTACGACATCCCGTAGTACGACAGGAGTACCCGCCTGTTCCGTTTCATCCCCCCGCAATGCTCCACGAACCGCGCCCGGCACGTGGGGGCCTACGAGCAAGTCAAGGAGAAAAAAGCATGTCGAACGAAACGAAATGCCCGTTCAACCACACCGCAGGCAGCGGCACGACGAACAAGGACTGGTGGCCGAATCAGCTGAACCTCAACGTCCTGCATCGGCATTCGGCGCTGTCCGATCCGATGGACCCGGATTTCGACTACGCCGAGGCGTTCAAGAAGCTGGATCTCGCCGCGGTGAAGCGTGACCTGCACGCGCTGATGACGACGTCGCAGGACTGGTGGCCGGCCGACTTCGGCCACTACGGCGGCCTGTTCGTGCGCATGGCGTGGCATAGCGCCGGCACGTACCGTACGGCCGACGGTCGCGGCGGCGCGGGCGGCGGGCAGCAGCGCTTCGCGCCGCTCAACAGCTGGCCGGACAACGTGAGCCTCGACAAGGCGCGCCGGCTGCTGTGGCCGATCAAGCAGAAGTACGGCCGCAACATCTCGTGGGCCGACCTGCTGATCCTGACCGGCAACGTCGCGCTCGAATCGATGGGCTTCAAGACGTTCGGCTATGCCGGCGGCCGCGTCGACACGTGGGAACCGGACGACGTCTACTGGGGCTCGGAAAAGATCTGGCTGGAACTGAGCGGCGGCCCGAACAGCCGCTACACGGGCAAGCGCGAGCTCGAAAGCCCGCTCGCCGCGGTGCAGATGGGCCTGATCTACGTGAACCCGGAAGGCCCGGACGGCAACCCCGACCCGGTCGCCGCCGCGCACGACATCCGCGAGACGTTCGCGCGGATGGCGATGAACGACGAGGAAACGGTCGCGCTGATCGCGGGCGGCCACACGTTCGGCAAGACGCACGGCGCCGGCCCGGCCACCAACGTCGGTCCCGAGCCGGAAGCCGCGGGCCTCGAGCAGCAGGGCCTCGGCTGGAAGAGCACGTTCGGCACGGGTAAGGGGAAGGACACGATCACGAGCGGCCTCGAAGTCACGTGGACGTCGACCCCGACGAAGTGGAGCAACGACTTCTTCAAGCACCTGTTCAGCTACGAGTGGGAGCTCACGAAGAGCCCGGCCGGCGCGCACCAGTGGGTCGCGAAGGATGCCGGCGAGGTGATTCCGGACGCATACGACGCGTCGAAGAAGCATCGTCCGACGATGCTGACGACCGACCTGTCGCTGCGTTTCGACCCGGCCTACGAAAAGATCTCGCGCCGCTTCTACGAGAATCCGGCCGAATTCGCCGACGCGTTCGCACGCGCGTGGTTCAAGCTCACGCACCGCGACATGGGCCCGCGTGCCCGTTATCTCGGCCCGGACGTGCCGGCGGAACACCTGCTGTGGCAGGACCCGATCCCGGCCGTCGATCACCCGTTGATCGACGCCGCCGACGTCGCCGCGCTGAAGGCGAAGGTGCTGGCGACCGGCCTGTCGGTGTCGCAGCTCGTGTCGACCGCCTGGGCGTCGGCGGCGACGTTCCGCGGCTCGGACAAGCGCGGCGGCGCGAACGGTGCGCGCATCCGCCTCGCGCCGCAGAAGGACTGGGAAGTGAACCGCCCGGCCGAACTCGCGGCGGTGCTCGAAACGCTCGAAGGCGTGCGGAAGGCGTTCAACGATGCGCAGACGGGCGGCAAGAAGGTGTCGCTGGCCGACCTGATCGTGCTGGCCGGCGCGGCCGGCGTCGAGCATGCCGCTAAGAGCGCGGGTGTCGCGGTCACCGTGCCGTTCGCCCCGGGCCGGATGGATGCGTCGCAGGAAGAAACCGACGTCGACGCGATGGCCGTGCTCGAGCCGCTCGCCGACGGTTTCCGCAACTTCCTGAAGCACGCGTACAAGACGCCGGCCGAGGCGCTGCTGGTCGACAAGGCGCAGCTGCTGACGCTGAGCGCACCGGAGATGACGGTGCTCGTCGGCGGCCTGCGCGTGCTCGGTGCGAATGCCGGCGATGCGAAGCATGGCGTGTTCACCGATCGTCCGGAAACGCTGACGAACGACTTCTTCGTGAACCTGCTCGACATGGGCACGGAATGGAAGCCGGTGTCGGCCGCGAACGACGTGTTCGAAGGGCGCGATCGCGCGACGGGCGAGCTCAAGTGGACGGGCACGCGCGTCGACCTGATCTTCGGTTCGCATGCGCAGCTGCGTGCGCTGGCCGAGGTGTACGGCAGCGCGGACGCGAAGGAGAAGTTCGCGCGCGATTTCGTCGCGGCCTGGAACAAGGTGATGAACCTCGACCGCTTCGACCTCGCATGAACGCGGCCGCATCCTGACGCGGTGATGCAGTAATGCAGTAACGTGAAACGGTCGGTCCGACGACCGGCCGTTTCTTCCCTGAACGATGTCTTGTCAAAGGAGTGACGACCATGACGCAAATGATGCTCGACATGCGCGCCGCCGCGTCGCCCATTCTGCGATCGCCGGTGGAGCTGGCGCGCTACGTCGTCGGCTTCGCGATCGTCGTCGGCGGGGCGGCAGAGCTGGTTTCGCAGGCGCTGCACGCGCTCGCGCCGGTCGTGTCGGCCGCTGGCGGTTGAGGGCGAGGGCGGCAACGGATTCGCGACGCTAGACTGGCGAGTCGCGAACGGATGCCGCACGAGGCGGCATGCGGATTGCCCGATGCATTTTCGCCGGTTCAACATTTCGAATGAGGAGTCCCGAAGATGGCCAAGAAAGGCAACGCCACGCAGATCAACATCGGTATCAGCGACAAGGACCGCAAGAACATCGCGGACGGCCTGTCGCGCCTGCTCGCCGATACGTTTTCGCTGTACCTGAAGACCCACAATTTCCACTGGAACGTGACCGGACCGATGTTCAACACGCTGCACCTGATGTTCGAGGAGCAGTACAACGAACTGTGGCTCGCGGTCGATTCCGTCGCCGAGCGTATTCGTACGCTGGGCGTCGTCGCGCCCGGCACGTTCGGCGAATTCGCGAAACTGTCGTCGGTGCCGGAAGCGAAGGGCGTGCCGGCCGCCGAGGAGATGATCCGCCAGCTCGTCGAAGGGCACGAGACGGTCGTGCGCACCGCGCGCGAAATCTTCCCGATCGCCGACGCGGCAAGCGACGAGCCGACCGCCGACCTGCTGACCCAGCGCCTGCAGACGCATGAAAAGACCGCATGGATGCTGCGGTCGCTGCTCGCGTAAGCCCGGCGCCGCGGGGGGCGTCAGGCCGGCCCCCTGTGGGCCGGCTTCGACTCTGTCCCTGGATTGATGCCCGCCGCCGCGGGCCCGCGCGCAGCGGGCCGCGGCGGCCAGCCGGCCCGCCGCGACCGCCGGCCGCGGGTCGCGCCGACATGACGCGAAGCACCGCTCGGCTCTAAAATGCCGGGATTCCCTTCCCGGTGCTTCGCCATGCTTGCCCGCTTTCCCCTGTATCTGCGGCTCGTCCGGATGGACAAGCCGATCGGCAGCCTGCTGCTGCTGTGGCCGACGCTCAACGCGCTGTGGATCGCGTCGGACGGCCATCCGCGCTGGCCGCTGCTCGTGATCTTCACGCTCGGCACGCTGCTGATGCGCTCGGCCGGCTGCGCGATGAACGACTACGCCGACCGCGATTTCGACCGCCACGTGAAGCGCACGGCCGACCGGCCGCTCACGTCGGGCAAGATCCGGGCGTGGGAGGCCGTCGCGATCGCGGTCGGGCTGTCGTTCATCGCGTTCCTGCTGATCCTGCCGCTCAATACGCTGACGAAGGAATTGTCGGTCGTCGCGCTGTTCGTCGCCGGCTCCTATCCGTTCATGAAGCGCTTCTTCGCGATTCCGCAGGCGTATCTCGGCATCGCGTTCGGCTTCGGCATCCCGATGGCGTTCGCGGCCGTGCAGGACACGGTGCCGGTGCTTGCGTGGGTGATGCTGGTCGCGAACATCTTCTGGTCGGTCGCGTACGACACCGAATATGCGATGGTCGATCGCGACGACGACATCAGGATCGGCATCCGTACGTCCGCGCTGACGTTCGGCCGTTTCGACGTCGCGGCCGTGATGGCGTGCTACGCGGTGACGCTCGGCATCTACGTGTGGATCGGCGTGACGCTCGGCTTCGGCCTCGCGTACTGGGCCGGCTGGGCGGTGGCGGTCGGCTGCGCGCTGTATCACTACACGCTGATCAAGGATCGCGAACGGATGCCCTGCTTCGCCGCGTTCCGCCACAACAACTGGCTCGGCGGCGTGCTGTTCGCGGGCATCGCCGCGCATTACCTGCTGGCCGGCAGCTGAACGACACACCGGCGTACCGCGCGTTCGTGCGCGCGGCGCCAACAAAAAAGCGACCCGACGGTCGCTTTTTTTACGTCCCGCGCCGGCCAGACCGGCGCCGTTGTCGCGCTTACGCGCCGCCGAACTCGTCGCCCATTTCCTTCGCGCGCGCTTCGGCCGCGAGCGCGCCGCGCACGATCGCTTCCTTCACGCCCTGCGCGTCGAACGCCGCGAGCGCGGCGGCCGTCGTGCCGCCCTTCGACGTCACGCGTTCGCGCAGCACGCCCGCCGGTTCGCCCGATTGCGCGGCGAGTTGCGCGGCGCCCGTGAACGTCGCGACCGCGAGCGCGCGGCCCTGCTCGTCGTTCATGCCGAGACGGCGCGCGGCTTCCTGCAGCGCTTCGATGAAATAGAACACGTACGCGGGGCCGCTGCCCGAAATCGCCGTGACCGCGTCGAGCTGCGATTCGTCTTCGAACCAGACGATCTCGCCGACCGCGCCGAGCACGCTCGACGCGAGTTCGCGGCCTGCCGCGTCGACGCCCGGCAGCGCGGCGAGGCCCGTCACGCCCATGCCGACCAGCGCGGGCGTGTTCGGCATCGTGCGGACGACGCGCGCGTAGCCGCCGAGCCAGCGGGCGAGATCCGTGCCGCGGATGCCGGCCGCGATGCTGATCACGAGCTGCGACTTCAGGTGCGGCGCGAGCGCCTGCGCGACGTCCTTCAGCACCTGCGGCTTCACCGCGAGCACGATCGCGTCGTAATCGGCGAGCGTTGCGTCGACGGCCGCACCGGTGCGCACGCCGAATTGCTGCGCGGCGCGCGCGCGGACGTCTTCGTTGATGTCGATGGCATACAGGCCGTCCGCGGCGACGCCGCGCTTGATCAGGCCGCCGATCAGGGCCGCGGCCATGTTGCCGCCGCCGATGAATGCGATTTTCATGATGTCGGGAATGAGCGAGTGAGTGAACGGAAAGGCGGAAAGGAGCGCGGCGTTCAGCGCGAGTAATCGCGCGCGCCGAAGATCGCGGTGCCGACGCGCACGATCGTCGCGCCTTCGAGCACGGCCGCGTCGAGATCGGCGGACATGCCCATCGACAGCGTGTCGAGCGGCAGGCCGTCGGCGCGCAACGTGTCGAACAACGCGTGCAGCGCGCGATGCGGCGCGCGTTGCGCGTCGGTGTCGCCGGCCGGTTCGGGAATCGCCATCAGGCCGCGCAGCCGCAGCGACGGCAGCGCGGCGACCGCACGCGCGACCTCGGCCACGTCGGCCGGCGCGACGCCGCTCTTCGACGTCTCGCCGCTGATGTTCACCTGCACGCACACGTTGAGCGGCGGCAGGTGCGCGGGGCGCTGTTCCGACAGGCGCTGGGCGATCTTCAGCCGGTCGACCGAATGGACCCAGTCGAAGCGCTCGGCGACGGGGCGCGTCTTGTTCGATTGCAGCGGCCCGATGAAATGCCATTCGAGGCTCGCGCGCAGGTCGGCGAGCGCGTCGATCTTGTCGATCGACTCCTGCACGTAGTTCTCGCCGAAGGCGCGCTGGCCGGCCGCGTGCGCGGCGCGCACGTCGTCGGCCGGAAACGTCTTCGACACGGCGAGCAGCGATACGGTGGCGGGATCGCGGCCGGCCGCGCGGGCGGCGTCGGCGATGCGGCGATGAACGGAGTCGAGACGGGCGGCGAGATCGGACATGGCGGGCACGGAAGCGGGTATGAAGCCGATGCACTGCGATCCGCGGCGCACCGATCCGCTCATTATACGGACGCCGCGCGGCCGATCGCCGCGTCATGCTCGTCGCGAATACGTCGAGTATTCGCTTCGTCGCCGTCCTTGCGCTCGGTCCTTCCGGGAGGGCAGCACAAGCTCGTGATTAGCGGGAACAGGCGCTAGCCGTACAGCAAATGCTCGACGAGCTGGACCCAGTGGACGACCGGCACCTGCGTGCCGCTTTGCAGGTGCGCGATGCAGCCGATGTTGCCGGATACGATCATCTGCGGTTCGAGCGCCTGCAGCTTCAGCAGCTTCTGCTTGCGCAACCGGTACGACAGCGACGGCTGCGTCAGCGAGTAGGTGCCGGCCGAGCCGCAGCACAGATGGCTGTCGGCCGGCAGCCGCACGTCGATGCCGAGCGTCTCGAGCAGGCGCTCGACCTTGCCGCGCGACTGTTGCCCGTGCTGCAGCGTGCACGGCGGGTGGTACGCGACCGTATGGATCGCGCGGCGCCGGGCGATCGTCGCGAGTTCGGCCTCGAACGCGAGCAGCACGTCGGAGATGTCGCGCGTCATCGACACGATGCGCTGCGCTTTTTCCGCGTAGGCCGGATCGTCGCGCAGCAGGTGCGCGTATTCGAGCACCGTCGCGCCGCAGCCCGATGCATTCATCACGATCGCCTCGGCGCCCTGTTCGACGTGGGGCCACCACGCGTCGATGTTGCGGCGCGCGTCGTCGAGCGCTTCGTCGTGATAGTTCAGGTGCAGGCGGATCGCGCCGCAGCAGCCCGCGTCGGGCGAGACGACCGTCTCGATGCCGAGCGCGTCGAGCACGCGCGCGGTCGCGATGTTGATGTTCGGCAGCATCGACGGCTGCACGCAGCCGCCGAGCATCAGCATCTTGCGCGTATGCGTACGGTGCGGCCATTCGAGCAGCCGCGTGCGCGGCGGCACCTTGTCGCGCAGCCGCTTCGGCAGCAGCGGCCGCACGTGCTGGCCGAGCCGCATCACCGGCGAGAACAGCGCGGCGTTCGGCACGACACTCGCGAGCACGCGGCGCATGAGCCGCTGCTGCGCGGGGCGCTCCACCTGCGCCTCCACGTGCTTGCGGCCGATCTCGACGAGCCGGCCGTACTGGACGCCGGACGGGCAGGTCGTCTCGCAGCTGCGGCAGGTGAGGCAGCGGTCGAGATGCTGTTGCGTGCTGCGCGTGACGGGTGCGCCCTCGACCATCTGCTTGATCAGGTAGATGCGTCCGCGCGGGCCGTCGAGTTCGTCGCCGAGCAGTTGATAGGTCGGGCAGGTCGCGGTGCAGAACCCGCAGTGCACGCACTTGCGCAGGATCGCGTCGGCCTCGTCGCCGTCGGGCGTATTGCGGATGAAATCGGCGAGGTTCGTTTGCATCTCAGAGATCCGGGTAGAGCCGGCCGCGATTGAAGATGCGCGCGGGATCGAATGCGCTCTTCAGCCCGCGGTGGATCTTCATCATCGGCGCGGGCAGCGGCGTGAACACGCCCGTGCTGCGGTCGTAGGTGTCGCCCGCGCGGAACAGCGTCGCATGCCCGCCGGCCTGCTTCGCGCTCATGCGCACGGTTTGCGCGTCGGCGTCGGTGATCCACCAGCGCTGCGCGCCGCCCCATTCCATCAACTGGGTGCCGGGCAGGTGCATCGGTTCGGTGATCGACGGCAGCGACAGGCGCCACAGCGCGTAGCCGGGCGGGATGCCGTTGAAGAACGGATCGGTATGCTCGCGCAGGCCGGACCAGAAGCGTTCGGCCTCGACCGCGTCGACGACTTCGCCGCCGAGCAGCGTTTTCGCGGATTTCACGGCGGCTTCCGCGCCCGACAGGCGCAGCACGAGCGTGCCGTTGCGCCACGCGCTCGCGCTGACCGGCAGCGGATGGCCGCCCCATTCGTTGAGCTTGCGCACCGCGTCGGTCGCGGTCATCTCGAACTTCAGCGTGACTTCGGCGACCGGCATCGGCAGCACCTTGATCGACAGGTCGAGCATCAGCCCGAGCGTGCCGAGCGCGCCGGCCATCAGCCGCGATACGTCGTAGCCGGCGACGTTCTTCACGACCTGGCCGCCGAAGCGCAGCCTTTCGCCGCGACCGTTCATCAGCGTCGTGCCGAGCACGAAATCGCGCGGTGCGCCGCAGGCGGCGCGGCGCGGGCCCGCGAGGCCGGCCGCGACGCAGCCGCCGACGGTGGCCGAACGGCCGAAGTGCGGCGGCTCGAACGGCAGCATCTGGCCGCACTCGGCGAGGACGGTTTCAAGCTGCGCGAGCGGCGTGCCCGCGCGGACCGTGACGACGAGTTCGGCCGGGTCGTACGACACGACGCCCTGAAACGCGCGCGTGTCGAGTATTTCGCCCTCGAGCGCCTGGCCGTACCAGTCCTTGGTGCCGCCGCCGCGAATCCGCAGCGGCCGGCCGTCGGCACTGGCGGCGCGGATGCGCTCGGCCCATCCGGCGACGATGTCGTCCTCTTCCATGTTCTGTTGCTTTCTCGTCTCGTTGTCCGGTCGATTGTACCGGGGTGGCGCGATTGCACATCGCGACTATCCCTAAGCCCCGTCTCGCATCCGGCCTGCCCGGGCCGGCACGCGAACGTGCCGCGCGGGCACGGCGGCCCCCCGCACCGCGGCCGGCGGTGCGGGCCGCGACCCGCGCACGCCGCTCAGAAGCGCGGCAGGTCGGGGTGCGGCAGCAGCCCGCCGCGCACGTGCTGACGCCCGTATTCGGCGCAGCGCGCGCGGGTCGGGATGCCCTTGTCCGGGTTCAGCAGCCCGGCCGGATCGAATGCGCGCTTGACCGCGAAGAACGCATCGCGCTCCTGCGGCGAGAACTGCACGCACATCGAATTGAGTTTTTCGATACCGACACCGTGCTCGCCCGTCACGCTGCCGCCGAATTCCACGCAGCATTCGAGGATTTCCGCGCCGAACTGCTCGGCGCGGTGCAGCTCGTCCGGATCGTTCGCGTTGTACAGGATCAACGGATGCATGTTGCCGTCGCCCGCATGGAACACGTTGATGCAGCGCAGCCCGTAGCGCGTTTCGAGCTGCTCGATGCGCGCGAGCAGCGGGCCGATCGCGCGGCGCGGCACGGTGCCGTCCATGCAGTAGTAATCGGCGGAAATGCGGCCGGCGGCCGGGAACGCGTTCTTGCGGCCGGACCAGAAGCGCAGCCGCTCGCTTTCGTTGCGCGACACCTGGATGCGCGTCGCGCCGTGTTCGCGCAGCACGGCCGTCATCCGCACGATTTCCTCGGCGACTTCTTCGGGCGTGCCGTCCGATTCGCACAGCAGGATCGCCTTCGCATCGAGGTCGTAGCCCGCGTGCGTGAAGGCCTCGACGGCTTGCGTGGCCGGCTTGTCCATCATCTCGAGCCCGGCCGGGATGATGCCCGACGCGATGATCGCCGCGACGGCCTCGCCGCCCTTGACGACGTCGTCGAAACTCGCCATCACGAGCTGCGCGGTCTGCGGCTTCGGGATCAGTCGCACCGTGACCTCGGTGACGATCGCGAACATCCCTTCGCTGCCGATCATCACGGCGAGCAGGTCGAGGCCCGGCATGTCGAGCGCGAGCGAGCCGAATTCGACGATCTCGCCGTCGATCGTCACCGCGCGCACGCGCATCACGTTGTGCACGGTCAGCCCGTATTTCAGGCAGTGCACGCCGCCGGAATTTTCCGCGACGTTGCCGCCGATCGTGCAGGCGATCTGCGACGACGGATCGGGCGCGTAATACAGGCCGTACGGCGCGGCCGCTTCCGAGATCGCGAGATTGCGCACGCCGGGCTGTACGGTCGCCGTGCGCGCGTACGGGTCGACTTCGACGATGCGCGTGAAGCGCGCGAGCGACAGCACGACGCCGAGCGCCATCGGCAGCGCGCCGCCCGACAGGCTGGTGCCGGCGCCGCGCGGCACGATCGGCACTTCCATGCGGCGGCAGATCTGCACGACCCGCTGCACCTGCGACTCCGTCTCGGGCAATGCGACCGCGAGCGGTAGCCGGCGGTACGCGGACAGGCCGTCGCATTCGTACGGCGCCGTGTCCTCGTCGCGGTACAGCAGGCAATGCGTCGGCAGCACGGCCATCAGCGCCTGCACGACTTCGCGCTGGCGCTGCGCGCGTGCGGCGCTCGACAGTTCGACGGGAGCGTTCATGAGGTCTATATGAACGCGTCCCGTTTGCAACAGTTTTCTCGTGTTTCGACGGACAGGATGGGCTGCAGCTCTATATCCGGCCTTGATGCAGCTGGTGCAGCCGCTGCGGGCCCCTATGAAATTCGCTGACTCGCGCCTCATTCTCCTGGCGAGCTCGAAGCCCGTCACCTCATACAGGTTTAGCGAGTCCCGGTCCTACCTGGCTTGTCATCACACTCGATTGCTGCGCAACCTTTCGACGTTCACCCTGTGTTAAACGTTGATTTTCTACCTCGCGTGGCCGATTTCAGGCTGGCTTCACGCTCACGTAGTCCTTCCGGTACGGCCGCTCATGGGCCAGTACCGCCCAGATCGTCCGTGCCATCTTGTTGGCCAGTGCCACGATCACTACATTTGCTGGCCGCCGCTTCTTCATCTGCTCGACCCATGGGCCCGGCTCTTTCGCATGGTTCAACACGCTTCGCGCGCCGTGAATCAACAGCGTGCGCAGATAGGTGTCGCCCCTCTTGCTGATGCCGTGCAAGTTCACCTTGCCGCCCGAGCCCGTCTGCTTCGGTACCAAACCTGCCCACGCGGCGAATTCGCGTCCTGAGCGAAACGCCTTCGCGTCGCCCATCATCGCCACTGCCGCCGTCGACGTCAGCAAGCCCACGCCGGGTATCTCGCTGATCGCCGCAACGGCCTTGTCTTCCTTCTTCCATTCGCGCATCCGACGTTCGATCTCGGCAATCTGCTCGTCGAGCCTCGCCAACCCGTTCCACTGTTCACGCAACGTATCGATCAGCGCTGCCGGCAGGCGCTGCTCGAGCCGGTCAAGCGCGATGGGTATTTCCTGGTCCAGCTTCGCTCGGCCACGGCTCATCACCTCGCCGTACTCCGTCATCAGCCCGCGCAATCCGTTGCTCTGCATCGTGCGGAACTTCACCAACTGCTCGCGCATCCGGTGCAGTGCCAGCATCGCCTGCTGCATTTCCGTTTTCACCGCCACTGGCCTGCCCGGTTGCTGCACCGCCAGCCAGATCGCCCGCGCATCCGCCGCATCGTTCTTATTGCGGATGTTGAATGCCTTCACGAACTCCGCTGGCATCAGTCTGACCTCGTGACCCATCTGCCGCAGTTGTCGAGCCCAGTGGTGCGCACCGCCGCACGCTTCCATCCCGATCAGGCATCGCACACGGTTCGCGAAGTACTCGAGAAACTTCGCCCGTTTGATCGGTTTGTTCACGATTTCTCCAGTTGCCTGATCGACGTAATGCACCTGGAAAACCTGCTTGGCGATATCTACGCCCACGGTCATACTGTTCATCGTGGATCCTCCGGTTGCCGGGAAATGCGTGCATTTTCCACCTGGGCACTTTGATGCCGTCGGCCCGTGAGGATCCACCCCTTCTTCTGCTCTCTCGGCTCCGGGTGGGACGCGTTCATTTCAATTCTCCTGCGTGGGGCGCGACGTCGCGCCGCCGTGTCAGCACGTGAAAATCTTGCCCGGATTCATCAGGTTGCGCGGATCGAGCGCGAGCTTGATCGCGCGCATCGTGTCGATCGCGTTGTCGCCGTGCTCCTTCGGCAGGAAGCGCATCTTGTGCAGCCCGACGCCGTGCTCGCCCGTGCAGGTGCCGCCCAGGCGCAGCGCGCGCTCGACGATCCGGTCGTTGATGTGCTCGGCTTCGGCGAGCTCCTCGGGCTTGTCGGGATCGATCAGGATCGCGACGTGGAAATTGCCGTCGCCGACGTGGCCGACGATCGGGCAGGGCAGCGACGACGCGCGCAGGTCGACCTCGGTTTCCTCGACGCACGCGGCGAGCTGCGAGATCGGCACGCACACGTCGGTCGTCACCGCGCGGCAGCCGGGCTTCAACTGCAGCATCGCGAAGTACGCGTTGTGGCGCGCGGACCAGAGCCGCGTGCGATCCTCGGGGCGCGTCGCCCATTCGAAGCCCTGGCCGGCGTTCTGGCCGGCGAGCGCCTGCACGAGTTCGGCCTGCTCCTTCACGCCGGCGTCGGTGCCGTGGAATTCGAAGAACAGCGTCGGCGCTTCGGTCAGCGTCAGGTTCGAGTGACGGTTGATCGAGCGCACCGCGAGCGCGTCGACGAATTCGACGCGCGCGATCGGTACGCCGATCTGGATCGTCTCGATCACCGTGCGGACTGCGTCGCCCATCGTCGGGAACGTGCAGATCGCGGCCGATACGGCCTCGGGCAGCGGGTGCAGGCGCAGCGTGATCTCGGTGATCACGCCGAGCGTGCCTTCGGACCCGACGAACAGCCGCGTGAGGTCGTAGCCGGCCGACGACTTGCGCGCGCGCGAGCCGGTCTTGACCACGCGGCCGTCCGCGAGCACCGCGCTCAGGCCGAGCACGTTCTCGCGCATCGTGCCGTAGCGCACGGCGTTGGTGCCCGACGCGCGGGTCGCGGTCATCCCGCCGATGCTGGCGTCGGCGCCCGGATCGATCGGGAAGAACAGGCCGGTGTCGCGCAGCGCCTCGTTGAGCGCCTTGCGCGTGATGCCCGGCTCGACCGTCACGGTCAGGTCTTCGGCGTTGATCGACAGCACGCGGTTCATTTCCGACAGGTCGAGCGACACGCCGCCGCGCACCGCGAGCAGGTGGCCTTCGAGCGACGAGCCGGCGCCGTACGGGATCAGCGGCACGCTGTAGAGCGAGCACAGCGACACGACTTCGCGCACGTCGTCGGTGCTGTGCGCGAACACGACGGCGTCGGGCAGTTGCGGATCGAACGGGGATTCGTCGCGGCCGTGATGGGCGCGAACCGCGTCGGCGGTCGACACGCGCTCGCCGAAAGCGGCGCGCAGCGCATCGAGCATGGCGGGGGGCAGCGGGCGGCGCGTGGCGGCCGGCGGGGCAGGGTGGTTCACGAATGTCTCCTGACTGCTTGTCATACTGTCGGCTCATTCTACGCTGTAACGTTCGCTGCGCCTCCCGCCGCGGGCTGCGATAATCGCGTTCCAGCCAACCGGGCCGCGTGGCGGCCGCGCACGAGAGGACATTCGCATGGGCAACCGCTTGAGCAAGATCGCGACGCGCACGGGCGACGACGGTACCACCGGGCTGGGCGACGGGCGGCGCATCGGCAAGGACGACGCGCGGATCGCCGCGATCGGCGACGTCGACGAACTGAACTCGAATCTCGGCGTGCTGCTGGCCGAGGCGTTGCCGGACGACGTGCGCACGGCGCTCGTCACGATCCAGCACGACCTGTTCGATCTCGGCGGCGAGCTGTGCATTCCCGGCCACACGGTGCTCGACGATACGCACCTCGCGCGCCTCGACCAGTGGCTCGCCGACTACAACGCGACGCTGCCGCCGCTGAAGGAATTCATCCTGCCGGCCGGCTCGCGCGCCGCATCGCTCGCGCACGTCTGCCGAACCGTGTGCCGCCGCGCGGAGCGCTCGATCGTCGCGCTCGGGCGCGGCGACACGCTCAATGATGCACCGCGGCGGTACGTGAACCGGCTGTCCGACCTGCTGTTCGTGCTGGCGCGCGTGCTGAACCGCGCCGGCGGCGGCGCCGACGTGCTGTGGGAGCGCGGGCGCGTCCGCTAGCCTGCCGTCGCGTTTTTGCGCACTGCGACAATTTGCCCGAGGGGCGCCTGTTTTTAAACATGTATCGTATGTGCATGTTTAACGGAGAACGAACATGACCCACATCACCGCTGACCAGATGGCCCGTGTGAAGGCCACCGCCCCCGTCCTCGCCGAGCACGGCGCGACGATCACGAAGCATTTCTATCAGCGCATGTTCGCGCGTCATCCGGAACTGAAGAACCTGTTCAACCAGACGCACCAGAAGACCGGCAGCCAGCCCGAGACGCTCGCGAAGGCCGTCTATGCGTATGCGGCGAACATCGACAACCTCGGTGCGCTGGGCGGCGCGGTGTCGCGCATCTCGCACAAGCACGCGAGCCTGAACATCCGCCCCGAGCATTACCCGATCGTCGGCGAGAACCTGCTCGCGTCGATCGTCGAAGTGCTCGGCGACGCGGTCGATGCCGACACGCTCGAAGCGTGGCGCGTCGCATACGGCCAGCTCGCGCAGATCATGATCGGCGCCGAGGCCGACCTGTACGCGAACGCCGCGTGGAGCGGCTTCCGCCCGTTCAAGGTCGCGCGCAAGGTGCGTGAAAGCGACGAGATCACGTCGTTCTACCTGACGCCCGCCGACGGCGGCGAGGCGCCGACGTTCGATCCGGGCCAGTACATCACGGTGAAGCGCTTCGTCGGCGATCTCGGCGTCGACCAGCCGCGCCAGTACAGCCTGTCCGATGCGCCGCACGGCAAGTGGCTGCGCATCTCGGTGAAGCGCGAGGCCGGCAAGGCGGAGGCGATCCCGGCCGGCAAGGTGTCGACGCTGATGCACGACGGGGTAGAGGAGGGCGCGATCGTCGAAGTGACCGCGCCGATGGGCGACTTTTCGCTGAAGCGGGATGCCGATACGCCGGTCGTGCTGATCTCGGGCGGGGTCGGCATCACGCCGATGATGTCGATGGCGTCGACGCTGATCGCCGAAGGCAGCAAGCGCGACGTGCGGTTCGTCCACGCATGCCGTTCGGGTGCGGTGCACGCGTTCCGCGACTGGCTGAACGATACCGTCGGCGAGCACGGGAACGTCAAGCGCACGGTGCTGTATGAACTGGTCGGCCCGAACGATCGCGTCGGCATCGACCACGACCTCGAAGGGCGCCTCACGCCGGAGCGCGTGCAGCAGTACGCGCTGGTGCCGGACGCCGATTACTACATCTGCGGCCCGATCGCGTTCATGAAGGCACAGCGCGACGCGCTCGTCGCGCTCGGCGTCGCGCCGGAACGCGTGAATACCGAGATCTTCGGGTCGGGTGCGCTCGAGTAATGCGCGCACGGCGGGTTTCCGGCCGATAAAAAAGCCCGGCGCGAGCCGGGCTTCGATTTTGTCGCTTGCGGTGTCATGCAGATGGCGTCACGCGCGCAGCATCAGCGTCGCGTGATAGCGCCATACTTTTGGGTCGGCACTGACGAGCGGCATGCCCTCGTGAAGCGCCTGGGCAACCATCACGCGATCGAACGAGCCTGCTTGCGTTCGTCAGTTGCCGCTGCCGCGCGCGACGCGACGTGCCTTGACCGACTCCGCGAGGCCTTCGAGCACCTTCACGCTGTCGTCCCACGCGATGCACGCATCGGTGATGCTCTGGCCGTAGGTCAGCGCGCAGCCTTCCTTCAGGTCCTGGCGGCCCTCGACGAGGTGCGACTCGATCATCACGCCGACGATGCGTTCGTCGCCGGCCGCGATCTGGCGGCCGATGTCGGCACACACGGGGATCTGGTTCTCGTGCTTCTTCGAGCTGTTCGCGTGGCTCGCGTCGATCATCAGGCGCGCGGCGAGGCCGGCCTTGCCGATGTCCGCGCAGGCGGCGTTCACGCTGTCCGCGTCGTAGTTAGGCGCCTTGCCGCCGCGCAGGATCACGTGGCAGTCCTCGTTGCCGGCCGTCGACACGATCGCCGAATGGCCGCCCTTCGTCACCGACAGGAAATGGTGCGGCTGCGACGCGGCCTTGATCGCGTCGACCGCGATCTTCACGTTGCCGTCGGTGCCGTTCTTGAAGCCGACCGGGCACGACAGCCCCGACGCGAGCTCGCGGTGCACCTGCGACTCGGTCGTGCGCGCGCCGATCGCGCCCCACGAGATCAGGTCGGCGATGTACTGCGGGCTGATCATGTCGAGGTATTCGGTCGCGGCCGGCAGCCCCATTTCGTTGATCTGCAGCAGCAGCTCGCGCGCGGTGCGCAGCCCTTCGTTGATCTTGAAGCTGTTGTCGAGGTGCGGATCGTTGATGAGCCCCTTCCAGCCGACCGTCGTGCGCGGCTTCTCGAAGTACACGCGCATCACGATTTCCAGTTCGCCGTTGAAGCGCTCGCGCTCCTTCACGAGCCGGCCCGCGTATTCGATCGCCGCCTTCGTGTCGTGGATCGAGCACGGCCCGATCACGACGATCAGCCGGTCGTCCATCCCGTGCAGGATGCGGTGCATCGACTGGCGCGAGTGGTAGATCAGCTCGGACGCGGCTTCGGAGCACGCGAATTCGCGGATCAGGTGGGCGGGCGGCGTCAGTTCCTTGAGTTCGCGAATGCGGACGTCGTCGGTGTTGTGCGGGGGCATGCTGTTTCTCCTAATTTTGCGGGCGCCGTTCGGTCAGTGCGTGTGCGGCAGATTCATCGATGCAGGCAATTCAGGGGTACCGGTCGGGCCGCGGGACCGCTGCGGCGGCGACCGGCTGGCGAAGGGCGAAAAAAAACCGCCGGGTTCGCCGGCGGTTTTTTCGGGAATTTCGGTTGCGCTTTACGCGCCATCAACCCTCTCGATCCGCCAGCGGTCTGAGATACCAAAAAAAGTAAAAGTAAAACTTGGCGGACATGACGGAAATTCGGCTCGTCAAAAAAGTTGATTCGGAATTTATACCCGGTCCCCGGGCGGCTGGCAACCGGGAGCCGTCGAAAATGCGGATAATCCGCGCGTTTTCATAAAAATGCGCGGATTGTCTGCGCCGCGATGCGGTTATGCCGTACCGCCGACCGTCATCTTGTCGATCCGCAGGGTCGGCTGGCCGACGCCGACCGGCACGCTCTGGCCCTCCTTGCCGCACACGCCGACGCCCGTGTCGAGCGACATGTCATTGCCGATCATGCTCACGTACTTCAGCGATTCCGGGCCGCTGCCGATCAGCGTCGCGCCCTTCACCGGGTAGGTGACCTTGCCGTTCTCGATCATGTACGCCTCGGACGCCGAGAACACGAACTTGCCGTTCGTGATGTCGACCTGGCCGCCGCCGAAATTCACCGCGTACAGGCCGTTCTTCACCGACGCGATGATTTCCTGCGGATCCTTGTCGCCGTTCAGCATGTAGGTGTTCGTCATGCGCGGCATCGGCAGCGCCGCGTACGACTCGCGCCGCGCGTTGCCCGTGACCGGCATTTTCATCAGCCGCGCGTTCAGCGTGTCCTGGATGTAGCCCTTCAGGATGCCGTCCTCGATCAGCGTCGTGCACTGCGTCGGGTTGCCTTCGTCGTCGATGTTCAGCGAGCCGCGGCGGTTCGGCAGCGTGCCGTCGTCGACGACGGTCACGCCCTTCGCGGCGACCTGCTCGCCGATCCGGCCCGCGAACGCGGACGAGCCCTTGCGGTTGAAGTCGCCTTCGAGACCGTGGCCGATCGCCTCGTGCAGCAGCACGCCCGGCCAGCCCGGCCCGAGCACGACCGTCATCGCGCCGGCCGGCGCGGGGCGGGCATCGAGGTTGACGAGCGCCGCGTGCACGGCGTCGTCGACATAGCGCGACAGGATTTCGTCGGTGAAGTAGCCGTAGTCGAAGCGGCCGCCGCCGCCGCCCGAGCCGATCTCGCGGCGGCCGTTCTGTTCGGCGATCACCGTGACCGACACGCGCACGAGCGGCCGGATGTCGGCCGCGAGCGCGCCGTCGCTGCGCGCGACCAGCACGACGTCGTATTCGCCGGCGAGCCCGGCCATCACCTGCGTGACGCGCGGGTCGCGCCCGCGCGCCATCTGCTCGATGCGTTCGAGCAGCTTGACCTTGGCCGTCGCGTCGAGCGACGCGAGCGGGTCGGACGGCAGGTACAGGTCGCGGCCGGAGATGCCCGTCAGCGACGTGGCTGCCTTGATCTTCTGGCGGCCGCCGCCGGCCGCCGCGATCGCCTTGGTCGCGGCGGCGGCTTGCGCGATCGCTTCGGGCGACAGGTCGTCCGAATACGCGAACGCGGTGCGGTCGCCCGCGACCGCGCGCACGCCGACGCCCTGGTCGATGCTGAAGCTGCCCGATTTGACGATGCCTTCCTCGAGGCTCCACGCTTCGCTGCGCGTCGCCTGGAAGTACAGATCCGCGTAGTCGACGCGATGCGTGAAGATGTCGGCGATCGTGCGCGTGAGCAGGCTTTCGTCGAGGCCGTACGGCGTGAGCAGGATGTCCTTCGCCAGCGCGAGGTTGCGGATGCCGGGTTCGATGATGTTCATGCGGATATCGGGAGTTCTCAAAAAGTTGTCGGGTGCTGCCGGGCAGACGGTTGGGCCGCGCGGCGTTTCAAGCGGTGCGGCGGATTCAGGTCAGCACGCGGTGCCGCCACGCGGGCAGGCTCTGGCGTACGTCGGCGATGCGCTGCGGATCGATCGTGCCGAGCACGACGCTGGCGCCCTCGTCGCGCACCGCGACGGTTTCGCCCCACGGGTCGATCAGCATGCTGTGGCCCCACGTGCGCCGGCCGTTCTCGTGCTTGCCGCCCTGCGCGGCCGCGAGCACGTAGCACTGGTTCTCGACGGCCCGCGCGCGCAGCAGCGTTTCCCAGTGCGCGCGGCCCGTCGTATACGTAAACGCCGACGGCACGACCATCAACGCGCAGTCGCCCATGCGGCGGTACAGCTCCGGAAAGCGGAGATCGTAACAGACCGACAGGCCGACCTGCCCGAACGGCGCGTCGAACGCGACGACCGTGTCGCCCGCGCGGATCGTGCGCGCCTCGTCGAACGATTCGTCGCCTTTCTCGAAGTTGAACAGGTGGATCTTGTCGTAGCGCGCGGCTTCGTTGCCGAATGGATCGAACACGAGCGTGGTGTTCAGCACGCGATCGGGTTCCGGCGCCTTCAGCGGCAGCGTGCCGCCGATCACCCAGATGCCGTGGCGGCGCGCGGCGTCGGCGAGGAACTGCTGGATCGGGCCGTCCCGGTACGGTTCGGCGAGCGCGAGCTTGTCGGTGTCGCGGTGACCCATGAAGCAGAAATACTCCGGCAGCAGCACGAGCTGCGCGCCTTCGCCGGCGGCTTCCGCGATCAGGCGGCGTGCTTCGGCCAGATTGCGTGTGACGTCCGGCGTGCTCACCATCTGCAGCGCGGCGACCCGGAAGGGCGTGGCGGAACGGGCGTGGTCGGTCATCGCGGAATCGGTTGCGTCATAAATGGGGTGCGGCCCGGCGCCCTGCGCGGTTCGATGCGCGCTCAATGGCTCGCCGCATCGGCCGGACCGTGATTCATCTTACCCTGATCGCCGCGCACTCGCTCGATGTGCGGGTGCGCCCACGAGCCGGTGATCGCGTAGTCGAGCGCGAACGCGCGCGACAGCGTCTCGGACAGCGCGTAGTTCGCGGCCAGCACGCCGACGCCGAGCAGCGGGTTGATGATGGCCGCGCCGATCGCGGCTGCGCCCGCGCTGATTTTCGGCGCGACGTGCGCATGCAGATCCTGCGTCTCGGCGCCGAGATCGACCGCGCCGCGCACGGTGACGTTCGCGGGGCCCGTCATCATCGAAAAGTCGTCGGTGCGCGCGATCCCGTTCGAAATCCGGCCGGTACCGGTGATCTTGTCGAACGGCAGCCCCTTGCCAACCACGTCGCGGAAGTTCAGCGTCAGGAAGCGCGCGAGGCTCTGCAGGCTCAGCACGCCGAGCAGTTTCGCCGCGCCCGGATCGACCTTCAGGATCTGCCCGTGTTCGAGGTCGACCGCGACCTGGCCGCCGAGCGACGGGAAGTCGAGCGCGGTCGGGCCGCCGCGCCAGCCGACCTTGCCCGTGACCGAGCCGTGACCGCCCGACAGCGTGCGCGGCAGGCCGACGCGGTCGAGCAGCGCGCCCGCGTTGTCGATGTCGAGCTTGAAGTCGAACACGGTGCGGCGCGGCGCGTCGTTTTCGCCGGCGCCGCGGGCGAGCGCATGGCGCGACGTGCGCCAGTTGCCGGTCGCCGTGAGCTTCGCGGCCGGGTTCGACAGTTCCAGCTTGTCGAGCTGCCACACGGGCGTGCCGTCTTCGTCGATGTTGCGCGCGTTGACGACGAGCCGGCCGATGTCGTGATCGCGCGCGACGACCTGGTCGACGATCAGGTCGATCGACGGTATCGGGCGGTCGGTCGGCGTCGGCAGGTTCATCGCGCGGCCGACGAGATCGTGTTGCGAGCTCTGCGGCACGACGAGCTTCGCGAGCCGCGCGTTGAGCACGCCCGCGCCGTTGTGGCCGCCGCCCGGCGCCCACGACAGGTAGCCCGAGACCTGGTTCGACGCGATGTTCGCCTGCCAGAGGTCGTCGACGTGCGACGCGCCGACGATCACGTTCTCCCAGTTGCGCTTGAGCAGCTTCAGCGTGCCGAAATGGAACGCGAAGCGCTTCGGCGCGAAGCTCGCGAAATCGACGCGTGGCGCGGCCTGCGGCGCCGGTGCACGCGGCGTGTCGGGCTGCAGCGTGCGGGCGAGGGCGAGCCACGCGTCGGCATCCAGTTCGCCGACGTCGACGGCCGCGCTCACGCCGTCCTGCGGCATGTCGGGCATCCGGTGGATGCCCATCGCGCCGCGTACCGCGCGCAGCGGCTGGCCGCGCGTCGCATCGAGCAGGTAGGTCGCGGTCACCGGGCCGAGCGTCAGGTCGGCGTGTTCGAGGCGTTTGCCGTCCGCCTGCGGCGCCGGCTGCAGCGTGAAGCGGAACGGCATCGGCGTGCCGGCCGGTTTCGCGAACGGCGCCGGGAAGTTCAGCGCCACGCCGGTCAGGTCGGATTGCGCGCTGACGTCGGGCAGGCGGCCCGGCGCGCCGCGCACGGCGACCTTGTACGGCGCGTCGCCGACCACATGCTCGAGCAGCGCGGCGGCCGCGCCGTGCAGGTTCAGGCCGCGCGCGGCGTCGAGCGCGAGCCGGCCGTCGACGTCCACCGCGTACGGGCCGTGCGACTGGAAGTTGCCGTTCGCGCGTACCGGGCCGCCGAGGAAGCGCCCCGACAGCGCGTGCAGCGACGCGCCGGCCTCGGTGAAGCGGACGCTGCCGCGCAGGGCCGACAGCGGCGGCACGCCGCGGGTCGACAGCGTGTTGCCGCCGAACGCGAGCGCGCCTTCGATGTGCGTGTGCGGATGGGGGACGTGCTGCGGAATCGTGATCTTGAGCGCGAGCGACGCGGGGCCCTGCGCATCGATCCGCTGGCCGATGTGGTTGCTCATCGTGCCGAGCGAGCTGTTGTCCGCGTAGTCGATCAGGTCGGCGAGCGGGCCCTGGGCATGGCCGTCGATGATCAGCGGCGAGTGCGACGGATTGCCGAGATCGTCGATGCGGCCCGCGACCTTCGTCAGCACGACGCGCTTGTAGCGCGCGCGCGCGATGTCGAAGCGCAGCTTGTTCTGCGCGAGCTCGAACACGCCGTCGATCCCGTCGAGCGCGGGCCAGACGCTCGGCGTGCCGTTCGCGAGCTTGCGCGGCGGGTACGGCGTCGGTTCGAAGCGGCCGCCGGTGAACGGCGCGACGATGTGGAACACGCCGGCGTCAGGCTCGTGTTCGAACGGGAATTTCTCGAGCGGGCCGCGCGCGACGATCGACGCGCCCTTGGACACCTTGCCGTCCTGCAGCGCGTGGCCGAGATAGTCGCGCAGGTGTTCGGACATCCCGGTCGGCAGGTAGCGCGGAATGCGCGCGACCGACGCGCGCGCGAAATCGGCGCGCAGATCGAGCGCGCCGCGGCCGTGGCCGGGGTTCGTGTACGAGCCCGACACCGCGATTTCGGCATCGGGGTTCGACACGAACAGGTCGGGCAGCGACACGTCGACGCGCGCGTGCTTGTCGCCGGGCGCGGGCGTGATCGTCCATTTGGCATTGCCGCGCAGCCGGTCGAACGTCAGGCGCGGCTCGTCGAATTCGCCGGGCACGGTGACGGCCGCGTGGACCGTATCGATATGCGCGGCGCCGCCCGTCTCGTTCGCATCGACGCGGCCCCACAGGTTCTCGACGCCCGGCCAGCCGGCGCGCGGGTGGCCGCGCGGCGAGAGCCCGGGCGGCGGCTCCTGCGCGGCGAAGCTGATGCCTTGCAGATCGCCGAGGAAGCGGTAGCGGACGATCGGCGCGGCGCCCATGCGCCGCTCCTCGTCGGCGAGATCGGCGTGCGCGGGTTTCGCGCGCTCGACCTCGATGTGATAGTTCGACACCATCCCGCGCGGGTCGATCTTGATCAGCTCGTTGCGCAGGCGCGCCGGCAGCGGCAGCCCGCGGATGAATTCGCTGAGGATGCCGAGATCGACGCGGTCGCCGACCACGCTGAGCAATTGCCCCTGGTTCGCGGTCGGCACGCGGTAGCGCGCCGTCAGCGTCGACAGCGCGAGCGAGCGGGCGAGCGGCGTGCCGTCCGGCAGCGGCGGCTGGCCGAGCTCCGCATTGAAGTGCGTCAGGTGCAGCGTGTAGTCGTGGCCCGCATCGAGCACCATGTCCCAGCCGAAGCCGACCGTCGGCACGTCGAGCCGCGGCTGCGTCGGGCGCACGCGCAGCGCGACGTCGGCGCCTTGCAGGTCGCCGCCCGCCGAGCGCAGATGGCCGTCGCCGAAGGTCGCCCAGATCGCGTTGTCGATCCGGCCCGCGTGGATCGTGAGCGGCACGTCGAGATAACGCGTGAGCGTCTGCAGGTCGACGAGGCCGGTCGACAGGTAGGCGTCGCCGGTCCAGTTCGCCGGCTTGCCGATCGGCGCGAGCGGCTTGTGCTTGAAGCGCGCGCGGAAATCGAGCGGGCCGAGCAGCAGCGTGCCGTTCGCGGGCGCCTGCAGCGCGACCTTGTGCACGCGGCCGTCGTTGAGCACCGCGAGCCGGATGCCCGACAGCACGAGTTCCGGTGCGTCGTGCTGCGCGTCGCGCCAGCGCAGCGTGCCGCCGCGCAGCACGATCGCCTCCTGCTTCAGCAGCCAGGTGCCGAACGTGTCGTTGCCGCCGTGGGTGGTGGCCACGCCGACGCCCGCGACGCTCAGCGAACCGTCGGCCGCACGGGCGACGACGAGGTCGGGCTGGTCGACGAGCAGGCTCGACAGCGCGGGCGACAGCCGCAGCAGCGACATCCACGACAGCGCGGCGGTTGCGTGCGGCACCGACAGCGCGACCTGGCCGTCACGGCCGCGGATCGTCAGGTTCGTGAGTTCGACGCCCGGCTGCATGCCGGACCAGTTCGGGGAAAGCTTGCCGATCGAAAGCTGCGCGTGGAGCTTGTCCGACACGGCGCGCTCGATGCGCGGGCGGTATTCGTCGATGCGGGGCAGCAGCACGTAGCGCAGCCCGAGGAAGGCGCCGGACGCGACGAAGTAGGTGCCGATTCCGACTGCCAGCGTCGCCTTGAACACGCGACGCAGGACCGGATGATCGTGCTTCGGAGGTCCCGCTTCGGGCGCAGCTACGGCGGATTCCTGACGGTCGGACATGCGGCGGACGGGCGGCGATATGGTAGTTTTGCAGATTGACGTTGAAATGTATCACACGGGTCCGTACCGGCGGCCGTTGCGGCAGCACGGCACGGGCTTTCCGGCGCGCGGTGTCGCGACGGGCGCACGAGCGTCCGGCGAGGCCGCGCCGAGTCCATGGGGCCGGTCGGCAGCGGGGCGCGCACGCGCCGGCCCGCTGCCAGCCCGGCCTTTCCGCCAGGCCCGCTTCTCGATGACCGACGCTTCCGCCCTGATCAGCACGTCCTATTCCCGATACCTTGCCCGCGCGGCTGCCGCGCGGCCCGCGCTGGCCGAGCAGGTCGCCGCGTGGGCGGCCGCGCCGCTCGGCCGCGCGCAGCTCGACGCGCGCTTGACCGAGCTGCTCGCGACGCCGGCCGGCACGGCCGTGCCGGGCGACGAGCAACTGAAGCGCGCGCTGCGGCAACTGCGCGCCGAGGCGTTCGGCGCGGTCGCGGAGCGCGACCTGCGCGGCCTGGCGGACGTCGCCGAGGTAACGGGCGCGATGACCGATCTCGCCGAAGTGGCCGTGCAGCGCTCGCTGGCGCTGCTGTCGGCCGAACTCGAGGCGCTGTACGGCGAGCCGCGCGGCGCCGACGGTCAGCGCGTCGTGCTCGGCGTGGTCGGGATGGGCAAGCTCGGCGGCCGCGAACTGAACGTATCGTCGGACATCGACCTGATCTTCGTCTACGAGGACGACGGCGAGACCACCGGCGGCGCACGTTCGCCGCTGTCCACGCAGGAATACTTCACGCGGCTCGGCCGGCGGCTGATCGGCGTGCTGTCCGAGGTCACGGCCGACGGCTACGTGTTTCGCGTCGACATGCGGCTGCGCCCGAACGGCGATTCGGGGCCGCTCGTCTGCAGCCTCGGGATGCTCGAGGAATACTTCTACGTGCAGGGGCGCGAGTGGGAGCGCTATGCGTGGATCAAGGGGCGGCTCGTGTCGGAAGGCGACAGCGACGCGGCGCAGCGGCTGGCGGCGCAGCTGGAATCGATCGTCAAGCCGTTCGTGTACCGCCGCTATCTCGATTTCGGTGTGATCGGCGCGATCCGTTCGCTGCACCAGCAGATCCGGCACGAAGCCGCGCGGCGCGCGTCGATGCGGCCCGACAAGGCCGACGACATCAAGCTCGGGCGCGGCGGGATCCGTGAGATCGAGTTCAGCGCGCAGGTGTTCCAGTTGATCCGCGGCGGCCAGGATGCGGAATTCCGCGTGCGGCCGACGCTCGCGGTGCTGCGACATGCGCAGGCGCGCGGGCTGATCGGCGATGACGTCTGCGCCCGCCTGACCGACGCCTACCGCTTCCTGCGCACGCTCGAGCACCGGCTGCAGTACCGCAACGACGCGCAGACGCACGCGATGCCGGTCGAGCCCGACGAGCGCGCGGCGCTGGCCGCGTCGCTCGGGTTTGCCGACTACGCGGCGCTGATGACGGTGCTGGACGGCCACCGCACGTTTGTCGAAGCGCAGTTCGACCAGATTTTTGCCGACAAGGCGAACGGCGCGCCGTGCGCGGCCGGCGACGACACGGCGGCCGCGTGGATCTGGAGCGGCGCGCTGGCCGACGACGGCGAGGACGACGCGCTGGTCGCGCGCCTCGACGGTCTCGGCTTCACCGATCCGGCCGCCGTGCTCGCGCGGTTGCGCGCGGTCTGGCAATCGTCGCGCTACACCGGACTGCCGGAAAAGAGCCGGCAGCGCTTCGACAGCGTCGCGCAGCGCGCGCTCGACGCCGCGCCGAAGATCGACGCCGCGCGGCGCGACGACACGATCGTGCGGCTGTTCGACCTGCTGGAGACCGTCAGCCGGCGCGGCGTCTATCTCGCGCTGCTGACTGAATATCCGGCCGCGCTCGACCGTGTGCTGTCGGTGCTCGGCGCGACGCGCTGGGGCGGCGGCTACCTGATCCGCCATCCGCAACTGCTCGACGAGCTGCTCGACGACGAGGCGATCGCGAGCCCGTTCGACTGGCCCGCGTTCAAGGATGCGCTGCGCGCGCGGCTCGCGGCGGCCGACGGCCCCGAGCAGCAGATGGACTTGCTGCGCCACGCGCAGCACGCGGAGGTGTTCCGGATCCTGCTGATCGATCTGGCCGGGCAACTGTCGGTCGAGCATGTGAGCGACCGGCTGTCCGAGCTGGCCGACGCGGTGCTCGACGTGACGATCGAAGTCGTCTGGTCGCAGCTCGCGAAGCGCCATCGCGACGTGCCGAAGTTCGCGGTGATCGCGTACGGCAAGCTGGGCGGCAAGGAGCTCGGCTACGCGTCGGATCTCGACCTGATCTTCCTGTACGACGATCCGGACGAGCGTTCGGCGGACGTCTACACGACCTTCACGCGGCGCCTGATCACGTGGCTCACGACCGCGACCGGCGCGGGCGCGCTGTTCGACATCGACCTGCGGCTGCGGCCGAACGGCGAGGCCGGGCTGCTCGTCACCGATCTCGACGCGTTCCGCCGCTATCAGCTGCGCGAGGGCGACGCCGCCAACACCGCGTGGGTGTGGGAGCACCAGGCGCTGACGCGCGCCCGCTACAGCGCGGGCGACGCGCAGATCGGCGCGGATTTCGAGGCGATCCGCCAGCAGGTGCTGACGACGCCGCGCGACGGCGGCGTGCTTGCCAAGGAGATCGTCGACATGCGCGGCAAGGTGTTTGCCGGCCATCCGAACCAGACCGAGCTGTTCGACCTGAAGCACGATCGCGGCGGGATGGTCGACATCGAGTTCATCGTCCAGTACTGGGTGCTGCTGCATGCGTCGAGCGACGCCGAGCTGATCCGCAATACCGGCAACATCGCGCTGCTGCGCGAGGTCGCGCGCTTCGGGCTGATGAGCGAGGACGAGGCTGAGTGCGTCGGCGCCGCGTACCGCAAATACCGGAAGCTGCAGCACAAGCTGCGGCTCGACGGGATGGAGAAGGCGCGCGTCGATCCGGCGGCGGTGGCCGACGAGCGGGCGGCCGTGACGGCGCTGTGGACGCGCGTGTTCGGCGCGGTTGAAACGGGCGTTTGAACGGAAGGCGGGTGGCGGGCGCGGCATCGATCCGCGTACCGCCCTGAATTGAACGTGCGAGCCCTTTCGTTTCGGGCGGGACGGGCGGCCGCGTCAGGCCGCCAGCATTTCCTTCGCGTGCTTGCGCGTGGTGGCCGTGATTTCGAGCCCGCCGAGCATCCGCGCGACTTCCTCGATCCGGTTGGCGCGGTCGAGCGCGACGACCGTCGAGACCGTGCCGCCGCGCTCGTCGGCGCCCTTTGCCACCTGGAAATGATGGTCGCCGCGCGCGGCGACCTGCGGCAGGTGCGTCACGCACAACACCTGACGGTCGCGCCCGAGCTGGTGCAACAGGCGGCCGACCACTTCGGCGACGCCGCCGCCGATTCCCGTATCGACTTCGTCGAAGATCAGCGTCGGCGTCGGGCTCGCCGCGCTGGCGATGACCGCGAGCGCGAGGCTGATCCGCGCGAGTTCGCCGCCCGACGCGACCTTCGCGAGCGGCCGCAGCGGCACGCCCGGGTGCCCGGCCACGCGGAACTCGACCTGCTCGAGCCCGTGCGGGCCGCCGTCCGCGAGCGGCACGAGCGCGACTTCGAAGCTTCCGCCCGCCATCGACAATTCCTGCATGCCGGCCGTGACGGCCGTGCCGAGCGCCTTGGCGGCCTGCGCGCGTGCCTTCGACAGGCGTTTGGCGTCGGCAAGATAGGCTTCCCGCGCCTTGGCCTGTGCCGCCTCGAGCGCGCCGAGATCGGCGGCCGCGTCGAGCGCGGCGAGCTGGGCGCGCCGCGCCGCATGCTCTTCGTGCAGCGTGTCGGGCGGCAGCCGGAACTTGCGGGCGGTCGAGTGCAGCGCGTCGAGACGCGTTTCGACCTGCGCGAGCCGCTCAGGGTCGAGATCGACGCGCTGTGCATAGTGCGACAGCGAATAGACGGCTTCCTGCAACTGGATCTCGGCCGGTTCCAGTGACGCGAGCGCATCGCCGAGCGCGGTGTCGTAATCGGCCAGGCCGCGCAGTTTCGACACGATCGCGCCGAGCTGCGCGAGCATCGCGTCGTCGGACTCGGACAGCGCGTTGAGCGCGCCGCGCACGCCTTCGATCAGGTTCGCCGAATGCGACAGGCGCTTGTGTTCGTTGCTGACTTCCTCCCATTCGCCGGCTTGCGGCGCGAGCTTGTCGAGTTCGGCGAGCTGCCACGCGAGCTTTTCGCGTTCGAGCTGCAACTCGCGCTCGTGCGCCTTCGCGGCGTCGATCGCCTGCGTCGCGTCGCGCCACACGCGCCAGGCGCGCGCGACGTTCGCGGCATCGGCGACGAGCCGCGCGTGCGTGTCGAACAGCTCGCGCTGCGCGTCGGGCCGCATCAGCAACTGGTGCGCGTGCTGGCCGTGGATGTCGACGAGCATCTCGCCGAGCTCGCGCAGTTGCGCGAGCGTCGCACTGGTGCCGTTGATGAACGCGCGCGACCGGCCGTTAGCATCGATCACGCGGCGCAGCATCACGGTGTCCTCGGCGTCGAACGCGTGTTCGTCGAGCCAGCGCGCGACGCGGTCGTGCGGCGTGAATTCGGCCGTGATGTCGGCGCGGCCGCAGCCGGTGCGCACGACGCTCGCGTCGGTACGTTCGCCGAGCGCGAGGGCGAGGGCGTCGATCAGGATCGATTTACCGGCGCCGGTTTCGCCGGAAAAGACGGAGAAGCCGCTGTCGAATTCGAGATCGAGCGCGGCGACGATGACGAAGTCGCGGATCGAGAGGTGGCGGAGCATGGTGTCGGGCGGGGCGGCGTCAGGACGCCTTGTCGTCTTCGTTCGATGCGTGTTCGTTCCAGTGCAGCTTCTTGCGCAGCGTCGTGTAGTAGCTGTAGCCGATCGGGTGCAGGAACGGCACCGTGTGCTTCGAGCGGCGCACCTCGATCGTATCGTTCAGCTCGAGCGACGTGAACGACTGCATGTCGAAATTCACGTTGACGTCGCGGCCGCCGACGATCTGGATCGCGATCTTCGAGTCGTCGGGCAGCACGATCGGCCGGTTCGACAGCGCGTGCGGCGCGATCGGCACGAGCACGACGCCCGCCAGCTGCGGATGGAGGATCGGGCCGGCCGACGACAGCGCATACGCGGTCGAGCCGGTGGGCGTCGCGACGATCAGCCCGTCCGAGCGCTGGTTGTACATGTAACGGCCGTCGACCGACGCGCGCAGCTCGACCATCCCGGAGAAGCCGCTGCGGTTCACGACGACGTCGTTGAACGCGAGCGCGTGGTAGATCGGTTCGCCGTCGCGCACGATCCGCGCCTCGAGCAGCGAGCGCTCCTCGCGCTCGAACTTGCCGGCCAGCATCACGGGGACGAGCGCGTGCATGTCGGATGCCGCGATGTCGGTGATGAAGCCGAGCCGCCCGTGGTTGATCCCGATCAGCGGTGTCCGGTACGGCGCAAGCTGGCGGCCGATGCCGAGCATCGTGCCGTCGCCGCCGAGCACGATCGCCACGTCCGCTCGCGCCCCGATTTCGGCCGGGGTGAGCGCCGGGTAGCCGGCGATGCCGATTTCCCGCGCGGTCTCGCTTTCGAAGACGACCTCGAAGCCGAGCGTGGCGATGCTGTCCGCCAGCGTGGCGAGCGGCTCGGCGATGCCGGGCGTGTTGCTCCGGCCGACGAGCGCGACAGTATTGAACTGATTACCGGTTTTCATGCCGGCATTACACCATAGCTCGTTGACGAAAAGAACCGGCTGTGCGCGGACGGGGCCGGATCGGCTCGGCCCGCGCAACGGTGGCCGACGCCACTCGCCGCGGTCGCGCCGTTGCGCTAAAATTTTCCACCATGCTAGATCCTCGCGCACGAACCCTCCTGAAAACCCTGATCGAACGGTATATCGCCGACGGTCAGCCAGTCGGATCGCGCACGTTGTCCCGTTACTCCGGGCTCGAGCTGAGCCCGGCGACGATCCGCAACGTGATGTCCGACCTGGAGGAGCTCGGCCTCGTGTCGAGCCCGCACACGTCGGCCGGCCGCATCCCGACGCCGCGTGGCTACCGGCTGTTCGTCGATACGATGCTGACGGTCGAGGCGCCGATCGACGCCGAGGCCGTCGCGCGCCAGGTGCAGAACACGCTGCAGGCCGGCGAGCCGCAGCAGCGGGTGGTTGCCGCCGCCGCGAGCGTGCTGTCGAACCTGTCGCAGTTCGCGGGCGTCGTGCTGACGCCGCGCCGCAGCCACGTGTTCAAGCAGATCGAGTTCATGCGCCTGTCCGACAAGCGCATCCTGCTGATCATCGTCACGCCCGAGGGCGACGTGCAGAACCGCATGCTGGCGACGCCGCGCGACTATTCGCCGTCGCAGCTGACCGAGGCGTCCAACTACATCAATGCGCATTTCGCCGGCCTGTCGTTCGACGAGGTGCGCCGCCGCTTGCGCGACGAGATCGACCAGTTGCGCGGCGACATGACGACGCTGATGCACGCGGCCGTGACGGCCAGCACCGAGGTGCCCGACACCGAGGACACCGTGCTGATTTCCGGCGAGCGCAACCTGCTCGAAGTGGCGGACCTGTCGTCCGACATGGCGCGGCTGCGCAAGCTGTTCGACGTATTCGACCAAAAGACGGGCCTCCTGCAACTGCTCGACGTGTCGAGCCACGCCCAGGGCGTGCAGATCTTCATCGGCGGCGAATCGACGCTCGTGCCAATCGAGGAAATGAGCGTCGTCACCGCGCCGTACGAGGTGAACGGGCAGATCGTCGGTACGCTCGGCGTGATCGGCCCGACCCGCATGGCGTACAACCGTGTGATACCGATCGTCGACATCACCGCGCGCCTGCTGTCGCTGACGCTGAGCCAGCAATAACCCGCGATCGCCGGCGGATGGCCGGCGAATGGCCGGCGAATGTCCGACAATCGCCAGCCCGATCCCGCCCCGCTATCGTGCCGCGGCGCCGCTTGCGGCGACAGTCGGCCGAACGGTACGGGGCGGCCCGCTATAATCAAGGGCCGTCCGGTCCCGTGCCCCGAGCACGTTCTTGCCCATGCGTTTCGATCTTGAGCCGCCTTCGAGCGTCGCGGCCGCCCATCGCATCGGTGTGCTGCTGATCAATCTCGGCACGCCCGACGCGCCCACGCCGCGCGCTGTGCGGCGCTACCTGGCCGAATTCCTGTCGGATCCGCGGGTCGTCGAAATCCCGCAGGCCGTCTGGCAGGTGCTGCTGCGCACGCTCATCCTGCCGCTGCGCGGCCGAGCGTCCGCGAAGAAATACGCGGCCGTCTGGATGCCCGAGGGCTCGCCGCTGCGCGTGTACACCGAGCGTCAGACCGACAGCGTGCGGCATCTGCTCGTGTCGAACGGCTATCACGTGATGGTCGACTACGCGATGCGCTACGGCAGCCCGAACATTTCGCACGCGCTCGCGCAGTTCAAGCGCGCGGGCGTCGAGCGTGTGCTGTTGATGCCGATGTATCCGCAATACTCGGCGTCGACCACGGCCACCGCGTTCGATGCAGCGTTCGACGCGCTCGCGCGCATGCGCAATCAGCCGGAAGTGCGTACCGTGCGGCACTACGCCGACCATCCGGCCTATATCCATGCGCTGGCCGAGCAGGTGCGCCAGTACTGGGCGCAGCACGGCCGGCCCGATTTCGCGGCCGGCGACAAGCTGGTGCTGAGTTTCCACGGCGTGCCGAAGCGCACGCTCGACCTGGGCGATCCATATCACGACCAGTGCCAGCAGACGGGCGCGTTGCTGATGGCCGCGCTCGGGCTGTCGGGTACCGAATGCCGCGTCACGTTCCAGTCGCGCTTCGGCAAGGCCGAATGGCTGCAGCCGTACACCGCGCCGACGTTGCGCGAATTCGGCGAGGCCGGCGTGCGGCGGGCGGACGTGTTCTGCCCCGGCTTCACGGCCGATTGCCTGGAGACGATCGAGGAAATCGGCATGGAAGTGCGCGACGAGTTCCTCGCCGGCGGCGGCAAGACCTTCCACCGCATTCCGTGTCTGAACGGCGCGTCCGCGTGGATCGGCGCGATCGGCGAGATCGTCGCGGAGAATCTGCAGGGCTGGCCCGTCAAGGCCGCGCAGCCCGAAACGGTAGGTTGAGATGAAACGATCTCCACGCGCTTTTCGTTCGCCGTTTTCCGAGGGGGCGGTCAACCCCCTTGGGCCGGCCCGGCGGAGGCTGACATGAACTACAAGATTTCCACGGAACCGGGCGCGAAGCTGCGCATCGACAAATGGCTGTGGGCGGCCCGGTTCTTCAAGACGCGCTCGCTCGCGACCGATGCGGTCGACAAGGGGCACGTGAGGATCGGCGGCGCGGCGGTCAAGCCGGCGAAGGACGTGCGGGTGGGCGACGAGGTCGAGATTGCGATCGACGGCATCGTCTGGCACATTGCCGTGCTGGGCGTGTGCGACGTGCGCGGGCCCGCGAGTGTCGCGCAGACGCTCTACGAGGAAACGGAAGCGGGGCGGGCCGCGCGGCTCGCCGAACTGGAGCGGCGCCGCACGTATCGCGAGCCGGCGGCCGAGCTGCACGGCCGGCCGACGAAGCGCGACCGGCGCATCATCGACAGATTTTCTGGTGGGAGCTGAACATCTGGTCGAACGTCGCCCGCGCGCTTCCATATTCGGTCGTGCGGTCGGTGACGGCTCCCGACAGGCAGATGGTGGTGGTGCCGGCAATGAGTACCAGCGCGACCACCGATATCGCAAAGGTCAGTTTCACGGTACTCCCCTCGAGAACAAGGGTGAAAACGGCGCCAGGTGGATGTCAGGCGGCGGTCAGCTAGGGTAAACACGCTTTTCCGACGCTTGAGTGGAGTGTAGTGCAGCGGACCTGTGCGGAGCTAGTACTTGCTGGGTAAGCGTTGTTACAGGCCGTTTCGCCCGATCCGGCGCACTATGCGACGCCTGCCCCGGAAACCGCGCGGTTGTTTCGCGGCATTGGCGAATGCCGGCGAATGACCCTCTTGAAACCGCAGTTTTCGCCCTTATTTGCACCAACAATGTGCGGTGCCGCCGGGTATACGTCCGGCGGTGGCCGATTTGGCTTCAACCTCTAATCGACTTTCAGCGACATGGAAAACACGCAAGAGAACCCGGCTACCCCATCGGCCGAAGACATCGGCAGCGAGAAGCAGGCGGCGCAAGGCGCCGCACCCGCCGCCGAAGCCGCCGACGCGGCGCTCGCGGAGGCTCAAGCCAAGGTCGCCGAGCTCCAGGAAAGCTTCCTGCGGGCGAAGGCCGAGACCGAGAACGTGCGCCGCCGCGCGCAGGACGACGTGTCGAAGGCGCACAAGTTCGCGATCGAGAGCTTCGCGGAACACCTGCTGCCCGTGCTGGACAGCCTGGAAGCGGCCGTCGGCGATACCTCCGGCGACATCGCGAAGGTGCGCGAAGGCGTCGAGCTGACGCTGCGCCAGCTGACGAGCGCGCTCGAGAAGGGTCGCGTCGTCGCGATCAACCCGGTCGGCGAGAAGTTCGATCCGCATCAGCACCAGGCCATTTCGATGGTGCCGGCCGAGCAGGAACCGAACACCGTCGTCACGGTGCTGCAAAAGGGCTACATGATCGCCGACCGCGTGCTGCGTCCGGCGCTCGTCACCGTCGCCCAGCCGAAGTAAGGCGGCCGCCATGGTGCCCGCCGGCGTCGATCCGGCCGCGTTCGACGCGTTCGACATGCAGGCGCTCGACGCTGGCACGTTCGACGCGGCCGTCGACGGCGCGGGCGAAGCACTCGCGGTGGTGTTCTTCTGGGGCGTCGACTGCTTCAACTGCGAGATCGCGAAGAAGGCGATGCTCGCCCAGCCCGACGCGATCCGCGCGCTGGGCCTGAAGTGGTTCCATTGCAACGTGTACGAACACCATCAGCTGGGGCGCCGCTTCGGGCTGCACGGCGTGCCGACGTGGTTCTTCTTTCACCGCGGCAAGCGACTGGGCCGCGCGACGGGCTGGCATGGCCTCGCGCAGTTCGAGGCCGCCGTCGCGGCGGCACGCGCGAAGATCGACGCGGCGGCGGGTGCGCCGTCCGGCGCGGGCGCCGGCGGCCCGCACGATCCGCTAGCCGGCGGCGATTGAAAAAATTTAATATCCGCATCGCTCGTCGGGTCTTGAAAACGGATCGGACGGACGCATTTCGGGAACAGAGTTGAATTCTGGCGTGCGAAACCGCCTAAAAACGCGGCGTTTCGTGCAGCAAACAAGCATTTCTGGAGATTAGGAAAAATGGGAAAGATCATCGGTATTGACCTCGGCACCACGAACTCGTGCGTCGCCATCATGGAAGGCAACCAGGTCAAGGTCATCGAGAACTCGGAAGGCACGCGCACCACGCCGTCGATCATCGCGTACATGGACGACAACGAAGTTCTCGTCGGCGCGCCGGCCAAGCGCCAGTCGGTGACCAATCCGAAGAACACGCTGTTCGCGGTGAAGCGCCTGATCGGCCGCCGTTTCGAAGAGAAGGAAGTCCAGAAGGACATCGGCCTGATGCCGTACACGATCATCAAGGCCGACAACGGCGATGCATGGGTCGAAGCGCACGGCGAAAAGCTCGCGCCGCCGCAGGTGTCGGCTGAAGTGCTGCGCAAGATGAAGAAGACGGCCGAAGACTACCTCGGCGAGCCGGTCACGGAAGCCGTGATCACGGTACCGGCGTACTTCAACGACAGCCAGCGCCAGGCGACCAAGGACGCCGGCCGTATCGCGGGCCTCGAAGTCAAGCGGATCATCAACGAGCCGACGGCAGCCGCGCTCGCGTTCGGTCTCGACAAGGTCGAGAAGGGCGACCGCAAGATCGCCGTGTACGACCTCGGCGGCGGCACGTTCGACGTGTCGATCATCGAGATCGCGGACGTCGACGGCGAAATGCAGTTTGAAGTGCTGTCGACCAACGGCGACACGTTCCTCGGCGGCGAGGACTTCGACCAGCGCATCATCGATTACATCATCGGCGAGTTCAAGAAGGAGCAGGGCGTCGACCTGTCGAAGGACGTGCTCGCGCTGCAGCGCCTGAAGGAAGCGGCCGAAAAGGCGAAGATCGAGCTGTCGTCGGGTCAGCAGACCGAAATCAACCTGCCGTACATCACGGCGGACGCATCGGGCCCGAAGCACTTGAACCTGAAGATCACCCGCGCGAAGCTGGAAGCGCTGGTGGAAGACCTCGTCGAGCGCACGATCGAACCGTGCCGCATCGCGATCAAGGACGCGGGCGTCAAGGTGTCGGACATCGACGACGTGATCCTCGTCGGCGGCCAGACGCGCATGCCGAAGGTCATGGAGAAGGTGAAGGAGTTCTTCGGCAAGGATCCGCGCCGTGACGTGAACCCGGACGAAGCCGTCGCCGTTGGTGCGGCGATCCAGGGCCAGGTGCTGTCGGGCGACCGCAAGGACGTGCTGCTGCTCGACGTGACCCCGCTGTCGCTCGGCATCGAGACGCTCGGCGGCGTGATGACGAAGATGATCAACAAGAACACGACGATCCCGACGAAGCACGCTCAGGTGTACTCGACGGCCGACGACAACCAGGGCGCCGTGACGATCAAGGTGTTCCAGGGCGAACGCGAAATGGCGGCGGGCAACAAGCTGCTCGGCGAGTTCAACCTCGAAGGCATCCCGCCGGCACCGCGCGGCGTGCCGCAGATCGAAGTGACCTTCGACATCGACGCGAACGGCATCCTGCACGTCGGCGCGAAGGACAAGGCGACCGGCAAGGAAAACAAGATCACGATCAAGGCGAACTCGGGCCTGTCCGAGGCCGAGATCGACCAGATGATCAAGGACGCGGAAGCGAACGCAGCGGAAGACCACAAGCTGCGCGAGCTGGCCGATTCGCGCAACCAGGGCGACGCGCTGGTCCACAGCACGAAGAAGGCGCTGACCGAGTACGGCGACAAGCTGGACGCGGGCGAGAAGGAAGCGATCGAAGCGGCGCTGAAGTCGCTCGAGGAAGCGCTGAAGGACACGTCGGCCGACAAGGCTGCGATCGACGCGAAGGTCGAGGAGCTCGGCAAGGTGTCGCAGAAGCTGGGCGAGAAGATGTACGCCGACATGCAGGCCCAGCAGGCGGGTGCGGCCGGCGCGGCGGGTGCTGCGGAAGGCGCGGCCCACGCGGGTGGTGCGCAACAGGCTGCCGACGACGTCGTCGACGCCGAGTTCAAGGAAGTGAAGAAGGACTAAGCCGGGTTGCCATGGCACCGTACGCCGCGCGCGAAACGCGCGCGGCGCGGCTGACAAGCGGTCTGTCTTTCCTTCCGGATGGCCGGATCGACTCCACGCCTGGCGGGCCTTGCGGCCCTCCGGGCACATTTGTTTTTTGGCGGGTGCTGCGCGAGCCGTCCACGGACGGTGCAGCGCCAGACGAGTCGAGAGACTTTACTGCGGGCGAAAGGAGCCGCCGCGTGCGCGATGCGTGGCGGCACAGTGAATCGATATGGCGAAACGGGATTACTACGAGGTTCTGGGCGTCGCGAAGAATGCGAGCGACGACGAAATCAAGAAGGCATATCGCAAGCTTGCGATGAAGTATCACCCTGACCGCAATCCGGACAGCAAGGATGCGGAGGAGCATTTCAAGGAGGCGAAGGAAGCCTATGAAATGCTGTCGGATGGTCAGAAGCGGGCCGCGTACGACCAGTACGGCCACGCGGGCGTCGATCCGAACATGGGCGGTGCGGGCGCGCAGGGCTTCGGCGGCTTCGCCGATGCATTCGGCGACATCTTCGGCGACATCTTCGGTCAGGCCGCGGGCGGTGCCGCGCGCGGCGGCCGCGGCGGCCCGCAGGTGTACCGCGGCGCCGACCTGCGCTACAGCATGGAAATCACGCTCGAGCAGGCCGCGCACGGCTACGACACGCAGATCCGCGTGCCGAGCTGGGTGTCGTGCGAAGTCTGCCACGGGTCGGGCGCGAAGCCCGGCACGAAGCCGGAAACCTGCCCGACCTGTCACGGCCAGGGCACGGTGCGCATGTCGCAGGGCTTCTTCAGCATCCAGCAGACCTGCCCGAAGTGCCATGGCACGGGCACCTACATCCCCGAGCCGTGCGTGCATTGCCACGGGTCGGGCAAGGTGAAGGAAACCAAGACGCTCGAAGTGAAGATCCCGGCCGGGATCGACGACGGGATGCGGATCCGCTCGGCCGGCAACGGCGAGCCGGGTATCAACGGCGGGCCGCCGGGCGACCTGTACGTCGAGATCCACATCAAGCCGCATGCGGTGTTCGAGCGCGACGGCGACGATCTCCACTGCCAGATGCCGATTCCGTTCACGACCGCCGCACTCGGCGGCGAGATCGAGGTGCCGACGCTGGCCGGCCGTGCGTCGTTCCCGGTGCCGGAAGGCACGCAGTCGGGCAAGACGTTCCGCCTGCGCGGCAAGGGCATCAAGGGGCTGCGTTCGAGCATTGCGGGCGATCTGTACGTGCACGTGCAGGTCGAGACGCCCGTGAAGCTGACCGACCACCAGCGCGACCTGCTCAAGCAGTTCGAGAAGTCGCTGGCCGAAGGCGGCGCGCGTCACAGCCCGCAGAGCAAGAGCTGGTTCGATCGGGTGAAGAGCTTCTTCGAGTAACGGCATGACTGAAGGCAACGAGAGCGCGTCGTTCGCGCTCTTGGACGATTGCGACTCGACCGCGTCCTCGCGGTCGAGTCGTTTGTATTCGGGCTTCGTGCGCGAACGCGTGTGCACGGACCCGGCGCAGCTCGACGCCGTCGACGCGGCGCTCGCGCAGGATTTGCGCGACGGGCTGCATGCGGTCGTCGTCGGCGATTACGAATTCGGACGCAATCTGCAACGGGCGCAGCCGGGCCATGCCCCGCTGCGCTTTTTGCTGTATGCGCGCTGCGAGCGGCTGTCACGCGACGGCGTCGACGCGTGGCTCGCGCAGCAGGACGGCGGCGGCACGCCGTCGATCGCGGGCGTCGCGCATGTCGCGAAGAGCGTGTCGCGCGATGCGTTCGACGCGGCGATCGCCGCGGTGCACGACGCGCTGTGCGCGGGCGATTCGTATCAGGTCAATTACACGTACCGGCTGCATTTCGACGTGTTCGGCACGCCGCTCGCGCTGTACCGGCGGCTGCGCGCGCGCCAGCCGGTGCGGTACGGCGCGCTGATCGCGCTGCCGGACGGCGCGTGGGTCGTGTCGTGTTCGCCGGAGCTGTTCGTCGAGCGGCACGGCGACGTGCTGCGCGCGCGGCCGATGAAGGGCACCGCGCCGCGTTCGAGCGATCCGTGCCGCGACGCCGAGGCAGCGGCATTCCTCGCGAACGACCCGAAGAATCGCGCGGAAAACGTGATGATCGTCGACCTGCTGCGCAACGACGTGTCGCGGATCGCACGCACGGGGACGGTCAAGGTGCCGGCGTTGTTCTCGGTCGAGCCGTATGCGTCGGTGTGGCAGATGACGTCGACGGTCGAAGCCGGCTGGCGCGACGGCACGACGTTCGCGCAGATGCTGCGCGTGCTGTTCCCTTGCGGGTCGATCACGGGCGCGCCAAAGTACAAGACGATGCAGCTGATCGACACGATCGAGTCGACACCGCGCGGGCTGTATACCGGTGCGATTGGCTGGCTCGACGCGCCGAAGGATGAGGCTGTATCTGCCGGCGCGGCGGCGCCCGGCGGCGCGGCCGGTTGCGGCGATTTCTGCCTGTCGGTCGCGATCCGGACGCTGACGCTCGATGCGCTCGCGGCCGATGCTGCCGGGACGATCGCCACGCGCGACGCGGCAACGGCCGCTGCTGGCCGGCGGCGCGGCACGATGGGCGTCGGTGCGGGCATCGTGCTCGACAGCGTCGCGGCCGATGAATATGCGGAGTGCGAATTGAAAGCGCGATTCCTGACGGATGCCGACCCTGGCTTCCAGCTGTTCGAAACGACGGCGGCCACGCGGGCGGACGGGATCCGCCATCTTGATCGCCATCTCGCGCGGCTGCAACGCAGCGCGGATGCGTTCGGCTTTCGCTTCGATGCCGACGCGTTGCGTCGCGAGATCGATGCGCGCTGCGTGGCGCTCGACGGCGACGGCGCGTACCGGATGAAGCTCGCGTTGGCGAAGGACGGCACGATCGAGATCGTCGCGGCGCCGCTCAAGCCGTTGCCGCCGGGGCCGGTCGGCGTGCTGCTGGCCTCCGCGCACGGCTTCGCGCCGACCCGCGCGAGCGACGCGCTGCTGCTGCACAAGACGACGCGCCGCGCTGAATACGACCGCGCATGGCAGGCGGCGGAAGCGCTCGGCGGGTTCGACATGCTGTTCGTCAACGAGCGTGGCGAGGTGACGGAAGGTGGGCGTTCGAATCTGTTCGTGAAGCTGGACGGCCAATGGGTGACGCCGCCGTTGACGAGCGGTGTACTGCCTGGCGTGATGCGCGGCGTGCTGCTCGACGATCCCGCATTCGGCGCGGTGGAGCGCGTCGTGACTCGTGACGATCTCGCGCGGGCGCAGGCGCTGCTGCTGACCAACGCACTGCGCGGCGCGCTCGACGCGGTGTTGAAATGACGCGATGACGATTCGGGCCGTGTGTCCGACATTCGCTGCCGCTCGCCTTCGGCAACGTGGTATTCCAATAAAAAACGCGGCGCCCTTTGCGGGGCGCCGCGTTTTTCTACATCCAGCCCGTTACGTCAGAACGTATGCTCGGCTCCCGGGAACGAGCCGTCCTTCACCGCGCGCACATACGCTTCGACCGCCGCCTGAATATTCGGCTGGCCTTGCATGAAGTCCTTGACGAAGCGCGGCCGCTTGCCGGGGAAGATGCCGAGCATGTCGTGCAGCACCAGCACCTGGCCCGAGCAGTCCGCACCCGCGCCGATGCCGATCGTCGGAATGCGCAGCATGTGCGTGACTTCGGACGCGACGAGCGTCGGCACGGCCTCGAGCACCACGAGCTGCGCGCCCGCGCTCTCGATCGCGCGCGCGTCGCGCAGCAGTTGCGCGGCGCCGGCTTCGGTCTTGCCCTGCACCTTGAAGCCGCCGAACGCATGCACCGATTGCGGCGTCAGGCCGACATGCGCGCACACGGGCACCGCGCGTTCGACCAGGAAACGCACGGTGTCGGCGAGCCATTCTCCGCCTTCGAGCTTGACCATCTGCGCGCCGGCGCGCATCAGCTTGACCGAACTCGCGAACGCGTCGGCGGGCGTGCCGTACGTGCCGAATGGGAGGTCCGCGACGATCAGCGTGCGCGGCTGCGCGCGTGCGACGCAAGCGGTGTGATATGCGATGTCGTCGAGCGTGACGGGCAGGGTGGTGGTGTGCCCTTGCAGCACGTTGCCGAGCGAATCGCCGATCAGCAGGACGTCGGCGCCCGCGCGGTCGAGCAGCGCGGCGAAGCTCGCGTCGTAGCAGGTCAGCATCGCGATCTTCTCGCCGGCGTCGCGCATCGCCTGCAGTTTCGGCACGGTCACGGCAGGCCGGCTCGATTCCTGGAGATAGGTCATGGGGAATCCGGATCGATGGGTAAAAACAGCGGCGAGACGCGTCAGCGCGTCGTCTCGCCCTTGACGAAGAATTCCTTGCGGCCGCGCATCGTCTCGATGCGCTCGACCAGCAGGGCGAGATCCTCGGGGGAATCCAGCGGGTTCAGGTGTTCCGCCGCGACCGTCAGCACCGGCGTGCGGTCGTAGTGGTAGAAGAATTCGTTGTACGCGTCGACGAGCGAGCGCAGGTACGCGTCGCTGATCTGCAGTTCCATCGGCATCCCGCGCTTCTGGATGCGCGAGAACAGCACTTCGGGGCTGGCCTGCAGATAGACGACGAGATCGGGCGACGGCGCCTGCGGCACGTCGACGTGCGTGGCGACCGAACGATACAGCTGCCACTCGTCTTCCGGGAGGTTCAACCGCGCGAAGATGTCGTTCTTCTGCGGCATGAAATCGGCGATGACGGGCCGGCCCGTGTCGAGCGCACCGATCAGCTCGCGCGCCTGCTGCGCGCGCTGCAGCGCGAACGACAGCTGGACGGGCAGCGCGTAGCGCGCGGTGTCGCGATAGAAGCGTTCGAGGAACGGGTTGTCCTGCGGGCGTTCGAGCAGCGTCTGCATCGACCAGCGCTCGGCGAGCAGGCGCGCGAGCGTCGTCTTGCCGACGCCGATCGGGCCTTCGATCACGAGATAGCGGTGCGGGGCGCGCAGGTCGGGCGCGGTGACGGTCAGCGGAGTCGAGTTCATCGGCAACGGGTCTTGTCGGCGTCTTCGCCGGCAGCGAGCGCCTTCTGCATCAGGCACTGGCAGGTCTGTACCTTTTCGACGCGCTGATCCGCGACGGCGGCGAGAAACGCGTCGGCACGGCCGCGCGCGGGGATGTCGAGCGCTGGCTCGATTTCGACGAGCGGCACGAGCGCGAACGCGCGATCGGTGAGGCGCGGGTGCGGGACGATCAGGTCGGGTTCGTCGATGGAATCGGCGCCGAACAGCAGGATGTCGAGGTCGAGCGTGCGCGGCGCATTGCGATACGGGCGCTCGCGGCCGAAGTGATGTTCGATCTTCTGGCAGAGCGCGAGCAGCTCGCGGGCCGACAGCGTCGTGTCGAGCTTGACGACGCAATTGTAGTAATCGTCGCCGCCCGCTTCGAACGGCGCCGTGCGATACAGGCTCGACTTGCCGAGGATCGAGATGGTGCGCTGCTGCGCGAGGCACACCACCGCGTCCTTCAGGGTCTGGCGCGCATCGCCGAGATTCGCCCCCAATCCGATATATGCAACCGTCATGGCATCACTTCCTACGTCGTTCGCCGGCGCATGCGTCAGTCGTCGGAACCGCTCGCGGTATCCGGCGCCTGCTCGGCGGCACCTTCACCCGGATTGCGGTTTCGCGCACCGCCGCGGCGGCGCCGCTTGCGGGGCGATTTTTCCTTCGAGCCGCCCTGCGTGAGCAATGCCTCGCGAGCGGCCGCGTCGCCTTCGATGAAATCCGTCCACCACTGTCCGACTTCCGTATCGAGCTCGCCGGATTCGCAGCGTAACAGGAGGAAATCATACCCCGCTCTAAACCTTTGGTGTTCCAGCAGCCGCATCGCGCTGCGGCCCGAGCGTTTCTCGAGGCGCAACTGCAGGCCCCAGATCTCGCGCATGTCGGCCGAGTAACGCTTGTGGATCGCGAGTTTCTCGGTCTGCATGTCGAGCACGTCGTCCATCGCGCGATGGAGCGCCGGCACCGGGATTTCGCCCCCGGCCGTGTACTGCTCGAAGCGCTGGCGCATGTCGTGCCACAGCAGCGTCGCGAACAGGAAGCCCGGCGACACCGGCTTGCCGGCGCGCACGCGCGCGTCGGTGTTGTTCAGCGCGAGCGTGATGAACTTCTCGCCCTGCGGCTGTTCGAGCACGACGTCGAGCAACGGCAGCAGCCCGTGATGCAGGCCTTCCTTGCGCAGCCGCTGCAGGCACGCGAGTGCGTGCCCCGACAGCAGCAGCTTCAGCATTTCGTCGAACAGGCGTGCGGCCGGCACGTTGTTGATCAGGTCGGCGAGCGAATGGATCGGCTCGCGCGTATGCGGTTCGATCTCGAAATCGAGCTTCGCCGCGAAGCGCACGACGCGCAGCATCCGCACCGGATCCTCGCGGAAGCGGGTGGCCGGATCGCCGATCATCCGCAACAGGCGGGCGCGTATGTCGGCCATCCCGTCGTGATAGTCGAGCACCGTCTGCGTCGACGGGTCGTAGTACATCGCGTTGATCGTGAAGTCGCGGCGCGCGGCGTCCTCGTGCTGCTCGCCCCACACGTTGTCGCGCAGCACGCGGCCGCTCGCATCGACCGCGTGCGTGCGGCGATCGAGTTCGTCGCGCTTCAGGCGCCTCGGCGGCTCGGCCGTGGCCGCCTCGGGCGGCGCGTCGACCAGCGCGCGGAACGTCGATACCTCGATCAGCTCCTGGCCGAACTGCACGTGGACGATCTGAAAGCGGCGGCCGATCAGGCGCGCGCGGCGGAACAGGCGCTGCACCTCGGTCGGCGTCGCGTCGGTCGCGACGTCGAAGTCCTTCGGTGCGATGCCGAGCAGCAGGTCGCGCACCGCGCCGCCGACGATGAACGCGCGAAAGCCCGCCTGCTGCAGCGTGTCGGTCACGCGCACCGCGTTCTTCGAGATCAGCGCCGGGTTGATGCCGTGCACGCTGGCCGGCACGACGGTCGGCTCATGGTTGCTGCGCGATTTCTTCGCGCCGCCGCCGCGGGCGCCCTTCGGGGCGCGCGGGGCAGCAGGGGCCGCTTCGTCGGCCGGGGCCGAGGAGGGGGGCGTTTGCTCGATTTCGTCCTGTCCGAGCAGCTTGCGAATGAATTTTTTGATCACGACGTTCAGAAGAGATCCAGGATGCGCCAGCCGCGGTTGCTTGCATGCGCACGCAGCGTGTCGTCGGGGTTGGTCGCGATCGGGTCGGTGACTTTCTCGAGCAACGGGATGTCGTTGTGCGAGTCGCTGTAGAAATAGCTGTGTTCGAAGTCGTCCCAGTGCTTGCCGAGCGATGCGAGCCACGCTTCGGTGCGCACGATCTTGCCTTCGCGATAGCTCGGCGTGCCGGTCGGCCGGCCCGTGTACGGCGAATCGGGATGCCCGTCGGTCGTTTCGACCTCGCACGCGATCAGCGTGTCGACGCCGAACGCGGTCGCGATCGGGCGCGTGATGAATTCGTTGGTGGCCGTCACGACGCAGCACAGGTCGCCCGCATCGAGATGCTGGCGCACGAGTTCGAGCGCGGCGGGCGTCATCGCGGGGCGGATCACCTCGTGCATGTACTGCTCGTGCCATTCGGCGAGCTGCGCGCGCGAATACTTCGCGAGCGGCGTGAGCATCGCGCACAGGTACGCGTGGATGTCGAGCTGGCCGGCCTTGTAATCGGCGAAGAACTGATCGTTCCGACGCGAGAAGCTTTCCGCGTCGACGATGCCGAGCTTCACCATGAAGCGACCCCATTCGTGGTCGCTATCGGTCGGAATCAGCGTGTGGTCGAGGTCAAAGAGTGCCAGATTGGTCATGGAAGCGCATTTTACTCGAAGCGGTTCGGGCCCGTGCCCGGTGGTGTGATGTCGTCGCCGGGACGCGCGAGCATCCGGCGCAGCAGCGGCAGCGTGACCGCGCGTTTCTGCTCGAGCGAGAAGCGGTCGAGCGCGTCGAGCAAGGCCATCAGGCTCGGCATGTCGCGACGGAAATGGGTCAGCAGGTACGCGGCGATGTCGTCGGTGAGCGCGATCCCGCGCTCCTTCGCCGCGAGCTTGAGCACGGCGATCTTGCCGGCGTCGGACGGCGGCGACAGGTGGAACACGAGCCCCCAGCCGAGGCGCGTGCGCAGATCCTCGCGCACATCGAGCGCGAGCGGCGCCGCCGGGCCCGCCGCGACGAACGCGCTCGACGGGTGGGCGCGCACTTCGTTGAACAGGTTGAACAGCGCGACCTGCTGCGTGTCGCTCATCCGGTCGCAGTCGTCGATCGCATAGATGCCGATGCGCGGGTCGAACGTGAACGCGCCGAGCGGGCTCTGCGGCGTCAGGTAGCGCGCATAGCCGTACGACGCGTCGCTCACGAGCGCCTGCAGCAGGTGGGTGCGGCCGCTGCCGGGCTCGCCCCAGATATAGAACGACCGGTCCGGCACGGGGCCGGCCGCGAGCGCGAGATCGAGCTTCTGCAGGCGCGTGACGAGCTCGTCGTTCTCGTCGCTCATGATGAAGTTGTCGAACGTGGCGGGCGGCGGCGTGCCGAGATCGAGCGTCAGTTGACGGGACACAGCAGTCACAATGCGGGTCGGTTGAAAAAACGCGTGCCGTACGCCGGGCACGCGCGGGGGAAAGCGCCCCGGCTGGCTTCACGCGCGACCGTACGCACGGCGCGGCGCGGGTTTCGGCGCGCTTCGCCCGGCGATGAAAACGGGGACGTGTTGACCAAGATGCAATCCCTGACGATTCGGTGCTGGGAAATCCGGCCAACGGGCCGGCTTCGGGTAAAATCGCATTTTACCGACCTTCTCGCATTCCCCCATGAATCCTCCGAAATCCGCTCCCGACGCTCAGGGTCTGTCCTATCGCGACGCAGGTGTCGACATCGACGCAGGCGACGCGCTCATCGACAAGATCAAGCCTTTTGCGAAGAAAACCCTGCGCGACGGCGTGCTCGGCGGCATCGGCGGGTTCGGCGCGCTGTTCGAAGTGCCGAAGAAGTACAAGGAGCCCGTGCTCGTATCGGGCACCGACGGCGTGGGCACCAAGCTCAAGCTGGCCTTTCATCTGAACAAACACGACACCGTCGGCCAGGATCTCGTCGCGATGAGCGTGAACGACATCCTCGTGCAAGGCGCCGAGCCGCTGTTCTTCCTCGACTACTTCGCATGCGGCAAGCTCGACGTCGACACGGCCGCAACCGTCGTCAAGGGCATCGCGCAGGGCTGCGAACTGTCGGGCTGCGCGCTGATCGGCGGCGAGACGGCCGAAATGCCGGGCATGTACCCGGACGGCGAATACGATCTGGCCGGCTTCGCGGTCGGCGCGGTCGAGAAGAGCAAGATCATCGACGGCAGCACGATCGCCGAGGGCGACGTGGTGCTCGGCCTCGCATCGAGCGGCATCCACTCGAACGGCTTCTCGCTCGTGCGCAAGATCATCGAGCGCGCGAATCCCGATCTGTCGGCGGATTTCCACGGCCGCTCGCTGGCCGACGCGCTGATGGCCCCGACGCGCATCTACGTGAAGCCGCTGCTCGCGCTGATGCAGAAGCTGACGGTGAAGGGCATGGCGCACATCACGGGCGGCGGCCTCGTCGAGAACATCCCGCGCGTGCTGCGCGAAGGTCTCACCGCCGAGCTCGACCAGCACGCGTGGCCGCTGCCGCCGCTGTTCAAGTGGCTGCAGGAGCACGGCGGCGTCGCCGACGCGGAAATGCACCGCGTGTTCAACTGCGGGATCGGCATGGCCGTGATCGTCTCGGCGGCCGATGCCGACGCGGCGATCGCCGACTTGACCGCCGCCGGCGAACAGGTGTGGAAGATCGGCACCGTGCGTGCGACCCGCGAAGGCGAGGCGCAGACGGTCGTGGTCTGACGCACGGCAGCAGCAGAATGCAGTACGGAAAGCCGCCCGGAATCGATCCGGGCGGCTTTTTTTTGGCGCCGCGTGCGGTCGGACGCGCGCCGATGAAGGAGGGACGACGATGACCGAAGATGAACGCGCGATCCGCGAGCTGGTGGAAAACTGGTTCGTGTCGAGTCGGCGGGGCGATCTGGCGACCGTGCTCGACCTGATCGCCGACGACGCGATCTTCATGGTGGCCGGCAAGCCGCCGTTCGACAAGGCGGCGTTCGCGGCCGCGTCGCGCGAAGCGAACGCGGGTGCGGAGCACGCTCCGAAGGTCGACGGCCGCTACCGGATCGACGAGCTGTGCGTGATCGGCGACTGGGCATACATGCGCAATTTCCTCGAGATCGACGCGACGCCGCCGGGCGGCGAAACGATCCACCGCTCGGGCCATACGCTGACGATCTTCCGCAAGGCCGGCGGCCGCTGGCAGCTCGTGCGCGATGCGAATCTCGTGACGCTCGCGGGCTGAGCGCGGCGATGCGTATGGCGGCGCCTGTCGTCGCTCAGGCGGACGGCCTCGGTGCGCCCGCCGGCCGCGTGCCGGCCAACAGCGGCGGCACGAGCAGATAGAGCAGCGCGGCCGCAGCCCATACGAGCCCCGGCCAGGTCGCGCGCGTCGCCGCGTAGGTCGCGGTGACGACCAGCGGCCCCGCGACGCCGATCAGGCTCGCCACGCTCGCCAGCGTACCCTGCAGTTCGCCCTGGCGCGCATCGTCGACCTGTCGCGCGAGCATCGCCTGCAACGCCGGCAGCGTCATGCCGCCAGCCGCGAACAGTGGCAGCAGCGCAAACGGCACCCAGGCGGCCGTCGCGAATGCGATGATCGCCAGCCCAAGCGCGTCGCCTGCCAGGCCGAGCGCGAGCGCGCGTCGCTCGCCGAGTCGTGCGATCAACGGTCCGATCGCGAACGCCTGCGCGAGCGCGTGGCATGCGCCGTAACCGGCGAGCGAGAGCCCGGCGACGGGCGTCGACCAGCCGAAATGTTCCTGGCCGTACAGGATCCACAGCGTCGCGGGCGCCTGCGACACCAGCGCGACGATCACATAGATGCCGACCAGCGGCGCGAGCGTGGGCGCGCCGCTCAGCCGGCGCAGGCCCGCGAACAGGTTGAGCGCGCCGGCCGTCCGGCCCTCCCGGGCCGAGCGCGGCCGCGATTCCGGCAGCGCGCGCCACACGAGCACGAGGTTCAGCGCATTGAGCAACGCGGCTGCCACGAACGGCGCACGCAGGTGCAGCATGCCGAGCAGCCCGCCGATCAGCGGGCCGGCGATGAAGCCGATGCCCATCGTCGCGCCGAGCTGGCCGAAGCGCCGCGCGCGATCCGGTTCGGCCGTCACGTCGGTCACGTACGCGGTCGCGACCGCGACGTTCGCGCCGGTGATGCCCGCGATCAGCCGTCCGACGTAAAGCCACGCGAGCGTCGGCGCGAGCGCCATCAGCAGATAGTCGAGCGCGGCGCCCGCGAGCGACGCAAGCAGCACCGGTCGGCGGCCGAAACGGTCGCTCAGCGCGCCGAGCAACGGTGCACACAGGAACTGCGCGAACGCGTACAGCGCGAGCAGGATGCCGTAGTGGGTGTCGGTGCTGCCCGCGGTGGCGAGCGAGCGCAGCAGCCTGGGCAGGATCGGCATCACGATCCCGACGCCGATCGCATCGAGCAGGACCGTGGCCAGGATGGCAATCAGGGAGGGATTCAAGAGCATCACTCTATCGATGATAGAGTGATGAGTATTCCACAGTTTCCCTATCGGTGATAGAGATGAAGGACACGGGAGCGCGGCTGACGCGCGACACGGTATTGCGCGCGGCGCTCGACTTGCTGGACGAGGTGGGAATCGACGGACTTTCGACGCGACGGCTCGCCGAGCGGCTCGGCGTGCAATCGCCGACGCTGTACTGGCATTTCAGGAACAAGGCCGAGTTGCTCGACGCAATGGCCGAGGCGATCATGCTCGAGCGTCACGGCGCGTCGCTGCCGCGGCCGGACGACGTGTGGGATGCATGGCTCGCGGAGAACGCGCGCAGTTTTCGCCGCGCGCTGCTGGCCTATCGCGACGGCGCGCGCCTGCATGCCGGCACGCGGCCGCGCGCACTGCATTTCAGCTCGATCGAACGCAAGGTCGCGCTGCTCGGCGACGCGGGGTTCACGCCGGACGAAGCGGTCGACGTGATGGTCGCGATCAGCCGCTTCGTGGTCGGATGGGTGCTGGAAGAGCAGGCGGCGCCGGACGGCGACGCCGATGCGCCGCTGCCGGACGCGGCCGAGTATCCGCGGCTCGCGAAAGGCTGGGCCGCGCTGCGCGAGCGCGGCGGCGACGAAGCGTTCGAGCGCGGCATCGCGTGGATCGTCGACGGCGCCCGCGCGCGCCTGGCGGCGCGTCGGGCGGGCTGATGCGTCAGCCCGGCGTGCGGCCGTCGAGGACGCGTTCGAGCGCGTCGAGGGCGCGGGCCGTCGAATCCGGCGCGATACAGTCGACCACGATCCGCTCCGGCATCGCGCGCAGCCACGTGATCTGGCGCTTGCACAGCTGGCGTGTCGCGAAGATGCCCTTGTCGCGCATCGTCCGGTAGTCGGTATCGCCGTCGAGGAATTCCCACGCCTGCCGGTAGCCGACGCAGCGCATCGACGGCAGATCGGGATGGAGATCGTCGCGGCGCCGCAGTCGTTCGACTTCGTCGATGAAGCCCGCGTCGAGCATCGCGTCGAAGCGCTGCGCGATCCGCGCGTGCAGCACCGCGCGATCCGACGGCTCGAGCGCGACCGGCACGAAGCGGTACGCGGCGGCCGCATCGCCCGTGCGGCGCGGCGCGGCGAGCAGCGCCGACATCGGCTGCCCGCTCAGCATGAAGATTTCCAGCGCACGCTGGATCCGCTGGGAATCGTTCGGCGCGAGCCGCGCGGCCGTGTCGGGATCGACCTGTGCGAGCCGCGCGTGCAGCGCGGGCCAGCCGTCGCGCGCGGCGTCGGCGTCGAGTGTCGCGCGGACCTCCGGGTCGGCGCCCGGCAGATCGTTGAGCCCTTGCGTCAGCGCCTTGTAGTACAGCATCGTGCCGCCCGCCAGCAACGGCGTGCGGCCGCGCGCGACGATCTCGCCGATCAGGCGCAGCGCGTCCGCGCGGAATTCCGCGGCCGAATACGCGTCGGCCGGGTCGATGATGTCGATCAGATGATGCGGCACGCTCGCGCGCTCGTCGCGCGACGGTTTCGCGGTGCCGATATCCATGTCGCGGTAGACGAGCGCCGAATCGACGCTGACGATCTCGATCGGGCGACGCGCGGCGAGCGCCAGCGCCGCGGCCGTCTTGCCGGAAGCGGTGGGGCCGAGCAGGCAGGCGATCGTCGTCGGGCTGGATGGCGAAGAAGCGCTCATTGCCCGCGCATGAAGAGACGGTCGAGATCGTTCAGCGTGAGCTGATACCAGGTCGGCCGGCCGTGATTGCACTGATCCGCGCGCTCGGTCGCCTCCATCTGGCGCAGCAGCGCGTTCATCTCGTCGAGCGTCAGGCGCCGGTTCGCCCGCACCGCGTGATGGCACGCGAGCGTGCCGAGCAGTTCGTGCTGGCGCTCGGTGAGCACGCGCGAGCCGCCGAACGCGTGCAGGTCGGCGAGCACCGCGCGCGCGAGCGACTGCAGGTCCGCATCCTTCAGCAGCGCCGGCACCGCGCGGATCGCGAGCGTCGTCGGCGACAGCACCGCGAGATCGAAGCCGAGCGATTCGAGCGTGTCGCGCTCTTCCTCGACCGTGCCGATCTCGACCGGCGTGGCCGTCATCGAGATCGGCAGCAGCAGCGACTGCACGGCGACCGAGCGATCGGCGAGGGCGTTCTTGAACTGCTCGTACAGGATCCGCTCGTGCGCCGCGTGCATGTCGACGATCACGAGACCGTACGCGTTTTGCGCGAGCACGTAGATGCCGTGGATCTGGCCGAGCGCGAAGCCGAGCGGCTGCTCGTCGTGCGCGCCGGCGGCGAGCGGCGACGCGGCGAAGCCAGGCAGCGTCGCGACCGGTGCATCGGCCGAATCGCGGGCGATGAGCGTCGTGCCGTCCGACGTGCCCGCGCCGCTGTCCTTGCGGCCGAACAGCGCGTCGTAGAGCGCGAGCGGCTGCGCGACGGGCAGCGTGCCCTGCGTCATCCGCGCCTGGCGCATCCACGTGTTGCCCGCCGACGATGAAGAAGACGGCGACGAGAAACCGCTGCCGCCGTTGCCGCCGATCGTGTGGCTCGGGCCCTGGCCGAGCGGCGTATCGAGGAACGATGCCGGCCCGCGCGGCGCCGGTTCGATATGCGCGGCATGGCCGCCCGCGGTGGTTTCCGGCGATGCGCCCGCATGGCGAGCAAGCGCACGCTGCACCGCATGGAACACGTACTGGTGGATCGAGCGCGAATCGCGGAACCGCACTTCGATCTTCGACGGATGCACGTTCACGTCGACGGCCTCGGGCGGCAGGTCGAGGAACAGCACGTACGACGGATAGCGATCGCCGTGCAGCACGTCCTCGTAGGCCGCCCGCACCGCGTGCGTCAGCAGCTTGTCGCGCACGAAGCGGCCGTTCACGAAGAAATACTGCTGGTCGGCGCGCCCGCGGCTCGCGGTCGGCAGGCCGGCGCAACCGTAGACGGCGAGCGGACCGGCCTGCTCGTCGAGCGGCAGGTGCGCGGTCGCGAAGCTGTCGCCGAGGATCTTCGCGACACGCTGCGCGGGCTCGGTCGCATTCCAGTGCTCGACGGCCTTGCCGTTGTGCAGCACCGAGATCGCGACGTCCGGCCGTGCAAGCGCCGCGCGGCGGATCATTTCCAGACAGTGGCCGAATTCCGTCTGCTCGCTCTTCAGGAACTTGCGCCGCGCGGGCGTGTTGAAGTACAGCTCGCGCACCTCGATCGTCGTGCCGGTCGAGCCGGCGGCGGGCGACAGCACGCCAGTCTGCGCATCGATCTTCATCGCGTGCGCGGCATCGGCCGTGCGGCTCGTGATCGACATCTCGGCGACCGACGCGATCGACGCGAGCGCTTCGCCGCGAAAACCCAGCGTCGCGACCGCCTCGAGCTCCTCGAGCGAGCGGATCTTGCTGGTCGCGTGGCGCATCAGCGCGAGCGCCAGTTCGTCGGGCGGAATCCCGCAGCCGTCGTCGGTGATCGAGATGCGCTTGACGCCGCCTTCTTCCAGCACGATGCGCAGCGTCGTCGCGCCGGCGTCCATCGCGTTCTCGAGCAGTTCCTTGACGACCGACGCCGGGCGTTCGACGACCTCGCCGGCGGCGATCTGGCTGATCAGCTGGTCGGGCAGGGGCTGGATCGCGCGCAGCGGGCGCGCGGCGGGGGCGGGTGCGGCGCCCGCGGCCGTTTCGGTGATATCGGACATGGCCGAATTATAGCGAGGCCGCGAACGCGTGCCGGGGCGGGCGGCCGTTACGTTTTTTCACGGAGCCTTAAGGGAGTTTCGGTATCATCACCCAGTTGCACGCGCCGCCTTGGCTGGCGGGCGCCTCGGCCATCTCTGGCCTGTTCCGGCCGTTCCGGCCCTACCGCCTTCGAGGAATCGCATTTGGATACGCTGCTTCATTTCGTCAATCTTGTCCTGCATATCGACGCTTTCCTCGGCGATTTCATCCGGCAGTACGGCGCGTGGGTCTATCTCGTCCTGTTCCTGATCGTGTTCTGCGAGACGGGGCTCGTCGTCTTTCCGTTCCTGCCCGGCGATTCGCTGCTGTTCATCGGCGGCGCGTTCGCGGCGACGGGCGAAATGAACGTCGGCCTGCTGATCGTGCTGCTGCTCGTCGCGGCGATTTCCGGCAACACCGTGAACTACCTGATCGGCCGCTGGGTCGGCCCGAAGGTGTTCAATACGCATATTCCGGTGCTCGAGCGCTTCCTCGATCGCGCCGCGCTGCAGAAGACCCATTCGTTCTACGACAAGCACGGCGGCAAGACGATCGTGCTCGCGCGTTTCATTCCGGTCGTGCGCACGTTCGCGCCGTTCGTCGCGGGCGCGTCGTCGATGAGCGTCGCGCGCTTCCAGTTGTTCAACATGATCGGCGCGCTGGTGTGGGTGCTGCTGCTCGTGCTGCTCGGCTATTTCTTCGGCAACATCCCGTTCATCCGCCAGTACCTGAACGTGATCGTGCTGGTCGGGATCGGCGCGGCGATCGTGCCGGTCGCGCTCGGCGCGGTGTGGAAGCTCGTGCGCGGGCGGCGCTCGGATGAGGCGCCGAAGGCGGGCGGGCGCTGAGCGCGGGCTCGTTGGTTTCGGTGAAGTGAGAAAAGCGTGGCGGGTGCCACGCTTTTTTTTCGTGCGGTTTGGTCGCTGCTGCTGTTACGCGTTGCGATGCGAGATCGGCGTTTCCGGCGTCGGATAACCGGCGTCGCGGAACGTTTCGAGGATCACGCGGTTGGTGTCGCAGTACACCTGCCAGTAGTTCTCCGGCTGAGTCGACGGGCGCACGAACAGCAGCGGGCCTTCCGGCGTGAACTGCAGCACGCCGATGTCCGGTGCCGGCACTTTCAGCACGTTCGGAACCAACTGGATCTGCGCCTTCAGGCGGGTGATCGCATCGACCGCATCGACGCTGTTCGCGATCTTCGCGGTGAGGTCGACGCGGCGGTGCGGCGTCGCGCTGTAGTTCGCGATGTTGTCCGAGAAGATCTTGTTGTTGCCGACGATCGTCACGATGTTGTCGGCGGTGACGATCGTCGTGCCGAACAGGCCGAGCTCCTTCACGGTGCCCGTGACGCCGCCCGCGCTGATCACGTCGCCGATCTTGAACGGGCGCAGCACCTGCATGAACACGCCGGCGGCGAAATGCGCGAGCAGGCCGCCCCAGGCCGTGCCGATCGCGAGGCCAAGGCCGGCGAGCAGCGCGGCGAACGAGGTGGTCTGCACGCCGAAGATCTGCAGGATCGCGAGGATCAGCAGGATCGTCAGCAGTACGCCGACGACGGAGGTCAGGTAGTCGGTGAGCGTCGGGTCGACCTTGCCGCTGCGGCGAACGACCTTGCCGAGCAGGCGGGTACCGATGCGGATTGCCCAGCGGCCGATGAACCACAAGACGACCGCGGCGAGGAGGTTCAGGCCGAAGTCGAGGCCGCGGGTCATCAGGAATTGCTGGGCGGTGGCGAGATCGATCATGCGTTCTCCGAAGTCAAGGGTAAAAGGGCGGCGCATGCACCGGAATGGGAGGCGCTTTTATAACCTGAGCCGGGAGGGGCGGGCAACCGGGCTGACATTGGTTGACGGAATGAAAAACGGGCAGGACGTGGGTGCGTGCTGCCCGTTTGCGGCCCGGCCGGTCGTCGCGCGCGTCGGGTGTCGAGTTGCTTACCGCGCGGCGCGGCCGTAGGTGTCCTCGAAGCGGACGATTTCGTCCTCGCCGAGATACGCGCCCGACTGGACCTCGATCAGCTCGAGCGGAATCTTGCCGGGGTTCGTCAGCCGGTGAGTCGCACCGAGCGGGATGTAGGTCGATTGATTCTCGGTCAGGTCGCATCGCGGTGGCCGACGATGGCGCGGTGCTCGCGGTGAGGGAGGTTCACCACGGGCGGCGGACGACGGACGACGATGGGCATCAGCCGTTCAACGGCAATTTCCGCATGATCGCGTGCACGCATTCCAGCGGGCCTGCTTCGCCCGTGCGCACATGCACGTCGGGCGATACCGGTTTTTCATAGGTCGATTCGATGCCGGTGAACTGCCGAAGGGTCCCTTGCCTTGCCCGCGCGTAGAGCCCTTTGGGGTCGCGCGCTTCCGCCACATCCAGCGCAACGTCGACGAAGACTTCGAAAAACATGCCCTGCGGAAAACGTGCGCGCGCTTTGGCGCGGGCCTCCCGAAACGGCGAGATCAGCGCGACGATGACGACGAGCCCGGCATCCACCATCAGGCGCGCGACCTCGGCCGTCCGACGAATGTTCTCGTGGCGGTCTGCGTCGCTGAATCCAAGGTCCTGATTCAATCCTTCGCGAAGCTGGTCGCCGTCCAGCAGAAAAGTCCGAAGGCCGCGCGCATCGAGTTGTTCCTTCAGAAGATTCGAGAGCGTCGATTTACCGGCACCGGACACACCGGTGAGCCATACCACGAAGGCATGGTCCTGCTTCATGCTGGAAAGCACGGATTGATTGCCCGTCGGCATGACAGGGAGGGAATTGGGGAGATCTTGAGTCATCTCGGATTCGATGTGCCGGTAACTGCGTCGTACTTTATTGATGCGAATTCATTCGTCGCCGAATTGTAACGGTGCTTTTAAAAATTTGTAACTTGAATATTTTGATCAGGAATAAGCGTTCGCCTTCAAGCGGCGCGACGGTGTGCGAACGTCATCTTCCCGGTAATGATTGCCGGTCCGTCGTAATAATTCGAAATAAATGTGCGTTATCGACGGGTTCTCGATCGTGTGTCGATTATCGTCCCCGATTTTGGGTCGGCATGAAATCACACGGGTATTAATTTTTTATTTAGTCAAAACCGAAATGGTCCGTGCGGGGTTGCTTTCTTGGTCCCTTCCAATTGTGTCGGCATTACCGAGTGCCGAGCCTCCTTGAAAGCCGGATCGCCGCGATTGCCTTGTCGCGCTGAAGTATTCGCCATCTGAATGCGCTCGATTTCTTCAGGACTGCGGCATGTCACTTGTGCCGCGGCCCGAACGGCCGCTGCTGCACATCGGCGCCGTGCGCGACGATCGCCATTCCCTCCGGCACTTCCTCCCACGCGCCGCGCAGGTCGACGAGCGGCTCCGACACGACCATGAACGCATCGTCACCGGCTTCGGCGATACGCGGGTTATGCGGATACAGCTCGTGCAGGTGCTTGAACGACGTGCTGTGGAACAGCGAGCGCGATTGCCGTTCGCTCGAGTAACGCACCGCCACGATCCGTTCGCCATCGGTCGCGCAGATCGTCATGTTGAGCGGATCGGCGATGCGGTGCCGCGCGGCGGTTTCCTCCACCACGCCGACCATCCGTTCGAGCGCCGGCAGCGGCGCCTGCTCGAGACCATACGTCAGCGCGAGGCGGAACATCAGCTCGGAGTCGGTCGAGCCTTCGAGCGTCGGGAACAGCGCGGGATCGACCTTCATCGTCAGGTCGCGGCGCAGCTTGTGGAAGTCGCGGATCAGCCCGTTGTGCGCGAACAGCCAGCGGCCGTGGCGGAACGGATGGCAGTTGGTTTCCTGCACGGGCGTGTCGGTCGCCGCGCGAATGTGTGCAACGAACATCCGCGAGCGGATCGCACGCGCGGCTTCGCGCAGGTTGCGGTCGTTCCATGCGGGATGCACGGAGCGATAGCGGAACGGGAGTTCATCGGGATGCCCGTACCAGCCGATGCCGAAGCCGTCGCCATTGGTGGTCGTGGCGCCCAGCTCCGAATGCAGGCTCTGGTCGATCAGCGAATGCTTCGCGCGGAACAGCACCGTTTCCAGGTGGATCGGGTTACCCGTATAGGCGAGCCAGCGGCACATGAAGCGCTCCTTCACGATGTATCGTTCGCGCATGGTAGCCGACTCCGCGACGCTTACGCGTGCAGGCGAATCACCCACCATCGTCGTGCATGGTCGCCGCATATGCGCGATGCGCAACCGCCCGGCCACACGGCCGGGCGCCATGCAACGCAGCAGTTCGGTGCGGTGCGGCACGAGGGCGGTGCCGCACCGTGCCGGTTCAGTCGCCGAGTGCGTCCATCACGCGCGCCGAATAGACGAGCGCCGCGCCCGCATTCAATGCAATCGCGACGCCGAGCGCTTCCGCCACTTCCTCCTTGGTCGCGCCATGTTTGGCCGCTTCGGCCGTATGCACGGCGATACAGCCGTCGCAGCGCGTCGTGACGGCCACCGCGAGCGCGATCAGCTCGCGCGTCTTCGCGTCGAGATGGCCGGTCTTGGCGCCCGCGCCGGACAACGCCTTGTAGCCGGCCAGCGTGTCGGGCGACAACTTGGCGATGTCGCCGATACGTGTCGAGAGTTCCTTCCGGTATTCGTTCCAGTTCAGCATGATGCGTCCTTGTCGAGAAGAGTGAGGAGGGCGGCGGGCGCCGCGATCTCGGGCGATGCAGGGCTATTCTGATCGCTCGCGCTGAGGGTTTCGATACGCTAGAGTGTCAATTTTTAGCGCAATCGTCTCATGGATGCATTGAGTCAACTGCTGTCGCTCGGTCGCAGCCATGTCGAGCTCGACGTGCGCTGCCTGCTCGACGGCCCGTTCGCGATGCCGCACGACCCGCTGCCGCCCGGCGAGGCGGCGTTCCACCTGGTGCTGGCCGGAACGTGCCGGCTGCGTACCGCCGACGGGCGCACGCTGCAGCTCGCCGACGGCGATTTCGTGCTGCTGCCCGCAGGCGGCGCGCACGACCTGCTCGACGCAGCGGGCAGTCGGTCGAAGCCGCTCGTGCCGCTGTTCGATTCGCGTGCCGGCGACGGCGCGGTGCTGCCGGTCAAGTCGAATCTCGCTCCGGCCGAATCGGGCGGCGCGAGCGTGGATCTGCTCTGCGGACGGTTCGTCTATGCGCGCGGCGCGGGTGAACTGCTGATGCGCACGCTGCCGCAGGTGCTGCATGTCGGGTTGCGCGACGCATCGGGCGCCGCGCCGCTGCAACTGCTGACGAGCGTGCTGCGTACGGAGGCGTCGAACGTGCAGCCGGGCGCCGGCGCGATCGTGAACGCGCTCGGGCAGGCGCTGCTCGCGTATGCACTGCGCGCATACGGCCGCGGCGCGCGCGTGCCGTCCGGCTGGCTCGCGCTCGCGGCCGATGCGCGCCTCGGTCCGTCGGTCCAGGCCGTGCTGCAGGCGCCGGCGCAACCGTGGACGGTCGAATCGCTCGGCGCCGCGTCGGCGATGTCGCGCGCGACCTACGCGAGGCATTTCCGCGAGAAGGCCGGGATGAGCGTCGGTGCATTCGTCGCGCGGATCAGGATGATGCATGCGTGCGCGCTGCTGCAGGACACGCAGCGCGGGCAGGCGGAAATCGGGCAGGCGGTCGGTTATCAGTCGGAGGCCGCATTCGGCAAGGCATTTCGCGCGGTACTCGGCACGACGCCGGGGCGCTGGCGGCGCGCGCGGCGCGAAACGTGAGCATGCGAGCACGCCCGCCGTGACGCGCGCCAAAGCTGCTACCATGCGCCAAACGCAGTTCAACGAAAACGATTTCGAACAACAAGAAAGAGAGGGCAAAGCAATGAACCAGACCACCATCCAGCAACCGTCGTTCGCATTCGTGGCCGCGTCGTGGGCCGCGCTGCTCGCCGGTTTCGCGGCATTCCTGATCGGGCTCTGGAACGCCGGGATGCAGCTCAACGAGAAGGGCTACTACTTCACCGTGCTGGTGTTCGGCCTCTATGCGGCGATCTCGCTGCAGAAGAGCGTGCGCGACCGCGCGGAGGACATTCCCGTCACCGGCATCTACTACGGCCTCAGCTGGATTGCGCTGCTGCTGTCGGTCGCGCTGCTGATCGTTGGCCTTTTCAACGCGACGCTTCAATTGAGCGAGAAGGGCTTTTACGCGATGTCGTTCGTGCTCGCGCTGTTCGGCGCCGTGGCCGTTCAGAAGAACACGCGCGACTTGCAGAACGCGAAGCCGCGCTATGCCGACGCCGATTCTTCACCATCCATTCAGGAGTGACGGCGGGTACCTGACCAGGCTGCCTGCTGCGCGACGAGGTTCGCGGCGGCCGCTTTCACCGCTGTTCCGCGGGTCTGCCGTCCTTTCGTTTCGTTCATGCCAGCGTGCATGACGGTGGAGATATTCTGGATGCCGAACTCCAACGAAACCGAACCGTGTACGCGCGGCCGCTCGCTCCCTGGCGGCCGATACGTGCGCTGAAATCGCCGCGCTGGCCGGTCGACCTCGTCCAGATCGGCACGGCAACGCTGGCATGCGACTGGCTGATGATTGCGGCGGCGTTCGAGGTTGCGATCGTGATGCCACTTCGTTCGTGTACGCGCGTGCGGCGATTGTGATCGCGCGCGGCCGGCTTGCGCTTGCTGTCATGATGCACGAAGTCGCGCATGGATTGCCGGAGCGGAACCGGCGCGTCAACGACGTATTCGGGTAACTGCTCTCCGCGGGCCCGCTGTGGTTGTCGGTGCGCACGTCTCGTGCGGGCCATCTGAAGCGCCATCGCGCGCCGACGCAGTCGGACGATCCCGTCGCGCTGCTGTTCGGCATGGACTGCTATCCAGTTACGCGCGAGCAGTTGGCCGGGCCCTTGCTCGCCTATTCGTGCGGGAGCGGCTATGTAACGAGCGTCGTGAAGCTCGCGGAGGGCAAGTTCGCGTATGCCTTGCCGACGGTCGAGAAATCGTGCGCGTATACGGCGTGGCAGATCGCATCGATGCCGGCCGGCAACGGCTTGCTGTTCGGCGCGCTCGCATTTGCCGGACATCCGCTGCTGTATGTTGTGTTGTGGATCGTGCCGCCCATCAAGCGGCTGCCGCTTGCCGGGCAGGCGCGCGCGATCTTCGAGCACGCGGGGTTGCGGGCTGGTAAGGACCCGATCCACAACGCGCGCACGATCGTTCGGCGTTCATGGCAGGTGTTTCTATTCGGTCCGAGTGCGATTCATTTTCATATCGAACATCACCTGCCGCGCGGATGCCATTTCATAGCTTGTCGTTCGATCTGGTGAGCAGATCTTTGAGAGTCGGATGCGAAAGTAATTTCACGCAGACGACATATCGGTGAATGATAGGCACACGGTCGTGCTTAGCATCTATGCCAACTTGGATTCAGTCGTCGAGACCGGAAAGACATTGATCAGCGATCCAACTCGATGGACGGGTTGCAGCTTTGATCCAGTTGCGGTTCCGGATTAGATCCCACACGATGACTATTGTGCGAATTTTCAGGCCGTAACCTCACGAGACCATGTTGCGGTATCGGATTGGGACTCAATGTTCGTATTGGCATCTGCCCCACAAAATCTGCGATATCCATTGCCATTGTGCGATCTTCTGATGCATCGGAGTGTGCCAATGCTTGTGCGATCTCGTGCCAAGCGATAAGGACTGCTGAATACATATTCCATAAGATTTTTTGGGCCTCGTCATTCGACACTGGAGGGGGAAATCGCAGAGGAATTCCTTGTCGCGCCATCCAGACAGCTCCGTGTTTCGGAAAGCGCTGAATCTGACCGCGAGCCATCCTCGGCGTAGCGTTCGCGTCGACGCCGTATTCTCGCAGTCGTCGCGCAAATGCTTCTCGCCAATCGTGTAAGTCTTGATTGCGTGGATTGAGTCTCCGGCCGTCCGGACCACGTATGTGGACACTCAGATGTACATGGGGATGCGCTTCGTCATCGTGTTCAGCGAAGACATAAGGGCGGCCATCACCAAAGATTTCATGAGCAAATGCCCTCGCTGCATCTCGTACTGCTTGGCGATTGGTGCCAGGCGGCATGGACAGCAGCACATTAAGGGTCTCTCTGCGTTTGCTATCTTGGGGAATTCCCCAGCCACTCAAGTGCCATTGTTCAAGTAGGTCATTCAACTCCAATGTACCGGCAATCACGTGTCCATCCTGGTCCTCTAGCGCGACATTTCCGTTGCGCGAAATGTATTGAAGATGGCGACGAACAGCCCCCATCCCCTGCGCACCTGTTGCTTTATTGCTAATCTTAACTATCACCTCAGGCGCGCGTCGAAGCGTCAAACCCAGCTTCTCGCGCAAAAGAGATGCATGCTGATGCAATATTCCGCGTGCAAGGTGCGGTGCGCTGACATGCCTCAGCGGTTCACGAAATAGTCGATCGCCCCAGTTCACCAAAAGCGCGTCGACGTAAATTTTGGCGAATGGCATTTCAGCGGCTCCATCGATCGAGGTTACTTCGTAGGAGCGTCGTTACAGTGCGCAGGTGTGTGTCGATCAAGGCGCGGGTGTGCTCCCAATCGAAGCCTTCCGGGAGCTCGCTACAGTTTGGCCCCCTTGCGAGTTCACCGAGCAACGTCCGAATCGTCGCTAGTTGTCGATTCGACTCCGCGAGAAGTGTCATTTCTCGGTTCCCAAGCTGTGGTTCGCGCGTAAGCTGCGCTCGAACCAGAGCGACGATCCACCTATTAGCGGTGAAGCCGTTCACATAGGCGACGCCTCTGACGCCGTCGAGTTCGGCCTGAGTGAGTCCGATTTGGATTCGCACGCATGGTCCGCTGCGGGCCGGCAGTGATTGTGGCAAGTTCGGACGATCCGCTGCAACTGCAACAGCTTCAACCACTAACTTTCGCAGCGCTTCGCTCGGCGTCACACCTCGTTGTGTGCACCACGACTTCCATTTTGACTTTAGTGCCCCTAAGTCGACACTCAGTCGGGACCGGGGTTGCCCATTTGTTTGTCGTCGTACGCTCATCGTCATTGATGGACCTCCGCTTTTCGTAAAGTCTGATACTTCGCCGTGACGCGAGTACAGGGTGCTACGTTCGAGCTTTCCTTTCTCGAATGGCATCGTCTCTAGTTTCGCCGTGTCGGTGCAACTAAAAGCAGTCTCGACGGCAGCAACCGACAGTTAAGTCGAAGCGCCAAAGTTAGCGGCGCAACAAATATGGCATCCTTAATAATTAGGCCGTGCGTGTACAGCAGGTTGGGGCGGAGCTATAGGTTGCAATCTAAGCCGGCGTCGAGAATGCGGCAACTCCCTAGGTAAGGGGGTGACTGGCGTTCGCATTCTTGTCATACTAATCAGTTGCGCGCCGTAAAAATGGGTGTCGAATGCTGTTGGTGGATACGGGCGGCTCTTGCGTGCCAGTGGAAAGCAACGTTAGCGTTGTCCCGGATTTTAGTCTCTGCCGGGGCAGCTCTATTACGCTAGCCCCAGGAAGACAAGAAGTGAGCGGTTTACAGTGACCATCGCCTCGTCTTCCAGCCGGCCGATGGTCTGGCCGATCTTCTCGCGCCGTACTGTAAACATTTTGTCGACGGCGACCTGCGACAGCGCGCGTAAGCCGTTCAGTTTTGACGGGGCTATAGTTATGCGGATCAAGGGAGCGTCAACAATTTCGCTCGACATGAGTAGCAACGCGACACTCGGGTGATCGGCGAACAGATCGGTCTGTACCACGAGCGCTGGGCGCGCCTTGCCAAAGTCACCCTGGAGTGCGACGGTAACGATGCTTCCGCGTTTCACAGTGGGATGCCGACATCGGCGGCTTGTTCGATGAAGTCGAGCAGGTCGTCTTCGTGAAGGCTCTCGCGAATTACGCTGGACTGTCGTACACATTCGCTTGCAAAGGCTGGGTGCCGGGTATCAGGTACCCAGATTTGGACCGGCCTTAGTCCGGCCGCACGCAGGTTTTCCCGATAGATCCGAACCCGCTCAGAAGTCGTCGTTGCCATCATAATCTCCTGTTACATGTAACGAGTATAGCGTGTTACATGTAACGATTCAATCCAACGCCATATTTGGGGTCAGAATTTTTGTGCTTCAGGCGACTCAATTGAGACGCACATAAGCGGCGCGCCGTGTGTGGGAGAGTCGGGGGCTTCGATGCGAAGAATGAAATCGAAGTATCGATTCGACAGTTTCGCCAGTTGCTCTTGTACGGCCCCCAACTGAATGAGGCATTGGGCATCCCAGTTCATTCCTACGACAAGTTCGCCCGCTGTGCCATTCCACTCGCTAAGAAGAATGGCGGCAACTCGCGCATTTTCTTCGGCGAACCGCTCGATGCGCTGCTCGATATAGCGCACATCGTCGCGCATGAGCGTTCCCGTCACGCGCAGAGAAACGGTATGGGCTACCTTGTCGTGTTTCAGATGTACCGTTGCGATTCCCGCCAGATGTCGTGACACACGATCGAGTTGCTCTTGTTCCAGATCGTCGTGAACCGACAAAGCTCCTGACAAAACATAATCTGCAGGTTCGAGCATCGCAATTCTCCTATGACTCAATCCACAAAATGTTCACTGCGGTGAACTTCGCTATGCGGGCGCGCTACCTATAACGGGAGCCTCGCTAAAACCCGCAAGTTCCGATGCGGTACTGCTTCTGGATGCTTCTGGTCGTTGGCCAAGTCGTGATGGCCAGTTCGGTGAGCGATTTGATGTGCTCAGGCGGTCCAAGAAGAACGATCGACGCTTCTCCATAGCGGCCGCGTCCGAAGGCCGCTCCGCTTCGAGCCCATTTCTGGGAGAATTCTTTCAAGGTGTCCTCGATCGCTTCAACTTCGTCATCGCCCAGCGCCCCGCGGATCCGGATGAGGAGGGATCGAGTAATGGCGTCCACCGCGAAGTGGATGCTCGCGGGGGGCGCAATGCAGCGAGCGAAGTTCCTGGCGTGGATATGGCGAAATCCGTTCAGGACGGGTAAGGCACCAGAAATTTCATAAGTGAACGACATAACAACACCTCACACATTGCGATTCGCGGTGAGCTGAGTGGCTATGCAGCACCGCTGTGCTGCGGGTCACATGTATCAAATAGATACCTTTATGGTTGATTGTAGATTCATATGATAGTTTGTCAAGGGGAAAATATATCAAATGAATGATTTCGAGACCCGCCTGAGAAGTGAGCGATTGCGTTTAGGGTTGAGCCAGGTCGAGTTCGCGACTGCCGGCGGTGTTCAGAAGCACGCACAGTTCCAATATGAGAAGGGGATGAGGCGACCTAACTCGGACTACCTGAGCGCAATTGCCGCCGCCGGCGTCGATTTACACTATTTGTTGACTGGCGAGATCGCGTCTCGCGTAGCTGGTGAGGATGAGCGGAGGGTGCTTTCCGGATATAGGGCATTGGATGTGCGACAGCGCGCGGCAGTCGTAGCCCTAATCGAAGCACTCATTGATCCGACGGCTCCTCAGTTGAAGGAGCAGCAGCCCTCCCAGTCCGAGGGGGATGTCGATCCACTTGGATGATTGAGGGATACAAAACGGGTGCACGTAGATCCGCGCGCAGTGTGCGCCCGGCCTGGCGCAGCGGATAGTCAGTCGCTGGTTGAATGTCTCGAGGACGGGGAGCTACAAGAGCGTGGCCACGATGGGGCGGGTATTCGTGGCCGCATCGGTCTGCGGTGCGTAGTCGACCGACGAGCCGGTAAGGGCGCCGGCTGCTTTCATGCGCGATCGGCAAGATCACGGCGAAATCCCGAACTCGGCACAGAAAGCGATAGGCGCAAAAAAGCCTCCGCGAGGGAGGCATTTTTGCACTATCGAAGATAGTTGGTAGGGTGGGAGGGACTCGAACCCTCGACTCTCTGATTAAAAGTCAGATACTCTAACCAACTGAGTTACCACCCCACGTTCTTGAAACCTGTCGGATCGTTGCTTCAACAACTTGTGCAACGACCTGAAGAGCAAAAGATTATAGCGACGGGTTGCTAGGCTGTCAACAACCCGTCACGATAATTATTTGATCGTTTCAAGCTTGCCCTGCGCCGTCTGCGCCGCGTTCGACCCGGCGTACTGCGACACGACCTGCTCGAACGTTTTCTTCGCGGCCGCCTTCTGGCCTTGCTCGAGCTGGTTCGTGCCGATCGCCACGAGGGCGTCGGCCGCGCGCGGGTGCTGGGGGAACTTGCTGACGATCCCTTGCCACGTCGCGGTCGAACCGCGGTAGTCGCGCAGCGCGTATTGCGCGTTGCCGTACCAGTACTGCGCGGTCGGCTGATAGGGGCTCTGCGGATACTTCGCGATGAACGCACGGAACGAAGCCGCCGCCGCCTTGAAGTTGCCGTTGCGGAACTGCTGCTGCGCCGCGCTGAGCGCATCCGTTTCACCCGGCTGCACGGTGCCTTCGACACCATCGATCGTCGCCTGCTGCGGCTCGAACTTCTTGAGCCGCGTGTCGAGATCCTGGTAGTACTCCTTCTGCTGCCGCTCGAGCGTCGTCAGCCGGTTCGTCAGATCCTCGTTCTCGCCGCGCAGCGTCGCGACCTGCTGATTCAGCTGGTCGATACGGCCGGATTGATCGAGGATCGTACGCTGGGCGGCCGACAACTGACTCGACAGGTTGTCGCTCTTGCTGCGCAGATCGAGCACGGCACGGCGCGCTTCGTTGTCGTCGAACATGCCGGCGTGCGCCGGCGCGGCCGACCACGCCGCGCCCGCGACGCAGAACGCTGCGGCAACGCGCAGCCAGGTTAAACGATGCGTCATACGGCGATTCTTCCGTTACTTACTGTTGGTAGACGAGGTCGGCGCGACGGTTCTGCGCCCACGATGCTTCGTCGTGACCCGTTGCTTGCGGCTTTTCCTTGCCGAGGCTCACGGCTTCCATTTGCGAATCGTTCACGCCGAGCAGTGCCATCGCACGGCGGACGGCTTCCGCACGCTTCTGGCCCAGCGCGAGGTTGTACTCGCTCGTGCCGCGTTCGTCGGTGTTGCCCTGGATCAGCACGTGGCGCTGCGGGTGGCTCTTCAGATACTGCGCGTGCTGCTGCATCAGCGGCTGGTACTCGTCCTTCACCGAATAGCTGTCGAAGTCGAAGTAGATGCTGCGCTTCGCGAGCGGGCTGTTCGGGTCGTTCAGCGGATCGACGTTCACTTGCGCGACGTTGTCGGCGCTCGGCTGCGTGCTGACTGCGCCCGCGTTGTTTGCCTTGTCGTCGAGCTTCACGCCCGACTTGCACGCTGCGAGCGCGCTGATCATCATCACGGCCAGGGCCAGACGAGCTTTATTCGACATCATGGTTACTCTCCTTGTGGTCATTGCATGAAGGGCCCCCACGACGGCTCGCGAACGGAGCCGCCCTGGACGGACAGGATCTGCGGCGGCGCGCTGCCGTCGGAGGGCACTGCAGCCAGAACATTGCGACCACCCGACTGGGTAGCGTACAGAAGGTACTGGCCGTTTGCCGCGAAGCTCGGCGATTCGTCGCGATTGGTATTCGTGATGGCGTTCGCCGCGCCGGTCTGCAGATCCTGAACGTACAGCTTGAAGCCCCCGCCCGTGCGGGAGATGTAAGCGAGCAGCTTGCCGTCCGGGCTCACGCGCGGGCTCGTGTTGTAGCTGCCGGTGAAGGTCACGCGCTGCGCGGCACCGGCGCCTTCACCCTGTGCGGGCATCCGGTAGATTTGCGGCGCGCCGCCGCGGTCGCTCGTGAAGTAGATCCAGCGGCCGTCCGGCGAGTAGTACGGCTCGGTGTCGATCGAGCTGCTCTGCGTGAGACGGCGCAGGCCGCCGCCGTTCGCGTTGACCGTATAGATTTGCGTGTTGCCCGTCAGCGACAGCGCGACCGCAAGCGTGTTGCTGTCCGGCGACCACGCCGGTGCGCTGTTGTTGCCCTTCTGGTCGGAGACCATGTAGCGTTTGCCGGTCGGCAGATCATGGATGTAGACGATCGGCTTCTTGCGCTCGAACGACACGTACGCGACCTTCGTGCCGCTCGGCGACCAGGCCGGCGAGATGATCGGTTCGGTACTCGACAGCGCGATGCGCGCGTTCTGGCCGTCCGAATCCGAAATCTGCAGCTGGTAGCGGTTGCCGGTCTTGATCACGTACGACAGGCGCGTGGCGAACACGCCGCGCACGCCGAGCAGCTTCTGGTAGATGTAGTCGGCGATCTTGTGGCCGGCCGTGCGCAGCGTGGTGTCGGTGGCCGTCAGCGACAGGCCGCCGAGGCTTTGCTGCTTCACGGTGTCGTACAGAATGAAGTTGACCTTGTACTGGCCGTTTGCCTCGCGGTTCACGCTGCCGGCGACGAACGCATTCGCGCCCTTGGCCTTCCACGCGCCGAGATCGACCGATGCGGTCTCGGGCACGGGCGTGCTGCCGGCGTCGATGTTGGTGAATTTGCCGCTGCGGGCGAGGTCGGCGCGAACGATCGACGTGACCTGCTGCGGCAGGTTCGCCTCGTTCGTGAAATTCGCGGTGGCAATGGGGAACTGGGTCGACCCGACACCGGTGATCAGCACGTTGACCTGGGCGTTAGCCGCGCTGCCGGCCGTAATCAGACACGAGGCCACGAGTGCCCTGAAACCTAGCTTTGTCATCAAACTCATGCTTCTTGCTTCCCGTATGGCTTGGATCGCTGCGCAACGGCAGAGACAGTAAAAATACCCGATTCGTTCCCATCTGACAGCGAGCCCGGAGTGTAAGCGCATTTCGTTTCACTCCGCCGCCTTGAAGGTAATCGTAATGTCAGACGGGGTACGGCCGTTAGAATCGGGCGGCAACGGGACCGATGCGTGGATCGCATTGACCACGGCTTGATCCCACCCCGAATTCCCGCTCGAGCGGGAGACCGATGCGCTCAATACGTCACCGGATGGCGTGCACCGAATCTTGACGACGGTGGTCAGGCCTGCCCGCTCGCCGCCCCAAACGATGTTCGGCTTGACGCGGCGGCGTACCTTGTCGGCATAGCCGGGCGTGGCGGCATTGCCGCCGGAGCCCGTGCCCGTGCCGCTTTTCGCGAGGCCTTCGCCGCCGCCTTCACCGGCGCCGGACAGCCCCTGCATCTGGGCGAGGCGCGCATTGCGCTCGCGGTCGAGCTTTGCATTCGCCGCCGCATTGGCCTTCGCGCGCGCCGCGGCTTCGGCCTTCGCCTTGGCCTGCGCTTCCGCCTTTGCCTTCGCGGCTGCGTCGGCTTTCGCCTTCGCCGCCTGCTGCGCTTCGAGCTGAGCCTGCTTTTGCTGCTGGAGTTTCTGCTGTTCGAGCTTCTGCTGCTCGGCGAGCTGCTGTTGCCTGAGCTTGTCGGCCTGCTTCTGTTTGTCGCGTTCCGCGGCCCTCTGGGCGGCGAGCGCGGCGGCCTGTTGCGCGGCGAGCTGCGCGCGGCGGGCTTCCTCTTCCTGCTGGGCCTTCAGTTGCTGCACGCGGCGCTGCTGCTCGAGCTGCGCTTCGCGCGCGGCCGCTTCCTGCTGCCGCTTCTTCTGCTGCAGCGCGATGTCGGCCTGTTCGTCGCGCACCGGGGGCGGGGGCGGCGCGACCTTCGCGGGCGGCGTGGGCGTGACGACGGGCCGCGGCGTGGGGACGTCGGGCACTTCGGTCCACAGCTCGGCTTCGGCGCCGGCCGGCGTGCTGTTCTGCCACTGCACGCCGTGATAGAGGAACAGCGCGAGCAGCACGTGCATCAGCGCGGCGAGCGCGAACGCGCGCCACGTCCCGCGCTCGCGGGGCGGCTGGAGCGGGTACGCGGATCCGCGCGTGGATTGCTGCCGGTTCATTGCGATTTGACGAGGAGGCCGACGCGCTTGACGCCGCGCGCCTTCAGATCGGACATCACGGTCATGACAGCATCGTACTGCACGGTCTTGTCGGCTGCGATCACGACCGGCTGGTCAGGGTGATCGGCCTGCCGGGCCGAGATGAAGCTGTCGAGCTCGGCCTTCGTCATCGTGTCTTCCTGGGTCGCGCCCGAGTCGCCCTTGTACTTGACGCTCATCGTGCGATCGGCCTTGATGTTGACGACGACGGGCGGCGTCTGCTCCTGCGGCGCGGCGTTGCCGACGGTCGGCAGGTTGATGATCGACGGGGCGACGAGCGGTGCGGTGACCATGAAGATCACGAGCAGCACCAGCATCACGTCGATGTACGGCACGACGTTGATGTCGGCCATTGCGCGGCGCGAGCGGCCGCCGCGCATGCTGGATCGGATGGGGCTTCCTGCCATGGCGCGCTCCTTACTGGGCCTGACGCTGCAGGATGTTCGAGAACTCTTCGATGAAGGTCTCGAAGCGGATCGCGAGGCGGTCGATGTCGTGCGCGTAGCGGTTGTACGCGACCACCGCCGGAATCGCGGCGAACAGGCCGATCGCGGTGGCGACGAGCGCTTCGGCGATGCCCGGCGCGACGTTCGCGAGCGTCGCCTGCTGGACGTTCGCGAGGCCGCGGAACGAGTTCATGATCCCCCAGACCGTGCCGAACAGACCGATGTACGGGCTGACCGAGCCGACCGACGCGAGAAACGCGAGGTTGGCTTCGAGCACGTCCATTTCACGCTGGAACGACGCGCGCATCGCGCGGCGCGCACCGTCGAGCACGAGGCCCGGATCGCTGAGGCGTTTTTCCTTTGCCTTGAGGAATTCGCGCATCCCCGATTCGAAGATCCGCTCGAGTGCGCCGATCGTATGGCGGTTGTTGGCTGCGCTCTGGTACAGCGCCTGCAGGTCGCCGCCCGACCAGAAATCCTTCTCGAAGCGTTCGGTCTGCGCGCGCGCGCGGCGGATCGCGAACCACTTGCGGAAAATGAAGGTCCACGACATCAGCGACAGCAGCAGCAGCAGCCCCATCACGGCCTGGGCCAGCACGCTCGCGTTGAGAACGAGGGAAATGATCGACAGGTCTTGAGCAGTATTCATAGAGGTTTGAGTAGCGTCCCTTCGGGAGTGCCCGGCAAGGGCGTCCGGTGTGCGTGCGGCGCGGCGCGCCGGCCATTCCTGACGCCGAACCTTGCTTAGTATCTAATCAGAACGGCAAGTTCATAGGCTGTGTCTAAACGGGGCTCATGCGAGCTTCGTTGACAAATCAGACTGCCCCGCGCCGATGACAGGCCCGCGTTGCAGCGCATCGAGCACGGCCGGCGGGATGGCCGCGGGCCGGATGCCGTGACGGTCGACGCAGCCGAGGCGGATGTGCCCAACCACAAGCAGCGTGCCGCCACACCAGGCTTCCTGCGTGAATTCCACCGACGCGCGGCCGATGCGTCCGGGCCGGCTCGTGATCGTCAGCGTGTCGTCGAGTCGCGCGGGCGCGCGGTAGTCGAGCGACGTGCTGCGCACGATGAAGATCGCACCGGTATCGTCGGCGAGCCGACGCTGGTCGACGCCGCATGCGCGAAGCCACTCGGTGCGGGCGCGCTCGAAGAACTTCAGGTAGTTGGCATAGAAGACGATGCCGCCTGCGTCGGTATCCTCGTAGTACACGCGCACCGGCCAGGTAAAGCCGGACGGCGCTTCCGGGGAACGGGTAGGCTGAGTCATGGCGCGCATTCTACCGGAACGCAGGAACCGGATTCGTAACGGTTTCGTAACGGAATGTAGTGCGACACGGCACACCGCGGGCCCGCCGGAGGCGGCCGCGGCTGTGCGCGATGCGTCAGCCGCGATGGATCGTGAGCCCGGCCGGTGCCTGTGCGACCGGCATCATCTCGATCGTGTTGATGTTCACGTGTGCCGGGCGCGTCGCGATCCAGTAGATCGTGTCGGCAATGTCCTCGGACGTGAGCGGCTCAACGTTCTGGTACACGTTCGCCGCCTTCGCATCGTCGCCTCGGAAGCGGACGTTCGAGAATTCCGTGCCGCCGCACAGGCCCGGCTCGATGTCGGTCACGCGCAATGGCGTGCCGATCAGATCGGCGCGCAGGTTCAGGCTGAATTGTCGGACAAAAGCCTTGGTTGCGCCGTATACGTTCCCGCCCGGATACGGATAGGTGCCGGCAACCGAACCGAGATTGAAGATATGGCCGCGGCCGCGCTCGATCATGCCGGGCAGCAGCGCGTGCGTGACGGTCACGAGGCCCGAGCAGTTCGTGTCGATCATGGTCTGCCATTCGTCGAGGCTGGCCTTGTGGGCCGGCTCGACGCCGAGCGCGAGGCCGGCGTTGTTGACGAGCACGTCGAGCGCCGCGAATTCGACGGGAAGGGCGGCTGGCACGGCCTCGACGGCCGCGCGGTCGCGCACGTCGAGTTCGAGCGGCAGCAGCGCGTCGCCGAGTTCGGCGGCGAGCGCATCGAGACGATCCTTGCGGCGCGCGGTCGCGACGACGCGATGGCCTCCCTTGACGAAGGCACGGGAGATGGCGGCGCCGAAGCCGGCGGACGCGCCTGTGACGAACACGATCATTGCTGCTCCTGGTCGGTAACAAAGTAGCGGGTGATATCCCGCAAGCCTACTGAGATTGCCGCACCGCGGCAAGGCGGCAAAGCGTTTCGGCACGGGCGCGTAAAACCTGGCCCCAATTGATTCGAGCGTCCTGCCGTGCGGTTGCCTATTCATGACGCATCCAATACACTAATGCGCTCATCACCCCTGCGTGACTGGCGATAGAACCCTTCGGGTTCAAGGTGGAGCATCCCACCGTGAAGCGCGGGGCGCCGTTTTTGCCGTTCGCCTGGGCAGCCGTTGTGCGCCGTCGCGTGCATCGCCGGTGGCTGTCCTGCCTCGCGTCATACGGATTCTTCCGCCACGTCGAGCTGGTCTCGCCAGCAACGCACCGTACTTGGCCGCTCCGGTCAACCTGTACACACTTAACGGAAACCGTATGTTTGACAGAGCCCAAAGCACCATCGCGAACGTCGATCCCGAAATCTTTGCAGCGATCGAGCAGGAAAACCGCCGTCAGGAAGATCACATCGAGCTGATCGCGTCGGAAAACTACACGAGCCCGGCCGTGATGGCCGCGCAGGGCTCGCAGCTCACGAACAAGTACGCGGAAGGGTATCCGGGCAAGCGCTACTACGGCGGCTGCGAGTACGTCGACGTGGTCGAGCAGTTGGCGATCGACCGTGTGAAGCAGCTGTTCAGCGCGGAAGCGGCGAACGTGCAGCCGAACTCGGGTTCGCAGGCGAACCAGGGCGTGTTCTTCGCGATGCTCAAGCCGGGCGACACGATCATGGGCATGAGCCTCGCGCACGGCGGCCACCTGACGCACGGCTCGCCGGTGAACATGTCGGGCAAGTGGTTCAACGTGGTGAGCTACGGCCTGAACGAAAACGAAGACATCGACTATGACGCTGCCGAGCAGCTTGCACAGGAACACAAGCCGAAGTTGATCGTCGCGGGCGCGTCGGCGTTTGCGCTGAAGATCGATTTCGAGCGTCTGGCGAAGATCGCGAAGTCGGTGGGCGCGTACCTGATGGTCGACATGGCGCACTACGCAGGCCTGATCGCGGCGGGCGTGTATCCGAACCCGGTGCCGCACGCGGATTTCGTGACGACGACGACGCACAAGAGTCTGCGCGGCCCGCGCGGCGGCGTGATCCTGATGAAGGCCGAGTACGAGAAGCCGATCAATTCGGCGATCTTCCCGGGGATCCAGGGCGGCCCGCTGATGCACGTGATCGCGGCGAAGGCGGTGGCGTTCAAGGAAGCGCTGTCGCCGGAGTTCAAGGAATATCAGCAGAAGGTCGTCGAGAACGCACGCGTGCTGGCCGAAACGCTGGTGAAGCGCGGGCTGCGGATCGTGTCGGGCCGCACGGAAAGCCACGTGATGCTGGTCGACCTGCGCGCGAAGAACATCACGGGCAAGGCAGCGGAAGCGGCGCTCGGCGCGGCGCACATCACGGTGAACAAGAACGCGATCCCGAACGACCCGGAAAAGCCGTTCGTGACGAGCGGCGTGCGCCTCGGTTCGCCGGCGATGACGACGCGCGGTTTCGGGCCGGCGGAAGCCGAGCAGGTGGGCAACCTGATTGCCGACGTGCTGGATAACCCGGAAGACGCAGCGACGATCGAGCGCGTGCGCGCGCAGGTCGCCGAGCTGACCAAGCGTTTCCCGGTTTACCGCTGATCGCCGATGCGCTGCCCGTTCTGCCGGCATGACGACACGCAGGTCGTTGACTCGCGCGTGTCCGAAGATGGCGCCGCGATTCGGCGGCGCCGTCGCTGCTCGGCTTGCGACAAGCGTTTCACGACGTACGAGCGGGTCGAGTTGTCCCTGCCGTTCGTCGTGAAGAAGGACGGCAGCCGCACGGAATTCGACCGTCGCAAGATCGTCGCCAGCATGCAACTCGCGCTGCGCAAGCGGCCGGTTGCCGCCGACGCGATCGACGCGGCGGTCGCCCGCATCGAATATCAACTGCTCGCGACCGGCGAGCGTGAGGTGCGTAGCGAGAAGCTGGGCGAACTCGTGATGAACGAGTTGCGCGGCCTCGATACGATCGCCTATGTCCGCTTCGCATCGGTGTATCGCCGGTTCGAGGACGTTTCCGAATTTGCCGACGTGATCGAAGAGTTCCGTCGCGCCTCTCCCGCCAAGACCCCACGTAAGCGCTGACGCGCTGCGTTCGTTCATCGTCTGCTCCGTTGGTTCGATTCGCGCCGATTGTGTCGGGTGCGATCGCATGTCGCCAGTCGGCCGTTCGGCTAATGGCGCGCGTCCGCACGCGCCGCTACAGTCGTCGCATCACCGTTGCGGAGGACGATTGCGATGGAGCTGGGCGCTCAATCCCTGAAGAATGTGGTGCAACGACCGGGCGGATTCACGCTCGTCGAGCTGATGGTCGCTATGTCGCTCGCCATAGTCGATGGTGCGCATCCGCGGCATGCTGGCGCAGGTGCCGCCGCACGGGCATGCCGAGAATCGAATAGCGCTCGGGCGGCCGGACGGCGACGATTCGCCTGTGAGCTATGAACTGGCAGCGGCGCCGCTCGACACTGGTCCGATGCACGACGATGCATGCGGTACATTCACGCTGCGCTCGGACGGGACGAAAGGCAATGCAGGTAACGATGGCGCCGGCGAACCGGGCGCTGTCTGCTGGGGCGAGCGCTGGGTTCGCAAGGAAGGCGCGCAGCGGCCCATGGCCGTGCGCGCGGGATGCCGACGGTCAATCGTCGTGTGCGTCGAGTCCGCGCTCGTCGCGGGACTGCGCCCAGATCCTGTAGATTTCCCATGCGGCGAAGCCGAGCGTACCCCACTTCAACGCGGGGCCCGCACTCGCGCGCAGCAGCGAGCGAATGGGTTTCGCCAGCACGAGCGACGCGAGCGAGCTCAGCATCGGATACTGGTTGACGAGCTGGCCGAGGCTTGCGTTCAGGTTCTTGGCCGACTGGCCGAACTTGTGGGAGGACAGGCCGGGGATGAATACCTTGAGCCAGCTGAAGCGCGTGACGGCCTGGCGCATTTCGGCTGCGGCTTCCGCGAGTTCGAGCCGCTCGACTTCGGATCGCAGGATCAGCAATTCCTTGCGGAGCGCGCGGTGCTGCGACGCGCTCCAGTGCGATCGCGACGAATGGGAGCGGGATGAATTGCCCGTGATGTTCTGGCTCATGGCGCGTCGGCGAAGTAGGTGGAAGGGATGAGCGCGAGGGCGTTCACGGCTTGCCGCGGAACAGGTCGCGGTCTTTATCGAGTTCGGCGAGCGTCGCCTCGAACACGGTCGGCGCGTCGCGCAGGCCCGAGCGCGCCTTCAGCGCGCATGCGATGGCGCTAACGGCATACAGCGCGGTGATCGCGGCGAGCGCCTGCCAGCGGTAGGTATCCCAGAACGCGATCGCGATCAGCACGGTCAGGCTGATGAGCGCCATGGTCGCGAGCATCATCGCGGCGAGTCCGAGGAACAGCACGCCCATCAGGCGCTCCTTCTCCTCGGCAAGCTCGATGCCCACCAGTTCGAGGCGCGTCTGCAGAAGGCCGATGGCGGAGCCGACGAGGCGGCGCAGCGGTCCTTGACCGGACGGCTGCGAGGGGGTGTCTGTCGTCATGGATGAAATGCTTGCGCGTGCAGTGAGCAGCTAGGACAAAGCCGGCCGGCGCAGGCCGGCTGGCTTCGACGCCCGCAGGCCGCGCGACGCGGCCTGCGGGGCGAAACGGCGCCAAGCGCGTTACTTGCGGTTGATCAGCAGGCCGATCAGCACGCCGACGCCGGCGGCCACGCCGATCGACGTCCACGGATGCTCGTGCACGTAATCGTCGGTCGCGCGCGCGGCCTTCTTGCCTTTCTCGACCACCACGACCTGGACGTCGGCTGCCTTTTCCTTGGCCTGCTTCAGGCGAGACATGGCCTTCTCGCGCAGCTCGGCCGCACGGTCGCCCGTGCTGCTCGCTGCTTGCTTGAGCAGGTCTTCGGCGTCCGAGAGAACGGTTTTGATATCCGACATCAGTTTCTCCTTGTTGATTTCCGACATTGCAACTCCCTTCGTGCTGTCATGCTGCAGGTTCACATCGTAGCGAAACCCCTGCCTGCTGGCGAGCCGGCAAGACAAACGGCGGCAGCGCAAGACTGCATGGTAAACGACTTGTAATCATGAACAGAGCGGCAAAGGATTGAAAAGTTTCCCTCGCAGCCCCCCGCCCTGCCGCGACCCCGGGTAAAAATGACAAAAAAGAATGAATATCAAACGGAATAATCGTTCGCACGGCCCATTGCTTCCCGTAAGCTGATGGACTGCCCCGCGCTGTCCGGCGCGCGGTTTCAACCAGCATCGTTCGAGGAGGGAACATCATGAGTCTGCGTCTTGGTGACATCGCACCGGATTTCGAGCAGGAATCGAGCCTGGGCACCATCAAGTTTCACGAGTGGCTCGGCAACAGCTGGGGTGTCCTGTTCTCGCATCCGGCCGACTACACGCCGGTGTGCACGACCGAACTCGGGCTGACCTCGAAGCTGAAGGGCGAATTCGAGAAACGCAACGTGAAGGTAATCGCGCTGTCGGTCGACGGCGTCGAATCGCACAAGGGCTGGATCAACGACATCAACGAAACGCAGTCGACGGTCGTGGGCTTCCCGATCATCGCCGACGCGGACCGCAAGGTGTCGCAGCTGTACGACATGATTCACCCCAACGCGAACGAAACGCTGACGGTGCGTTCGCTGTTCGTGATCGACCCGAACAAGAAGGTGCGGCTCACGATCACCTATCCGGCCAGCACGGGGCGCAACTTCGACGAAGTGCTGCGCGTGATCGATTCGCTGCAATTGACCGACAATTACAAGGTCGCGACGCCCGGCAACTGGAAGGACGGCGACGACGTCGTGATCGTGCCGTCGCTGCAGGATCCGGAAGAGCTGAAGAAGCGCTTTCCGAAGGGCTTCAAGGCGGTGCGTCCGTATCTGCGCCTGACGCCGCAGCCGAACAAGTAAGCATCGGCGGCCCGCAGCCGCGGCTTCCATGACGAAGGCCCGTCCGGCAGCGATGCCGGGCGGGCCTTTTATCTGGCGGCGGGCGCGTGCGCGGCATCGCTGCCGCGTGCGTCATGGCCGGATCGTCAGAAGAATGCCTGGATGCCCGTCTGCGCGCGGCCGAGGATCAGCGCGTGGATGTCGTGCGTGCCTTCGTACGTGTTGACCACCTCGAGGTTCACGAGGTGGCGCGCGACGCCGAATTCGTCGGAGATGCCGTTGCCGCCGAGCATGTCGCGCGCGAGGCGGGCGATGTCGAGCGCCTTGCCGCACGAATTGCGCTTCATGATCGACGTGATCTCGACGGCGGCCGTACCTTCGTCCTTCATCCGGCCGAGGCGCAGCACGCCTTGCAGGCCGAGCGTGATTTCGGTCTGCATGTCGGCGAGCTTCTTCTGGATCAACTGGTTCGCGGCGAGCGGCCGGCCGAACTGCTGGCGGTCGAGCACGTACTGGCGCGCGGTGTGCCAGCACGACTCGGCGGCGCCGAGCGCGCCCCATGCGATCCCGTAGCGCGCCGAGTTCAGGCAGGTGAACGGGCCGCGCAGGCCGCTCACGTTCGGCATCAGGTTCTCTTCGGGTACGAACACCTCGTCGAGGACGATCTCGCCGGTGATCGACGCGCGCAGCCCGACCTTGCCGTGGATCGCCGGCGCCGACAGGCCCTTCCAGCCCTTCTCGAGGATGAAGCCGCGGATCGCGTCCTTGCCGTTTTCTTCCAGCTTCGCCCACACGACGAACACGTCGGCGATCGGGGAGTTGGTGATCCACATCTTCGCGCCGGACAGCGAGTAGCCGCCCGGCACCTTCTTCGCGCGCGTGACCATGCTGCCCGGATCGGAGCCGTGGTTCGGCTCGGTCAAGCCGAAGCAGCCGATCCATTCGCCGGTCGCGAGCTTCGGCAGGTATTTCTGCTTCTGCGCGTCGGAGCCGAATTCGTGGATCGGCACCATCACGAGGGACGACTGCACGGACATCATCGACCGGTAGCCCGAATCGACGCGCTCGACTTCGCGCGCGATCAGCCCGTAGCTCACGTAGTTGAGGCCGGGGCCGCCGTATTCCTCGGGAATCGTCGGGCCGAGCAAGCCGACCTCGCCCATCTCGCGAAAGAGGGCCGCGTCGGTGCGTTCGTGGCGGAACGCTTCGGTGACGCGCGGCGCGAGCTTGTCCTGTGCGTACGCCTGTGCGGCATCGCGGACCATTCGCTCTTCTTCGGTCAGTTGCTGGTCGAGCAGCAGCGGATCGTCCCAATGAAAAGTTGCAGCACTCATCGTCTCATCTCCTGTCGGCCCGAGTTGGCGCTTCAGCGCTTACTCGGCCCCATGCTTCGCGGTCGGCCCGAGTTGGCGCTTCAGTGCTTACTCGGCCCCTTGCTTTGCGGTCGGTCGAAGTGGGCGCCTCGGCGCTGACTCCACACCCGTGCTTTTCGGTCGGGCAGAAGTAGCGCGTCAGCGCGTGCTCCGGGCTGATGCCTGAAGTTCGCTTGACTTGCGTTCCGCTGTGCGGAACAATGTTTTGCAAATCGAACCCAGTGTAGCACCGGATGACACTTTCAACCATGGATGACACCACGATCGACGAGCGCAAGTTCGTCGTCGCCCTCGCGCGCGGGCTCGACCTGCTGCGCGCCTTCCGGCCCGGCGAGACGATGCTGGGCAACCGCGATTTCGCGGAACGCACGGGGCTGCCGAAGGCGACGGTGAACCGGCTGGCCTATACGCTGACGGTGCTCGGCTATCTGCGCTACGACGAGACGCTCGGAAAGTATGCGCTGGACGCCGGCGTGCTGTCGCTCGGCTATGCGCTGCTGTCGGGCTCGGGGACGATCGATCTCGCGCGGCCGCACATGCAGGCGCTGGCGCGCGAGATCGGCGCGGCCGTGTCGCTCGGCTGCCGCGACGGGCTCGACATGATCTATCTGGAGACGATCCGCAGCGAGACCGCGCTGACGCTCGGGCTCGCGCCCGGTTCGCGGCTGTCGATGCTGACGAGCTCGATGGGGCGCGCGTACCTGGCCGTGCAGCCGGACGACGTGCGCCGCGCGCTCTATGCCGAACTGCACCGCGCCGCCGGCGGCGCGGCCGACGCCGATGCGCTCGTCGAGGCCGCGCAGCAGGCGGTGGCCGAATTCTCGACGGGCGGTTGCTGCTATTCGTTCCGCGCGTGGCACATGGACGTGAACGCGGCGGCCGTGCCGTTTCGCGAGCCGCGCGAGGGGCGCTGGCTGATCCTGAGCTGCAGCGGCCCGGCGTCGTCGATGGACGAGGGCGTGTTTCGCACGCAGGTCGGGCCGCAACTGAAGGCGCTCGCGCAGCGGCTCGGGCAGACGGTCTGAGCAACGAGCGCGCGGGTGTTGCCTTCGCGCGGCAACCGGTTCGTTCGCGCCGGGGCGGCGTGGGGCGTGGTGGCGGCGCGGCGCCGCCGTGTATTGCGCGACGGGCGAACGGCGCTCATCATCGTTCGCCTGCTCCCCGACGACGAGGTTTGCAATGGCCCACCCCGAACCGATGGAGGGCGGATGCGCGTGCGGCGCGATCCGCTATCGTATCGCCGAGGTTCCCACCGATGCCGGCTTCTGCCACTGCCGGCTCTGCCAGCGCACGACCGGCGCGGCGGTCGTTGCGTCGGCATCGGTGCCGATCGGCGCATTCGAATACCTGCAGGGCGAACCGACCGTCTATGCATCGAGCGCGTGGGGCGAGCGGCGCTTCTGCGGCCGTTGCGGCGCGCAGCTCGAATACCGGCTCTCCGACGCGCCGCGGACGGTCGAGATCAATTACGCGACGCTCGACGAACCGTCGCGGCTGCGTCCGGCATGGCACGTCTGGTATCGCGATCGTTTCCCGGGCGTCGAGATCGGCGACGATCTGCCCAAATACGACGATGGTGGAAGAGCGTAGGCGGTAACCGTCGGCGTGTGCTGCGCGGCCGCCGCCCCGGCTTCCCGGCTCCCATCCCGCAAGCATCACGCGAACATCACGCCATCCGCCGGCCTGCGGCGCGCCTTTCCTGCCGATCGCTCAGGCCGTCACGACCTTCGCGAACACCGGCCCCTGCATGAACCGCACGTCGTGCTGACGCAGCAACTCGCACTGCGTCTCGTCGACGACGCCGTCGAAGATCAGCGGAATGCGCACGCGCTGTGCGTAGGCGACGAGCGCCTTGACCATCCCGTCGCGCAACGCGATGCCCGCATCCATCTTGATGTAGTCGGGGCGCGCCATCTCCGATTCGACCGCGAGGATGCGGCCCGGGTCGGGCAGCTTGTCCGCGACCTTGAAACCGTGATGCTGGTAGCTGCGCGTCAGGTAGCCGAGGAAGGTCTTGTGCGCGACCGCAACCGCCGGCAGCTCGATCACGATTCGCTCGACCGGCAGCCCGAAGCGCTGCAGCACCGACGAGAAATGCTTGCCGTGGTCGTATTTCACGCTCTTGAGCAGCCGCTCGTGCACGCGCAGGAACAACAGCCCGTGGCGCTGCGCCCCGAAGAAATTGATCGCGTGCAGCGCGCGCGACAGGCGGTCGATCGCGACCAGCGTCTGGTCGTCGACGGCCGCGTCGACCGGATCGTGCTGCGCGCCCGTGACGAGCGTGACGGCCTGGAAGCCGAGCTCGTCGCCGTAGCGCTCGATCGCGTCGGCGAACGACGTCGATTGCGGCGAGCCGGGCATCGTCACGTCGTAGATCGGCTCGTATGCGCTCGCGAGCGTGCGCTCGGGCAGATTCGCGCACGCGGTGCCGCCTTCGGCAAGCGCGAGGTGTTCCCGCAGATACGGCAGCTGCCCGGCACGGGCGACCAACTCGGGGATGGTAGGCGGAATCATCGGCGTGAGAAGGAAAAATGGCGGCCGAAAGGGCCGCCTCGTTGACTTGATATTAGCAGCGCGCGCCGCGCTCGGCTCGGCGTTTCACTCATATGGTTATCCCGTCCCCGAGTCGATGCCTAGGGTTTACGTTGATTTCACTATTCGTAATTGGTTTTACTATTCGTAAATCCAGGATTTGTCGCCGATCAAGAAATGCGGCATGCGGGCGCCGCGAAACGGCGTCGTTCACGAATCAACGGAAGCAAGGAGCGAGACGTGGCGGTTGACAGGACAGGCGGGCAGGCGCGCCGGCAGGAGAGGGGCGGGACGACGGGCGCGGCGGTGCGCGCGCGGCGCGGTTGAGGAGCGGATGGCGACCATGAGCATCGATTACCAGACGCTGAAGTTCGAGTACCGCGCCCGCGCGCACGACGCGGCCGTTCATCCGGTGATCGTCGTCGGCGCGGGCCCGGTGGGCCTCGCGGCCGCGATCGACCTCGCGCAGCAGGGCGTGCCCGTCGTGCTGCTCGACGACGACGACACGCTGTCGACCGGCTCGCGCGCGATCTGCTTCGCGAAGCGCACCCTCGAGATCTTCGACCGGCTCGGCTGCGGTGAGCGCTTCGTCGACAAGGGCGTGAGCTGGCACGTCGGCAAGGTGTTCCTGCAGGACGAGCAGCTTTACGCCTTCGACCTGCTGCCCGAGGAAGGGCATGCGCGCCCCGCGTTCATCAACCTGCAGCAGTACTACGTCGAAGGCTATCTGGCCGATCGCGCGTTCGAACTGGCGAACATCGACATCCGCTGGAAGCACAAGGTGACGGGCGTCGACCAGTCGGCCGAACATGCGGTGCTGACGATCGAGACGCCGGACGGCGTCGCGACGCTGCGTGCGCAGTACGTGATCGCGGCCGACGGCTCGCGCAGCCCGATGCGCACGACGATGGGCCTGGAAAGCCGCGGCCGCACGTTCAAGGACCGCTTCCTGATCGCCGACGTGAAGATGAAGGCGGAATTTCCGACCGAGCGCTGGTTCTGGTTCGATCCGCCGTTTCACCGCAACCAGTCGGTGCTGCTGCACCGCCAGCCGGACAACGTATGGCGCATCGACTTCCAGCTCGGCTGGGATGCCGATCCCGTCGCCGAGAAGCAGCCGGAGCGCGTGATCCCGCGCGTGCGCGCGCTGCTCGGGCCGGACGTCGAGTTCGAACTCGAGTGGGTGAGCGTCTATACGTTCCGCTGCCAGCGGATGGAGACGTTCCGTCACGGCCGCGTGCTGTTCGCGGGCGATTCCGCGCACGGCGTGTCGCCGTTCGGCGCGCGCGGCGCGAACAGCGGCGTGCAGGACGCGGACAACCTCGCGTGGAAGCTGAAGCTGGTGCTCGACGGCCGTTCCGCCGACAGCCTGCTCGATACGTATGCGAGCGAGCGCGAGTTCGCGGCCGACGAGAACATCCGCAACTCGACGCGCTCGACCGACTTCATCACGCCGAAGAGCGCGGTGTCGCGCGTGTTCCGCGATGCGACGCTGAAGCTCGCGCGCGACTGCGAGTTCGCGCGCAAGCTGGTGAACAGCGGGCGCCTGTCGGTGCCGGCCGTGCTCGCCGATTCGCCGCTCAACACGCCGGACCGCGGCGGCGACGCATTCGCGTGCGCGATGCGGCCGGGCGCGGCGGCGGCCGATGCGCCGGTGCGCGCGCAGGGCACGCCGGGCTGGCTGCTGCAGCATCTGCGCGGCGGCTTCACCGGCGTGCTGTTCGGCTTGCCGGGCGACGCGGCGGCGCTGGCGCAGGCCGTCGACGGTCTCGCGGTGCCGGTTCGGCCGGTACTCATCGTGCCGGCCGGGCACGCGCAGCCGGTGGCCGGCGTCGACGTCGTGGAGGACGTCGACGGGCTCGCCGCGCGGCGCTACGACGCGCAGCCCGGCACGTTCTACCTGTTGCGCCCCGACCAGCACGTCTGCGCCCGCACGCGCACGCTCGACCGTCAGGCGATTGCCGACGCACTGGCGCGCGCGATCTGCGCACGCTGAATACGATAAAGACACCGGAGACACCGTCATGCCCCCACTCGATACCCGTCCGCGCCTGGCCGACCCCGACGCGTTCTACGAAGCGCTGATCGACATGCATCGCGACCTGTCGGACGCGGACAGCCAGCTCGTCAACGCGAAGCTGATCCTGTTGCTCGCGAACCAGGTCGGCGACGCCGACGTGCTGCGCGAAGCGATGGCGCTCGCGCGCCAGGGCGTGACGCCGCTCGTGCATCCGGCCGCCGAGGTCGCGCAATGAGCGCGGCGCCGGCCGACGCGCGCGTGCTCGAAGTCGAGCGCGTGATCGACGAGACCCATCGCCCGGGTTTTCACTGGATGCTGCTGATGCTGTGCGGGCTGTGCCTCGTGATCGACGGTTTCGATGCGCAGGCGATGGGCTACGTCGCGCCCAGCGTGATCGCCGAATGGGGCGTGCCGAAGCAGGCGCTCGGGCCCGTGTTCAGCGCGAGCCTGTTCGGGATGCTGCTCGGTGCGCTCGGGCTGTCGGTGCTGGCCGACCGGATCGGCCGGCGCCCGGTGCTGATCGGCTCGACGCTGTTCTTCGCGGTGACGATGCTCGCGACGCCGTTCGCGGGCTCGATTCCCGTGCTGATGGCGCTGCGCTTCGTCACCGGCCTCGGCCTCGGCTGCATCATGCCGAACGCGATGGCGCTGGTCGGCGAGTTCAGCCCGGCCGCGCATCGCGTGAAGCGGATGATGATCGTGTCGTGCGGCTTCACGCTCGGCGCGGCGCTCGGTGGCTTCATCAGCGCGGCGCTGATTCCGGCGCTCGGCTGGCGTTCGGTGTTCTTCGTCGGCGGCGCGGTGCCGCTCGTGCTGACGCTCGCGATGGTCGCGCGGCTGCCCGAGTCGCTGCAGTTCCTGGTGCTGAAAGGGCGCGTCGCGCAGGCGCGCGACTGGCTCGCGCGGTTCGCGCCGGAAGCCGGCATCGATGCGAATACGCGGCTCGTCGTGCGCGAGCGTGCCGCGAGCGGCGCGCCGGTCGCCGAGCTGTTCCGCCATGGCCGCCTGCCGGTCACGCTGCTGCTGTGGGCCATCAGCTTCATGAACCTGATCGACCTGTACTTCCTGTCGAACTGGCTGCCGACCGTGATGCGCGCCGCCGGTTATTCGCCCGGCACGGCGGTGATCGTCGGCACGGTGCTGCAGACGGGCGGCGTGATCGGCACGCTGTCGCTCGGCTGGTTCATCGAACGTTACGGTTTCGTGCGCGTGCTGTTCGCGTGCTTCGCGTGCGCGGCCGTGTCGGTGGGGCTGATCGGCTCGGTCGCGCATGCGCTGCCGTGGCTGCTGGTCGTCGTGTTCGCGGGCGGGTTCTGCGTGGTCGGCGGGCAGCCGGCCGTGAACGCGCTCGCGGGCCAGTATTACCCGACGTCGCTGCGCTCGACCGGCATCGGCTGGAGCCTCGGCATCGGCAGGATCGGCTCGGTGCTCGGGCCGCTCGTCGGCGGGCAACTGATTGCGCTCAACTGGTCGAACGGCGCGCTGTTCCACGCGGCCGCGGTGCCCGTGCTGTGCTCGGCGCTGTTCGTGCTGGGCCTCGCGGGCGTCACGCGGCGCGGCAGCGCGCAGGCGCCGAACGCCGCCCTGAATTGATGGAGAAAGGAAACGATGACGCTTGACCTGTCGAAACCGGCGACTGCCGGCTACCTGAGCGGTTTCGCGAACGAATTCGCGACCGAGGCGCTGCCCGGCGCGCTGCCGCACGGGCGCAACTCGCCGCAGCGCGCGCCGTACGGGCTGTACGCGGAGCAGTTGTCGGGCACCGCGTTTACCGCGCCGCGCGGCCACAACCGCCGCTCGTGGCTGTACCGGATTCGCCCGGCCGCGGTGCATCGGCCGTTCGAGCCGTATGCGGGCCCGCAGCGGCTCGTGTCGGAATTCGGCGATTCGGCCGACGTGCCGCCGACGCCACCCAATCAGTTGCGGTGGGATCCGCTGCCGATGCCGGTCGAGCCGACCGATTTCGTCGACGGCCTCGTGACGATGGCCGGCAACGGGTCGGCTGCCGCGATGAACGGCTGCGCGATCCACCTGTACGCGGCGAACCGCTCGATGCAGGACCGCTTCTTCTACAGCGCGGACGGCGAACTGCTGATCGTGCCGCAGCAGGGGCGCCTGTTCATCGCGACCGAATTCGGCCGGCTCGACGTCGAGCCGTTCGAGATCGCGGTGATTCCGCGCGGCGTGCGTTTTACCGTCGCGCTGCCGGACGGCGACGCGCGCGGCTACATCTGCGAAAACTTCGGCGCACTGTTGCGCCTGCCGGATCTCGGCCCGATCGGCTCGAACGGGCTCGCGAACCCGCGCGATTTCCTGACGCCGCAGGCCGCGTACGAAGACCGCGAAGGCGCGTTCGAGCTGATCGCGAAGCTGAACGGGCGCCTCTGGCGCGCGGACATCGGCCATTCGCCGCTCGACGTCGTCGCGTGGCACGGCAACTACGCGCCGGTCAAATACGATCTGCGCCTGTTCAACACGATCGGCTCGATCAGCTTCGACCATCCCGATCCGTCGATCTTCCTCGTGCTGCAGGCGCAGAGCGATACGCCGGGCGTCGACACGATCGACTTCGTGATCTTCCCTCCGCGCTGGCTCGCGGCCGAGGATACGTTCCGCCCGCCGTGGTTCCACCGCAACGTCGCGAGCGAGTTCATGGGACTCGTGCACGGCGCGTACGACGCGAAGGCCGAGGGCTTCGTGCCGGGCGGCGCGAGCCTGCACAACTGCATGTCGGGCCACGGGCCCGACGCGGACACGTTCGAGAAGGCGTCGGCGAGCGACACGACGAAGCCGCACAAGGTCGATGCGACGATGGCGTTCATGTTCGAAACCCGCACGCTGATCCGGCCGACGCGCTACGCGCTCGACACCGCGCAGCTGCAGGCCGATTACTTCGAATGCTGGCAAGGCATCCAGAAACACTTCAATCCGGAGCAACGATGAGCGACACCCAAGACTGGCGCGCGACGCTCGACCCGGCCCGCAAGAGCTGGGTCGACACGGCGAACGATCCCGCCTGCAATTTCCCGATCCAGAACCTGCCGTTCGGGATCTTCAGCGATGCGAAGCAGGGCGCGCGCCGTGCGGGCGTCGCGCTGGGCGACCAGATCGTCGATCTCGCGGCGCTGGCGCGTGCGGGCTTCGTGACGTTGCCGGCCGGCGCCGATGCGTTCGCCGCGCCGACGCTCAACGCGTTCATCGCACTCGGCCGCGACGCATGGCGCAGCGTGCGCGTGCAGTTGTCAGAACTGTTTTCGCACGACAACGCACGGTTGCGCGATGATGCGGCGCTGCGCGCGCAGGTGCTCGTCGCGCAGCGCGACGCGACGCTGCATCTGCCGGTCGAGATTCCCGGCTATACCGATTTCTATTCGTCGAAGGAGCACGCGACCAACGTCGGCTCGATGTTCCGCGATCCGAAGAATGCGCTGCTGCCGAACTGGTCGGAGATGCCGATCGGCTACAACGGCCGTGCGTCGTCGGTGGTCGTGAGCGGCACGCCGGTGCGGCGCCCGAACGGGCAACTGAAGCTGCCCGACCAGGAGCGCCCGGTGTTCGGCGCGTGCCGCAAGCTCGACATCGAGCTGGAAACGGGCTTCATCGTCGGGAAGGGCAACGCACTCGGCGAGCCGATCGCGTGCGAGGACGCGGAAGCGCATATCTTCGGGATGGTGCTGCTGAACGACTGGAGCGCGCGCGACATCCAGCAGTGGGAGTACGTGCCGCTCGGCCCGTTCAACGCGAAGACGTTCGCGACGACGATCTCGCCGTGGATCGTCACGCTCGACGCGCTCGAGCCGTTCCGCGTCGCGCAGCCGGAGCAGTCGCCGCAGCCGCTCGCGTATCTGCAGCATGCGGGCAAGCATGCATTCGACATCGCGCTGGAAGTGACGCTGCGCGCGGAGGGTGCGGCCGAGGCGACGTCGATCTGCCGCACCAACTTCAAGCACATGTACTGGACGATGGCGCAGCAGTTGGCGCATCACACGGTCGCCGGCTGCAACACGCGCGTGGGCGATCTGATGGGTTCGGGCACGATCAGCGGGCCGACGAAGGGTTCGTTCGGCAGCCTGCTCGAACTGACGTGGAACGGCAAGGAGCCGGTCGCGCTGAACGGTGGCGGCAGCCGCACGTTCATCGAGGACGGCGACGAGTTGACGCTCGTCGGCTGGTGCCAGGGCGACGGCTATCGCGTTGGCTTCGGCACGTGTGCGGGCAGGATTTTGCCGGCGCGGCGTGCTTGACGGAGCGCAGCGCGAAACGTCACGCGTCGGTCACGCGTAGTACGGAATGACAGGGCGGCTCGCATTGCGCGGGCCGTTTTCGTTTATGGAGGATGGGCACGAGCGGGCCGATGCGTATCGGTGCATGATGCTGCGCGCCAACGCCAACGCCAACGCCAACGCCAACGCCAACGCCAACGCCAACGCCAACGCCAACGCCAACGCCAACGCCAACGCCAACGCCAACGCCAACGCCAACTCCAACTCCAACCCGAATCAGACCGCGCGTTGCACCGCCGCGCGTCGTTCCCACAACGCGGCCGCGACGAACGCGGCGACGCAGACGACCAACACGCCGACCAGCGCGTGGCTGCCCAGTTGCTCCATCAACGCGCCTGCAACCAGCGGACCCCCGAAGCTCGCGGCGCTCCACGACGCCGACACGAGCGAGCTCGCGGTGACGAGCGCCGCGCCGCGGAAACGCTCGCCGCACGCGACGAGCGACAGCGTGTAGATGCTGCCGGCCGCCGCGCCGAGCACGAACAGCAGCGGCCAGCACAGCCACGGGTTCGCGATGACGAACGGCAGCAGCGGCAGGCCCGCGAGCACGATCCAGCCGGCGCCGAGGTGCACGCGTTCGCGGCCGAGCTTGTCCGCGAGCCAGCCGATCGGGAACTGCATCGCGGTATCGCCGAACAGCATGATCGACGCGAGCAGCACGGCGGTCGCGCTCGCGACGCCGTGATCCATCGCGTAGAGCGGCAGCAACGACAGCGCGAGCGTATCGAACAGCGCGAAGAAGCCGGTGCCGATGATCAGCGCGGGCATGCGCGGCAGCACGTCGCGCCAGCGGCCGTGCGCTTCATGATGCGCGTCGTCGCCGGCGAGCGGCGCACGGCGGATCGTCGCGAGCGTCGGCAGCGCGAGCAGGAACAGCGCGCCGCACAGCGCGAAGCGGATGCTCGTCGCGCCGGCGATCTGGCTGACGAGCACCGGGCCCGCCATCTGGAACAGCGTGAAATTGGTCGCGTAGATCGCGACGACGCGGCCGCGCGTCGAATCGTCGGCGAGCTGGTTGACCCATGCTTCGCCGATCGTGAACAGCAGCATCAGCGCGGCGCCGCACAGCACCCGCAGCACGCCCCACAGAATCAGGTTCGACGTGAACTGCATCAGCGCGGTGGCCGCCGCGAGCAGCACGACCGATACGACGATCGCGCGGCGCGCACCGATGCGCCGCGCGAGCGCGGTGACGAACGGCACGATCGCGAGGCCGCCGAGGGCCTGCGCGGCCGTCAGCATGCCGACGACGTTGGTGCCGTGTCCGGCTTCGGTCAGCGCGAGTGCGGTAAGCGGGAGCGTCGCGCCGGTCCCGAGGCCGACGACCGCGACGCTCAGGATCAACGCGAGGAAATCGCGATTGAGAATGGCTTTCATCGGCCGCGATGCTACACCGCGACCGTTGAAAGGTCCATGAAGGCCGTCACACTTGAATGGAGTTGTGTACGCAACGATCGCGGCAGGGTTGCGTTACACGTATTCGGTCGGCACGGCCACCGGGCGGCGTTCGAGCGACGCCGACCACAGCGTGAGCGCGAGCGCCGCGACGGCCATCGCGACGCCGACCCACGGCAGGTTCACGAGCGACACGCCGGAGCCGATCGCCATTCCGCCGAGCCACGCGCCGGTCGCGTTGCCGAGGTTGAACGCGCCCTGGTTCAGCGTCGACGCGAGGTTCGGCGCGTCGCTCGCGCGATCGACGATCATGATCTGCAGCGGCGGCACGATCGCGAACGCGAGGATGCCCCACACGAAAATCGTCGCGAGCGCGGCGAACGGCAGATGCATCGTGCCCGCGAACAGCGCGAGGACGATGCCGATCAGCGCGAGCGTCGCGATCAGCGAAGGCATCCGGCGCCAGTCGGCGAGCTTGCCGCCGAGCGTGCCGCCGACCGTCAGCCCCAGGCCGAACAGCAGCAGCACGTAGGTGACCTGCCGCGGCGAGAAGCCCGTCACGTCCTCGAGGATCGGCGTGATGTACGTGAACACGCTGAACAGGCTCGCGGATGCGAGCACGCTGATGCCGAGCACCATCAGCACCTGCGGGTGCTTCAGCACGCTGAATTCGCGCGTGATGCTGGTGTCGGGCATCGCGAGGTTTTTCGGCAGGCACACCGCGAGCGCGGCGGCCGCGGCGAGGCCGATGCCGGTGACGGCCCAGAACGTCGCGCGCCAGCCGAACGCCTGGCCGAGCGCGGTGCCGAGCGGCACGCCGAGCACGTTCGCGAGCGTGAGGCCGGTGAACATCAGCGCGATCGCCTGCGCGCGGCGGTTCGGCGCGACGAGGTTGCTCGCGACCACCGAGCCGATGCCGAAGAACGCACCGTGGCAGAACGCGGTGACGACGCGCGCGGCCATCAGCACCGCATAGCCGGGCGCGATCGCGCAGAACAGGTTGCCGGCGATGAACAGCCCGATCAGGCCCATCAGCGCACGCTTGCGCGGCATCTTCGCGGTGACGATCGCGAGGATCGGTGCGCCGATCGTCACGCCGAGCGCGTAGCCCGATACGAGCATCCCGGCGGCCGGAATCGACACGCCGAGATCGCGCGCGACGTTCGGCAGCAGACCCATGATCACGAATTCGGTGGTACCGATTCCAAATGCGGCGACGGCAAGGGCGAAAAGAGGCAAGGGCATCGCGGTAGGCTCGGAAAAGATGTCGCTCGAGCCAGGCGCAGGATGCGCGGGACGGGCGGTCGGTCAGGCGAACGTCAGCCGCGATTCTACTTCAGTGAAAACCCCTATGCTTGGGGCCAAAACGGTTGTTGCCGGCGTGCGACGGGATGGCAGGCGGGAAGCTCACAGTGTGGGATATGCAGCGATTCAGCGCCGGAATGACGACGGCTGCTAGCCGTGGATCAGACGATGCGTTCGGATGACCTGTCGGGCATGGCGTCCGACGGGGTTCCCGTTTGGGCGTCCGGAGCCGTATCCGACGGCACGGCAGCCGAAGCGGCCGCGTCGATCGCCGCCGGATCGTCCCAGCCGTTCTCGAACAGGCAGGCTTCGATCGGCATGCGCGCGGCCCAGCGTTCTTCCTCGAGCATCGGCTTCGCATAGAACGCATCGACGTGCCCGACGCACAGCACGGCGATCGGCTTCGCGCCGTCGGGCATCCGCAGCAGCGTGCGCAGCGCATCGACGTCGAACAGCGACACCCAGCCCATCCCGAGGCCTTCCGCGCGCGCCGCGAGCCACATGTTCTGGATCGCGCACGCAGTGGATGCCAGATCCATCTCCGGCAGCGTGCGGCGGCCGAACACATGGCGCTCGCGGCCGTCGGCGAGCGCGACGACCAGGAGCTCGCCGCATTCGCGCACGCCCTCGACCTTCAGCCGCATGAATTCGTCCTGGCGCTCGCCGAGCGCGTCGGCGGTCGCGCGGCGCTCGGCCTCGACCAGTGCGTGAATGGCGGTGCGCAAGGCGGGATCGCTGATGCGGATGAAGCGCCACGGCTGCATGAAGCCGACGCTCGGTGCGTGGTGCGCCGCGCGCAGCAGTCGCGCGAGCACGGCCGGATCGACGGGCGCCGGCGTGAAGTGGCGCATGTCGCGCCGTTCGAAGATGGCGCGGTAGACGGCGGCGAGGTCGGAATCGTCGAAACGCATGAGCGGCAAAGGCAGGGAAGGACGTCGGCGCAACGATATCAGACGGCGCGCACGAAACGTTACTTCATTCGAAACAATGCACTGAATTGTTGACGAGATAGGGTACGGTGCACGGCAACAACCACAAGCAAACGATTGCGGATGCGCCGCGGGGCATCAAACGGGCTGTTTCTCAGCGATTTGCCGCCACGACGTTCTGCGGAGCGCCCGCATGCCACGCCTCGATGTTCAGCAGCGTCGTGTGCGCGATCTCGGCCAGCGCCTCGCGCGTGAAGAATGCCTGGTGCGACGTGACGATCACGTTCGGGAACGTCAGCAGGCGCGCGAGCACGTCGTCCTGCAGCGGCAGGTCGGAGTGATCCTCGAAGAAAAGCCCGCTTTCCTCTTCGTAGACGTCGAGCCCCAGATGGCCCAGCTGGCCGCTCTTGAGCGCGTCGACCAGCGCCTGCGCATCGACGAGGCCGCCGCGCCCCGTGTTGATCAGCATCGCGCCGTGCTTCATCCGCGCGAGCGTTCGTTCGTTGATCAGGTGGTGTGTCGACGGCAGCAGCGGGCAATGCAGGCTGACGATGTCGGCGTGATGCAGCAGCTCGTCGAGCTCGACGTAGCGCGCGCCGAACGCGATCAGCTCGTCGTTGTACGGCGGCACCGAGTGCGCGAGCACGTGCATCCCGAAGCCCATCATGATCTTCGCGAACACGCTGCCGATGATGCCGGTGCCGATCACGCCGACGGTCTTGCCGTGCAGGTCGAAGCCGAGCAGGCCGTTCAGCGAGAAATCGCCTTCGCGCGTGCGTGCGACGGCGCGCGGCAGGCGGCGGTTGAGCGCGAGGATCAGCGCGACCGCATGCTCGGCGACCGCATGCGGCGAATACGCGGGCACGCGCACGACCGCGATGCCGAGCCGTTCGGCGGCGGCGAGGTCGACATGGTTGAAGCCCGCCGAGCGCAGCGCGATCAGCCGCGTGCCGCCGTCGGCGAGCCGTTCGAGCACGGCCGCGTCGACGGTGTCGTTGACGAACGGGCAGACGACGTCATAGCCGTGCGCGAGGATCGCCGTTTCCGCGTCGAGGTGCGACGGCTGGAAGTGCAGCCGATAGCCGAACTGCCGGTTGGCGGCGGTGAATGAATCGTCGTCGTACTGCCGGCTGCTGAACAGGATCACGCGCACGCTGCACCTCCACTGGCTGACGCGCGCAGTTTACTGCAGGCCCGTGACGATGTCGGCGTGTTCGGGCCCGCGCCCCGGCCGCAGGAAGCCGTAGTCCGTCCGCTCGCGGGAGGCCGGCGCGCCGAAGTGCTCGAGTGCGTGCTCGACGAAGCTGCGCGTGCGGGCCGGCACGTACTGGCGGTTCGGATAGACGAGCGACAGCTGCGCGTCGGGATCGTCGATCCGGTAGCCGGCCATCAGGCGCACGAGCGTGCCGTGGTTGAGTGCGTCGGCCACGCACGGCTCGGGCAGCACCGCGATGCCGGCGCCGGCCACGGCCGCCGCCTGCACGAGCGCGAGCTGGTTGACCGTGCAGGCCGGGCGCACCGTGACCGAATGGGCGACGCCGTCGTGACCGACCAGTTGCCACGTCGGGGCGTGCTGGTGCGACGCGAGCGTGACCCAGTCGTGACCCGGTAGATCGTCGGGCACGCGCGGCTCGCCGCGGCGGTCGAGATAGGCCGGCGCCGCGCATGCGACGAACGGGTTCGGCGCAAGGGCATGGCCGATCAGCGACGGGTTGCCGTCGAGCCGGGTGCCGGTGACGATGCCGACGTCGTAGCCCGATTCGAGCACGTCGAGCGGCCCTTCGGCGACGGTCAGCTGCACGCGCAGCTCCGGGTAGCGGTGCCGGAAGCTGCTGACGAGCGGCGTCAGCGCCAGCGGCGACATCAGCCCCGACGCGACGACGCGCAGCGTGCCGGCCGGTTCGCGCACCGCATGCGCGACGGACGATTCGAGGTGGTCGAACTCCTCGAGCAGCGCACGGCAACCATCGAGGTAGCGCACGCCGGCCTCGGTGAGCGACAGGTTGCGCGTGGTGCGATGGATCAGCCGTGTGTTCAGGTGGCCCTCGAGCATCGCGATCGAACGCGTGACGAGCGCATTGGACACGCCGAGATGGTGCGCCGCGCGCCGAAAGCTTTGCTGCTCGGCGACGCAGACGAATACACGCATGGTCTGAATCTGGTTCATGGCTGCGTATTTCTGGCCCGGTTGATTGATTTTGGTTGTGATTTATCGCCGCACAACATCGAAAGCGCATTGCGCGGCCCCAGCTCTCCCTCGTATCGAAAATCGAATTTCGATTCCGCAGACGATTGTTCAATACAGAACCTATATCCGTCAACCTGAGAAAATGGGCGGCTTGCGTAAAATCGAAATCGCGAGTACCCGTTTAACGTTGCAATGCAGCAAGGGCGTTCCGGAAAACCGGCGCGGTATTGGGATATGCGTCGAGGAGGCGGATATTTCCTATTTAAATCAATAAGATAGTCGGAAGATCGGCCGGGCGGTGACGCGGCAGTTTCGGAGTCGTTCCCCAATACATGCGGCAATAGTGGATGTTTTTTCCACGTTCGGATTTTGTGTATCGAATTCGCTCCGCGATTTGTATCACGTGGCCGATCCATTTCGTTCGATCCGAGAATCAGGCTGAACCGCCGGTTTCGGCGAATCGCTGCTGATATTGGCGGAGAAAATCATGTGGGCGGAACCCGAATGGAACCGTTTCGGAAGCGGCCGGCAATCCCTTTTCAATCCGGCGGTCATCGCGCGAGCGGGGCGCGGCCGGCTGGCCCGGTCCGGCGACCGGGCCGGCGTCGCGCTGTCCGGACGTGCGTGCCTCTTGCGCGGGGCGGCGGAACGCGGAATGATCGATCAGTTCGCCGTGCCGTGTCGTGCTGCAGGCGTCCGAGCACTTCCTTTCCTCATCTTTTTCCAGCCATGTCCATCGATTATTCGCCGATTCCCTGTCCCGTCGTCGTGCCGCTCGACGCGATCCTGCCCGAAGAACCGCTGCTGATGATGGGGGCCGGCCCGGTTCCGATCCCGGCCGCCGTGGCCAAGGCGAACACGATCGTGATCAACCACCTCGGCGCGACGATGGCGAAGATCATCGAGCAGGTGAAGGAGATGGCGCGCTACGTGTTCCAGACCCGCACGAAGTGGGTGCTCGGCGTCGCGGGCCCAGGCTCGGCCGCGATGGAAATGGCGATCTCGAATCTCGCATGGCGCGGCACGCGCGTGCTGTCGATCCGCAACGGCTTCTTCAGCGCGCGGATGGCCGAGATGGCCACGCGCGTCGGCGCCGACGTCGCGACGCTCGAAGTCGCCGACCGCGCGGTCGCGAGCCTCGACGAGATCGCCGACGCGATCGCGCGCGAGCGGCCCGAGATCGTCACGATCGTGCAGGGCGAGACGTCGAACACCGTCTGGAACCGCGACCTGCGCGACATCGCCGCGCTCGCGAAGGCGGCCGGCGCGCTGGTGGTCGTCGACGCGGTGTGCACGCTGTCGACGATGCCGCTCGAGATGGATGCGTGGGGCATCGACGCGGTGATCACCGGCGGCCAGAAGGGGCTGTCGTCGATTCCCGGCGTGTCGCTGATCGCGTTTTCCGATGCCGCATGGGACCGCATGAAGAATCGCCCCGAGCCGAATGCGCACTGGTGCCTCGACATGGCGCTCGCGGAGAACTTCTGGCACAACGCCGGCTATCACTACACGGCGCCCGTGTCGGGCGTGCTCGCGCTGCACGAGGCGCTGCGGCTCGTCTGCGCGGAGACGCTCGAAAGCCGCTTCGCGCGCCACCTGCGCTGCTCGCTGGCGCTGCAGGCGGGCGTCGAATCGATGGGGCTCAAGCTTTATGCGCCGAAGGACTGCCGGCTCAATTCGGTGGTCGGAATCGAGACGCCGGAGGGGCTCACGCCCGGGATGGTCTGCGGCCATATCTCGAAGCAGTACCAGGTCGAGATCTCGGGTTCGTTCGGCTTGCCGATCGTGCGGATCGGGCAGATGGGCGAGCAGTGCCGCGAACACAACCTGTTCCGCACGCTGCATGCGTTCGGCCGCACGATGGTCGACCTGAAGGTGCCGGTCGACCTGCCGGCCGGCGTCGCCGCGCTGGAGCAGGAACTGTCGCGGCGCGGCGCGTAAGCACGGAAAAGCGGCGAGGGGCCGCGCTCAGCGGCCCTGCATCGCGCGCCGGTACGTATTCGGCGTCGTGCCGTGCGCGTCGCGAAAGCGATGGCTGAAGTGGCCGGCGTTCGCGTAGCCGCAGTCGGCCGCGATCTGCGCGAGCGGCAGCGCCGTCGTGCGCAGCAGCTCGCGGGCCCGGGCGAGCCGTTGCTCGGCCACCCATGCGTGCGGCGCGCGGCCGAACGACAGCCGGAACATCCGCGAGAAATGGTATTCGGACAGCGCGGCGACCTCGGCGAGTTCGCCGAGCGTCAGCGGCTGCGTCAGGTACGTGTCGATGTAGTCGCGCACGCGGCGGCGCACGGCCGGCGCGAGCCCGCCGCGGAACGACGTGTCGGTGCGCGTCGTGCTCTGGCCGCGCAGCAGCAGGCTCAGCACGTCATGGGCGGTTTCGTTCACGCGCAGCCGGTCGTCGGCATCGTCCCAGCCGTCGAGCGCGAGCGAGCGCAGCAGCGCGGCGACGCGCGCATCCTCGAAATAGGTGCGATCGGCGAGCTTCAGTTCGCGCGGTTCGCGATCGAGCTCGCGGATCGCGCGCTGGGTGAAGTGTTCGGGCAGGAAATACAGGTGGATGAAATGCATTTCGCCACGCACCCACCAGCGCGATTCGTGGTCGCCCGGCAATGCGCACAGCAGGCTCGGCGCGCCGTAGCGCGGCACGCGCTGGCGCTCGGTCCGGTAGCCGCCGTCGAGGTAGCACGACAGCGTGTGGTGACCGGGCTGCTCGTACACCGTCTCGCTTTCGTCGGTGATCCGCGTCCATTCGGCGATCGCGAGATGGTCGCCTAGCCACGCGAAGCGCTCGAGCGTCGCGTTCGCGTCGGCGAGCGTACGGCAGACCGATTGCAGGCCGAACGGCAGATCGCCGCCGGCCAGGGCGGCGGCGCGGTCGACGGGCGGGGCGCTGAGGGAGAGGCTCATGATGGGCCGAGTATAAGCGGCCGCGCGACGGCGCGTGCGGCGTCCCGAAAAAGACCGCAATTCCGGACAATCGGCACGCGCGGGGCGGCGGCATAGTCGGGATCCCGATTCACCCGATTTCCCGGATTGCCGCCATGAACCTGTCGCTTTATTTCGTCACCGTGCTGATCTGGGGCACCACCTGGATCGCGATCAAGTGGCAACTCGGCTCGGTGCCGCCGCCCGTGTCGATCGCGTGGCGCTTCTGGCTCGCGGCCGCCGTGCTGTTCGCACTGCTGCGCGTGATGCGGCGCCCGGCGCGCCCGCCGCGCGAAGCGTGGCGCTTTCTCGTCGCACAAGGCTTCGCGCTGTTCTGCCTGAATTTCCTGTGCTTCTACTATGCGGAGCAGGTCGTGCCGAGCGGGCTCGTCGCGGTGATCTTCTCGACCGCGCCGCTGCTGAACTCGATCAACGGCCGGCTGTTCATGGGCCGGCCGCTGCGGCCGTCGGCGATCGCCGGCGCGCTGCTCGGCCTGACCGGCATCGCCTGCCTGTTCTGGCAGCAGATGGCCGGCCATCTCGACGACCACGCGACGTGGATCGGGCTCGCGATCGCGTTCGCCGGCACGATGTGCTTCTCGGCGGGCAACCTGCTGTCGAGCCGGATGCAGTCGATGGGGCTGCACCCGCTCGCGACCAACGGCTGGGCGATGCTGATCGGCGCGGCGATCCTGACCGTCGGCAGCGCGGTGGCCGGGATGCCGTTCACGCTCGACATGAGCCCGCGCTATCTCGGCGCGCTCGTGTACCTGGCCGTGCCGGGCTCGGTGATCGGCTTCACCGCCTACCTGACGCTCGTCGGCCGGATCGGGCCGGAGCGCGCCGCGTACTGCACCGTGCTGTTCCCGATCGTCGCGCTGGCCGTGTCGACGGTGTTCGAGGGCTATCAATGGTCCCCGCTCGCGGTGATCGGGCTGCTGCTAGTGGTGGCCGGCAATCTCGTCGCGTTCGATCTCACGCGTCGGTTGTTTTTGCGGACGGCGTGACGCAATACCGACGGCGATGAGAGCGGCTCGGAAAGCCGATCGAAATGGTTGACTTGGTTGACTTGGTTTCGATTCGGGGCTACGCTTGATCTTCCGGTTGGATCAGGAGGTCAGGATGGTCACGCAAGCTCATGCGCTCGAAGGCGCGGCCGCCGTTCTCGATGTCGAGACGGAGGAGGCGCTGCGCAGCGCGGTCGGCGCCGCGACCATGCTCGGTCCCGAGCGCGCCCGCGCACTGCTCGCGCTGTCGGACGAGCAACTGGGGCACCTGTTCAAGGTGGGCATCGCGCAGGTCATCGATCTGGCCGGCACGATCACCTTCGGTATCGCCGCTGCCGCGACACGCGACAGGAAGCCGTCCGGCCGGCGGAAGCCCGGAGCGGCTGCACGCCCGGATGCCGGCATCGCCGATGTCGAGCGGCAGGTGCAGGCCGAACGGCGCGTGCTGGTTGCCGATGGCCGATTGCTGTCCGCCGCGCAGACGTGGACAGGGCTCGGCATGACGCGGCAGGCGCTGAGCAAGGCGGTCGCGTCGGGGCGTATCTTCGCCGTCGAGGTCGGCGCCGCACAGTACTATCCGGCTTTCTATCTGGCGGGAGACGTCGACCGCAAGACCTTGGGGCGGGTCACGCAGTGTCTCGGCGACTTGCCCGGCTGGAGCAAATGGCAGTTCTTCACGACGCCCAAGGCGTCGCTGGGCAGCGTCACCCCGCTCGTCGCGCTGTCGCGTGGCAAGCTCGACGATGTCGAACGTGCCGCCGCGGCGTTCCGCGAACGCTAGGAGCCGCGCTTGCTGACGGCACCGGGCGAGCATTTCGCGAGCGCGACGCTCGTCATCCGCGAGGTTGCGCCCGCAACGCTGGTGCGCATCTCGCGATATGCGACCGGCGAGCCTTACTTCGGGAAGTCCGGCGGCAATCGCTTCGACGATCCGCGCAAGCGGCGGCGATACGGCACCAGCTATTTCGGCTTTGATCTGCATTGCGCATTCGCCGAGACGGTGCTGCATGACGAAGTCGCCGATCTGACGCTGGGCGGTTTTCCGCTCGTGACGACCGAACTCGATCGCCACGTCCTTTCATTTGACGGCGCGCCGCTGACCGTGGCCGTCCTGCACGGCTTGCCGCTGAAAGACCTCGGGGGTGACGGCGCATTGTCGACCATCGCGCCGTACGACGTTCCGCAACAGTGGTCGCTTGCCGTCCACCGGCATCCCCGTCGCGTCGACGGATTTTTGTACATGTCGCGCCATCTCAACACGTCGGAAGCGCTCGTGCTCTTCGATCGTGCCGCGCCGAAGCTTTCGCTCGGGAGCGCCGTTCCGTTCAGGCGTCATCCCGATGCGGCCCGCGTATTGCGAGACTTCAACGTGCTGCTGCGTTGACGTGCGTTGCGCGTGCACCAACGCGCGTCACGTCTCTCACGCCGCCGCGCCGCTCCCCGCAACACGCGCCTGCCGCTGATACAACACCATCGACAGCGCGACGCCCGCGGCAGCCGCCACCGCCGCGAACAGGAACACCTGCGGATAGCCGAACGCACCGGCCACATAGCCGGCGAGCGGGCCGGTGATGCCGAGCGACAGGTCGAGGAACACCGAATACGCGGACAGCGCCGCGCCGCGGCTCGCGGGCGGCACGAGCGCGACGGCCTCGACGCCGAGCGCCGGGAAGATCAGCGCGAAGCCGAAGCCCGTCAGTGCCGCGCCGACGAGCGCGACGTGCGGCACCGGCGCGAGCCACAACAGCAGCAGGCCCGCGCATTCGAACGCGAACGACACGATCGCGACGCGGAAGCCGCCGTGGGTCTTGATCGTGTTCGCGAACAGCAGGCGCGCGCCGATGAACAGCGTGCCGAACACGGTCAGCGACAGCGCGGCGTTCGGCCAGTGGCGCGCCGCGTAGTACAGCGTGACGAAGGTCGCGATCGAGCCGAAGCCGGCCGAGCCGAGCGCGAGGCCGAGGCCGTGCGGCAGCACGCGCGTGAACACGCTCGCATACGACATCCGCTCGCCGTGCACGAGCGGCACCGAAGCGATCAGGCGGGCGAGGTAGAAGCCGAGCGCGGCCAGCGCGATCACGATCACGCCGATCAGCGCCGGATTCAGCGTATGCGCGATCGCGACGCCCACCGGCGCGCCGAGCGCGAGCGCGCCGTAGGTCGCGATGCCGTTCCACGAGATCACCTTCGCGTTGTGCGCGACGCCGACCCGGCCGATGCCCCACAGGATCGCGCCGGTGCCGCACAGGCTTTCGCCGACGCCGAGCACGAGCCGGCTCGCGATCAGCAGCACGAGGCTCGCGACCGGCCAGTGCGCGAGCAGCAGCGCGACGAGCAGCAGCACGCCCGACACGCCGCAGCCGATCAACCCGCGCAGCACCGTCTGCTTCGGCCCGAGCGTATCGGCGAGGCGCCCGGCGAGCGGCCGCGACGCGAGCGTCGCGAAATACTGGACGCTGATCGCGCCGCCCGCGACGATCGCGGAAAAGCCGAGGTCGTCGTGGACGAAGCCCGGCAGTACCGCGAGCGGCAGGCCGATGGTCAGGTAGCAGATGAACGTGAAGCAGACGACGGACACGATTTGCAGCGTGAGCGCGAACCCGGTGCGCGGCGGTGTGGCGGAATCGGTTGACATGGGGTCGGAACGAATGGCGAATCGAACGGAAAAACGGCGGAAAAGGGAATCGGGATTTTCCCATGGAACCGGTTTTCACGCAGGTACCGTTTAGTTAATCACGCCCCGTTCGGGAAGAGGACTGGCGGTTGCGGGACGCCGGGAACGGACGGAGCGCCCCGTGCGGCAACGGGCGCGGCCGGCCGGGCGTGCATATCGCGGCAGTTATATGAGCCGCATGCGTGATGGGCTATGGGTTGCGGAATTTGACGGTGATAGCGTTCAAACTGTCGGAAAAACGTCGGTCGAGCGCTCCGCGCGGGCCGCCTTGCCCCCAATTTGAAGAAACACCGAGACATGAGTGAGCCGATCCGCTTCTACCATCGTCACGCGATCCGCGAAGTCAGCGGCGCGGACGTGACCCGCACCGTGCTGCAATACCTGCGCGAGGACGCGCATTGCACCGGCACCAAGGAAGGTTGCGCGGAAGGCGATTGCGGCGCGTGCACGGTCGTCGTCGGCGAGCTGACCGATGGCGGCGCGGTCGAGTTCAAGGCCGTCAACGCATGCATCCAGTTCCTGCCGACGCTCGACGGCAAGGCGCTTCTGACGGTCGAGGATCTGCGCCGGCCGGACGGCGCGCTGCATCCGGTGCAGCAGGCGATGGTCGATTGCCACGGTTCGCAATGCGGGTTCTGCACGCCCGGCTTCGTGATGTCGATGTGGGCGCTGTACGAGAAGCACGGCCACGAAGGCTGCGGCAATGCGTGCGCGAAGGCGAAGGACGTGCCGACGCGCACCGAGATCGCCGATGCGCTGACGGGCAACCTGTGCCGCTGCACCGGTTATCGCCCGATCGTCGACGCGGCGGTGCGGATGTTCGGTGTGGCCGGCGAAGGCGCGACCGGCGAAGGCGCGACCGGCGAAGGCGCGACCGGCGAAAGCGCGCCCTCGCCGGCGGTCGACACGGCGGCGCTCGCCCGCACGCTCGCGTCGCTCAAGCGCGACGACACGTTCGACTACACGACGGTCAACGGCGCGCGCTTCGCGGCGCCGCGCACGCTCGACGCGCTGGCCGCGCTGAAGGCCGAGCGTCCCGACGCGCGTATTCTCGCGGGCAGCACCGACATCGGCCTGTGGGTCACCAAGCAGATGCGCCGCCTCGACGATCTGATCTACGTCGGCCAGATCGCCGAACTGCAGCAGATCGTGGACGGCGACGACTGGATCGAGATCGGTGCGGGCGTGACGGTCGAGAAGGCCTATGCGGCGCTCGCCGGCACGTATCCGGAGCTGATCGAGATGTGGAAGCGCTTTGCGTCGCTGCCGATCCGCAACGCGGGCACGATGGGCGGCAACGTCGCCAACGGCTCGCCGATCGGCGATTCGATGCCGGGCCTGATCGCACTCGGCGCGCGCGTCGTGCTGCGCGGCGGCGACACGGTGCGCGAGCTGCCGCTCGAGGCGCTCTACACGGGCTACCAGCAGAAGGACATGGCGCCGCACGAATTCGTCGTCGGCGTGAAGGTGCCGACCCGCACCGGCGCGCGCGAAAAGCTGCAGTTCCGCACGTACAAGCTGTCGAAGCGGTTCGACTCCGATATTTCCGCGGTATGCGCGGCCTTCGCGTTCATCGCGGACGGCGACACGATCCGCGAGCCGCGCATCGCATTCGGCGGGATGGCCGCGACGCCGAAGCGCGCGGCCCAAACGGAAGGCGTGCTCGACGGCGCACAGTGGCACGAAGCCACCGCGCAGGCCGCGATGCAGGCGCTCGAGCGCGACTACCAGCCGCTGTCCGACATGCGCGCGACGAGCACGTATCGCCTCGATACCGCGAAGAACCTGATGTACCGATTCTGGCTGGAGACGCGTCCGCACGACCCGCTGCCGCCGCAGGCGCTGAACGTGCGCGAAGTGGCCGCCGAAGTAGCCGCTGAAAGTGCCCACGACGCGACGCGCGTCTGAAGACGGAGAACATCGAACATGAATCAGCAAGCAGAACCGTTCCTCAGCACCCTCGACCCGCTGGCCGACGCCGCGCAGGTGCACGTGTCGCGCGCGCACGAATCCGCCCACCTGCACGTGAGCGGGCGCGCCACCTACACCGACGACATCCCGATCGTCGCGGGCACGCTGCACGCGGCGCTCGGGTTGTCGGCGAAGCCGCACGCGAGGATCGTGTCGATGAACTTCGACGCGGTGCGCGCGACGCCGGGCGTGGTCGCCGTGTTCACGGCCGACGACATCCCGGGCGTCAACGATTGCGGCCCGATCATCCACGACGATCCGGTGCTCGCGAAGGGCGTCGTGCAGTTCGTCGGCCAGCCGATGTTCATCGTCGTCGCGACGTCGCATGAAACCGCGCGGCTCGCCGCGCGCCGCGCGCAGGTCGACTACGAGGAGCTGCCCGCGATCCTGACCGCGCAGGAAGCGCGCAAGGCCGAAACCTACGTGATCCCGCCGCTGAAGCTCGCGCGCGGCGACGCGGCCGCGCGGCTCGCCGCCGCGCCGCACCGCGAATCGGGCGAGATGCTGCTCGGCGGGCAGGAGCAGTTCTACCTGGAAGGGCAGATCGCGTACGCGGTGCCGAAGGACGACGACGGGATGCACGTGTACTGCTCGACGCAGCACCCGAGCGAGATGCAGCACCTCGTCGCGCACGTGCTCGGCGTCGCGTCGCACAACGTGCTGGTCGAATGCCGCCGGATGGGCGGCGGGTTCGGCGGCAAGGAATCGCAGTCGGGCCTGTTCGCGTGCTGCGCGGCGCTTGCCGCGTGGAAGCTGCTGTGCCCGGTGAAGCTGCGTCCGGACCGCGACGACGACATGATGATCACCGGCAAGCGGCACGACTTCCATTACCGCTTCGACGTCGGCTACGACGACGATGGCCGCATCGACGGCGTCGCACTCGACATGACGTCGCGCTGCGGCTTCTCGGCCGACCTGTCGGGCCCGGTGATGACGCGCGCGGTGTGCCACTTCGACAACGCGTACTGGCTCGGCGACGTCGACATCGCCGGCTACTGCGGCAAGACCAACACGCAGTCGAACACCGCATTCCGCGGCTTCGGCGGCCCGCAGGGCGCGTTCGCGATCGAATACATCCTCGACGACATCGCGCGCGCGCTCGGCCGCGATCCGCTCGACGTGCGCTACGCGAACCTGTACGGCAAGACCGAACGCAATGTGACGCCGTACGGGCAGACGGTCGAGGACAACGTGCTGCAGGAACTGCTCGGCGAACTCGAGACGACGAGCGACTACCGTGCGCGGCGCGCGGGCGTGCGCGCCTTCAACGCGCGCAATCCGGTGCTGAAGAAGGGCATCGCGCTCACGCCGGTGAAGTTCGGCATCGCGTTCAACGTCACGCACTTCAACCAGGCCGGTGCGCTGGTGCACATCTACACCGACGGCTCGGTGCTCGTGAACCACGGCGGCACGGAGATGGGGCAGGGGCTCAACACGAAGGTCGCGCAGGTGGTCGCGCACGAGCTCGGCATCCGCTTCGGCCGGATCCGCGTGACGGCGACGGATACGAGCAAGGTCGCGAACACGTCCGCGACCGCCGCGTCGACGGGCTCGGACCTGAACGGCAAGGCCGCGCAGGATGCGGCGCGCCAGTTGCGCGAGCGGCTCGCGGTGTTCGCGGCGAAGCAGTTCGGCGACGGCACGGTCGATGCGGCCGACGTGAAGTTCGGCAACGACTTCGTGTGGGTCGGCGGCGCGAGCGTGCCGTTCGGCGAAGTGATCGCGAAGGCCTACCTCGCGCGCGTGCAGCTGTGGTCCGACGGCTTCTACGCGACGCCGAAGCTGCACTGGGATCAGTCGAAACTGCAGGGCCGCCCGTTCTACTACTACTCGTACGGCGCGGCCGTGTCGGAAGTCGTGATCGACACGCTGACGGGCGAGATGCGCACGCTGCGCGTCGATGCGCTGCACGACGTGGGCGCGTCGCTGAACCCGGCGCTCGACATCGGCCAGGTCGAAGGCGCGTTCATCCAGGGCATGGGCTGGCTGACGACCGAGGAGCTGTGGTGGAATCAGGGCGGCAAGCTGATGACGCACGCGCCGTCCACGTACAAGATCCCGACCGTGAACGACACGCCGCCCGAGTTCAACGTGCGGCTGTTCCAGAACCGCAACGTCGAGGACAGCATCCACCGCTCGAAGGCCGTCGGCGAACCGCCGCTGCTGCTGCCGTTCTCGGTGTTCTTCGCGGTACGCGATGCGATCGCGGCGGTCGGCGATTACCAGGTGAACCCGCCGCTCGACGCGCCGGCCACCGGCGAGTCGATCCTGCGCGCGATCGGCGCGGTGCGTGCGGCCCGCGCGGGCCAGGCAGGCTGACATGAAACGCTCGTCGCGCTCGCTTCGTTCGTTGCCCGCTCACGGCCGCCCGGCCCGGCGGAGGCCGGCATGACCGGGCCGGCCCAGTCGCCGCGCGCCGTGTCGACCCCGGCGTTCGCGCCAGGCACCGGCCAGCGCAACCGCGCGAGCGGTGCGCCGGCGCCGATGCACATCGTGCTGTTCGGCGCCGGGCACGTCGGCCATGCGCTCGTCACGCTGCTCGGCGCGCTGCCGTGCGTCGTGCAGTGGGTCGATACGCGCGACGAGCTGTTCCCGGACGAATGTCCGCCGAACGTGCAGCCGGAGCCGACGGACACGCCGGAGGCCGTCGTCGACGCGGCGCCCCCCGGCGCGTACTTTCTCGTGATGACGCACAACCATGCGCTCGACTTCTCGCTCGCCGCGCAGATCATGCGGCGGCGCGACTACGCGTACTTCGGGATGATCGGCTCGCGCACCAAGCGCGTGAAGTTCGAGCGCCGGCTCGCCGCGCGCGGCGTCGGTCCGGCGCGGCTCGTCGAGATGGTGTGTCCGATCGGGGTCGCCGGCATCGTCGACAAGGCGCCGGGCGCGATCGCGGTGGCCGTCTGCGCGGAGCTGCTGCAGGCACGCTCGGGCATGCCGGTGGCCGATGTGAAGGCGGCGGCGGCCGGGCGCGCGCGCGACGACGTGTCCTGCGCGCGGTAAACGCCGATGCCGCGCGGCCCGCGCACGGCCGCGCGTTTTTGCATACACTGCACGGCGACGCGCGGCAGCGGGCCGCGCTTGACCTCACCGTGCACGCGCCCATGTCCGATCACTCCGTCTATCTCGACGCGCTCGATGCGAGCGTGGCCGCCATCGAGCGCTGGCTGTCCGGCGTCGATACCGCGCCGGCGGCGCTCGACGCGCTGCTCGCGGCGTTTTCCGCCGACTTCACGATGACCTTGACCGACGGCCGCATGGTCGACCACGACGGCACGCGCGTATTGTTCGCGAAGCTGGCCGGCGCGAAGCCGGGGCTGCGCATCGCGCTGTCGGAGATTCGCGTGCTCGCGGCCGACGCATCGCATGCGGTGATCGCCTATCTCGAAGCGCAGCATGCGGCGTCGGGCGAGTTGCCCGCGCGCCGGGCGACCGCCGTGTTCGCGCGCGACGCGGCCGGCGTCGTGCGCTGGGTCCATCTGCAGGAAACCTTCTGCACGGCCTGAGCGGCCGCGCTGCCTGAACGGTCGCGCTGCGCTCGAGCCGCGCGTTTCAGCGCTTGCGCGTGCGGGCGACCGTCAGCTCGTCGGACACGCTCTGCATCAGCGCGCACAGCCACGCGATGTCGGTCGGCCGATCGGGCTGCGGATGCGTGAGCAGGTAGCTCTTGATGCGCGGGAACGGCACGGGCGGCGTGACGACGACGAGCGGCAGCAGTTGCGCGTAGTGCGTCGCGAAGCGGCGCGTCGTCGTGAAGATCAGGTCCGACTGCAGCAGCACCTGCGGCACGATCCCGAAGTACGGCAGCGTCGTCACGATGCGCCGCGTGAGGCGTGCGCGCGCCAGGCCGATCTCGATCGCGTTGCGCTTGTCGCCGGTGTACGGCGTCGGCGCGACGTGCGCGGCCGACGCATACGCGTCGCGCGTGAGCGGCATGCGGGCGAGCGGATGCGCGTCGCGCATCAGGCACACGATCGTGTCGGAGAACAGGTCCTGGCGCGCGAACTGCGGGTCGGGCTTCGGCCAGTTGCCGATCACGAGATCGAGCGCGCCCGATTCGAGCGCGCCCGCGTGGTCGAGCGCGGGATTCAGCGAATCGATTTCCAGATGGGCATGCGGCGCCGCGTCGCGAAAGCGCTCGATCAGCGTCGGCATGAAGAAATCGTTCAGGTAGTCGGGCGCGGCGACGCGGAACGTGCGCCGCGCGGACGACGGGTCGAAGTCGCCGTGCGGCGTCGCGATGAAATCGACCTCGCGCAGCGCGCGCGAGGCGGCTTCGAGCAGCGACGCGCCGTATTCGGTCGGCACCATGCCGGATTTGCCGCGCACGAGGATCGGGTCGTTCAGCGTCTCGCGCAGCTTGCGCAGCGCGGTGCTGATCGCGGGCTGGGTCTGGTTCAGCCGCAGCGCGGCCTGCGTGACGCTGCGCTCGAGCAGCAGCGTGCGCAACACGCGCACGAGCCAGATGTCGAGCGAGGCGGTACGGTCGTCGTCTTCCATCGATGGGGGTGATTCTAGGGTCTGTTTACATATGGAACGCGCATGCGTTGCCACGAGAACGGCCGCTCGCGAGGCGTGCGACGCCGCGAATACTGACGTATTCGCAAGGAGCACAACGCGGCGAGCGGCCGTTCTCGTGGCAACCCCAAATTAATAAATCCATGTCACGGGAATGCCCGAAATCGCCCGTATGGCGGCGTCGCTCGTCGCTTGTTTGGCGCGGCCAAACGGCGCTCCTCACTCCTTGCCCTACGCGCGATTTCGGGCATTCGCATGCGCGTTCCATATGTAAACAGACCCTAGTGACGCGTAACCTTACCGCAGCCGCGCGTTGCCGTGCGTGATACCGGCCATCACGCGCGGCCCTTCGGCAGCGTGCTGATCCGCTTGACCTCGCGCGATTCGAGCCAGTTCGGCGTGCGCGCGCAGTACAGCACCATCGGCAGCGCGTCCTCGCCCCAGAACAGCTGCTTGTTCATCCAGAAGGTGGGCACGCCGAACACGCCGAGCGCGATCGCGTCGGCCGTGTTGCGGGTCAGCTGCGCGGCGGTTTCCTCGAATTCGATCAGCTCGTCGCCGTGTCCGACGCCGACGCGTTCGCACAGCGCCGCGAAGCCTTCCGGCGTCGACGGATCGTTACCTTCGCGCCAGATGAAGCGGAACATTTCCAGTACCGTCACGATATCGGCGCGCAGCGCGATCGCGAGGCGCAGGACCTTGTCGGAATCGAACGGATGCGCGGGCGGCATCTTGAAGCGGATGCCGAGCTGTTCCGCGCGAAACAGCGCATGCCTGTACGTGAACACGCGCTTGGCCGGCACGTCGGCGCTCGGGCGCTGGCCCCAGTGGCGATGCAGGTCGGGCAGCGAGACGGCGACGGGGTTGAACGGCACGTCCGGCCATTTGTCGTGCTGTTCGAGCAGCAGATACGAGAACGGCGACACGAAGTCGAAGAACCAGGCGGGTTGGGCGGTATCGAGGCCGGTTGTCATGTCGTTCTCCAGAAGGTGGGGCGTGCGGCGCCTGGCGGCGGCCTCCATGTTACGCGGCGGCGCGCGCATGCAGCAATGATCGCGGATCGTTCGCTCACGCGGAACCGGGAGTCGCCCGGGGGGCGTCGCCGCCCGGCGGCGGGTCGGTTTCCGCGCGTGCCGGCGGATGGCCGGCGCCGGGCGGGCCCGCCGACGTATCCGGGTCGTGCGCGGTGAGCCGTTCGCGCACGAAGCCGATGTGCTCGCGCAGCACGTAGAACTGCCCGGCGTAGGCGAGCGGCATCTTCATCCGGTTCACGGCTTCCTCGATGTCGTCGAGCTCGTCGAGCAGCTTGACGCGCTCGTCGGCCGTATGCTCGCCGAGCGCGCTGCGCTCGAGCGCGATCAGCGCGCCGTACCAGCGGTAGATGCGCGAGCGCACGCGCCAGCCGTACAGCGAGGGTACGAGCCGCAGCCCGGGGATCAGCACGACGATCAGCGGCACGACCACCACCAGCAGCCGGTCGACGAGGCTCGCGACCCAGAACGGCATCCGTCGGTACAGGAAGGTCTTGCCCGACTTGTAGTAGCGCGCGGCGTCGTCGGACAGCGGGAAGCCGCGCGTGACGGACGACGGGAATTCGCCCGCGTGCTGCAGGATCGTCGCGTGGCCGTGCACTTCGCGCGCGGCCTCGATCAGCAGGTCGGACAGCGCGGGGTGCAGCGAGTCGCGCGCGACGAGTTCGATCGTCGGCGCGACCGTGTGGATGTCGGCGGGCGGCAGGTTGCGGCCGAGATCGTAGACGCCCATCGGCAGCGTGATCGCGGTCAGGTACGGAAAGCGCCGCGCATACGCCTCGGCCTGCGTGAACGAGTACACGTGCACGCCCGGCGCGCGGAACAGCTTCGCCATGACCGGGATCTGCGTCGAGTCGCCGGACAGGAAGGCGGCGTCGATCTTGCCGTCGAGCAGCGCGGTCGCGGCGTCCTCGCCGGCAGTCGGCAGGAGCTCGGTCGAGCCGCCCGGCACGATCCCGTTCATCTTCAGCAGCGCGAGGCTCAGCTCGCGCGCGCCGCTGCCTTCCGCGCCGAGCGCGAGCCGCTTGCCCTTGAAGTCGGACAGGCGCGCGACGACCGGGCCGCGGTACATGATCGCGAGCGGCACGTAGCCGATGCTGCCGAGCGACACGAGATGCTCGTCGCGCTCCTTCGGGCCGATGCCGCTCTGCACGAAGCCGACGTCGACCGGCGCGTTCGGGTTCGACAGCCGCGCGAGGTTCTGCGCGGAACCTTCTGACGATTGAACGTCGAGCGTGACGCCGTTTTTCGCGAGGATCGTCTTGTATTTCTGGGCGGCGTTCCAGTATGTGCTGCCGGGCGGCCCGGACGAAATCACGAGCGTGGACGGCGGCGCCGGCTGGATCAGCTTCACCGCGAGCCAGACGGCCGCGCCGGCGAGCAGTACGGTCGGGCCGATCGACAACGCGAGGTCGCGCCACGACACCGCGACGAAGCGGGCGAGGATGCGGCGCGGCGGGCGAGGGCGGGCAGGCTTCATGGGATCGGCGGATGACGCTGGCGTGACGCATCGGTGACGGTCGTCACCGGACGATACGGATGCTCGCGGCGATGGTACCCGGTTTCGGCGCGTATGCGCGAGTCGCGCAGGGATTGCACGGCGACACGGCGACACGGCGGCGGCGGGCGCCGTCGCGTCAAAAGCTTTGCGCTTCCGCGGGCGCTGGATTACATTGTGCGACGCAGCCGCGCCCGAATCGCGCGCGACCCGGCACGTCATGAGACCGGGCGCGTCCGGCCGGCGGCTGTCCGGCCCGGCCGGCCCGCTTTCGCGTGCGCCGGCCGCCGGCCCGTGACGCCTCTCTCGTATCGCCGTGGAAAACACCGGCTGTCCCGCCCGTTCGCGCGCGGGCCGGCTGTTTTTGGGGGTATCCGGCCGTACTGTGCACGGCCGTTCCGAAGTGATAAGGAGATAGCATGAAGTCGATCGTGTTGAGAGCGTTGGGTGTCGCCGCCGTGGCGGCCTGTCTGTCGGGCAGCGTGTATGCGCAGTCGAGCGACGCAGCGGCAACGGAAGCGCCGTCGGCCGCGACGAGCGCGCCGAAGGCCGCCGCGAAAACCGCGAAGAAGGCGAACCGCAAGCTCGGCTACGCGGTGCGCAAGGCCATTACGAAGGCAGGCGGCATCGACGTGGCGAACCTCGTCGTGCGTTCGAAGGGCGGCGCGATCTCGCTGGAGGGCACGGTGCCCGACCAGGCACAGATCGACAAGGCGGAAGAGGCAGCCAAGAGCGTGAAGGGCGTGACGTCGGTCACGAACAAGCTGACGGTTCAGCAGCAGTAATGCCGGGCGGCGGCGCGCGAGCGCCGCATGCGCCCGTTTCCAGGCGGGCCCCATGCCGGGGCCCGTTTGCGCTTCAGAAGCCGAACGCCGCGCGCGGCGCGGCGGCGGACCGATAACGATATCGAGGGGGCGGCGATGACGAAGCTCGGGTGGGGCAGGCGGGTGGTGTGTGGGGCGGCGCTGGCCGCGATCGCGATGCTCGGCGCCTGCAACGGCGACGAGTCGGCCGAGCGCAACCGGTTGCCCGGCTTCGTGTCCGGCAGCGTGCGCACGACGGCCTACGACGGCGCGAGCGACGACCTGCTGACGGCCGGCCTCGGCAAGACGGGCCTCGCCGCGGCGAGTGCGCCCGGCTTCGCGAACCCGTCGCGGCCGACGAGCGCCGAATTGCGTCGCCTCGCCATCTGGTCGAACTACCGCGCGCTCGTCGACATGAGCGCGAACGGCGGCTACGGCCGCTTCTGGGGGCCGAACGTCGACCTCGACGGCAACGATACGCTCGGCGAAGGCAAGATCCCCGGCACCGAATATCTCGCGTATGCCGACGACGGCAGCGGCACCAGGAACGTGACGCTGCTCGTGCAGGTGCCCGCCAGCTTCGATCCCGCACAGCCCTGCATCGTCACCGCGACGTCGTCCGGCTCGCGCGGCGTGTACGGCGCGATTTCCGCGGCCGGCGAGTGGGCGCTCAAGCGCGGTTGCGCGGTGGCCTACAACGACAAGGGCGGCGGCAACGGCGCGCACGAGCTCGGCTCCGACACTGTCACGCTGATCGACGGCACGCTTGCCAACGCGGTGCTGGCCGGCACCGCGAGCCTGTTTACCGCGAACGTGACGAGCGGCGATCTCGCCGCGTTCGACGGCCGCTTCCCGAACCGCTATGCGTTCAAGCACGCGCATTCGCAGCAGAATCCCGAGCAGGACTGGGGGCGCGTGACGCTGCAGTCGGTCGAGTTCGCGTACTGGGCGCTCAACGAGCAGTTCGGACCGCTGATCGACGGCGCGCGTCGCGGCGTGCGCTACCGCGCGGGCGACATCACGACGATCGCCGCGTCGGTGAGCAACGGCGGCGGCGCGTCGCTCGCGGCGGCCGAGCAGGACAGCCGCGGCTGGATTACCGCGGCCGTGGTCGGCGAGCCGCAGATCAACGTGCGGATGGCGCCGAATGCGATCGTGCGCACGGGCGGCCAGCCGGTGCCGTCGTTCGGCCGGCCGCTGGCCGATTACGCGACGCTCGCGAACCTGCTGGAACCGTGCGCCGCGGCATCGGCGTCGCTGGCCGGCGCGCCGTACTTGAGCGCGCTACCGGCCGCGACCACGCAGTCGATCCGCACGCAGCGCTGCGCGACGCTCGCCGCGGCCGGGCTGGTGGCGGGCGCCGACACGCAGAGCCAGGCGGCCGACGCGCTCGCGCAGCTCCATGCGGCCGGCTATCTGGCCGATTCCGACCTGCTGCAGGCGCCGATGTGGGATTCGCAGGCGATTCCCGCGATCGCGGTCACCTATGCGAACGCGTACACGCGCTCGCGCGTGACCGACAACCTGTGCAACTTCAGCTTCGCGACGACGAACCCGGCGACCGGCGCGGTCGCGGCGGCCGCCGCGTCGCCGATGCCGGCCGTGTTCGGCGCGGGCAACGGCGTGCCGCCGACGGCCGGCATCAGTCTCGTGTTCAACAACGGCGCGGGCGTCGACCACCGGCTCGCGACGCCCGATGCAAGCTTCGCGGGCGCGCTGTGCCTGCGCCAGCTGTGGACGAACGGGATGCTCGGCATGCCCGCGAACGTCGACGCGGTGCGCGTGAACGCGAACCTGCACGGCAAGCCGGCGATCATCGTGCAGGGCCGCAGCGACGCGCTCGTGCCCGTGAACCACGCGTCGCGCGCGTACGTCGCGCAGAACGGCATCAGCGAGGCCGGGCGCAGCCAGCTGGTGTTCTACGAAGTGACGAACGGCCAGCACTTCGACGCCTTCCTGTCGGTTCCGGGCTTCGACACGCGCTTCGTGCCGGTTCACTACTACAACGTGCAGGCGCTGAATCTGATGTGGAAGCACCTGAAAAGCGGTGCGCCGCTGCCGCCGTCGCAGGTGATCCGCACGGTGCCGCGCGGCGGTACGCCGGGCGCCGCGCCCGCGCTGACGAGCGCGAACCTGCCGCCGATCTCGACCGCGCCGGGCGCGAACGCGATTTCCGCCGGCGTCGGCACGATCGACGTGCCGCTCTGACGGCGCCCGTCGCGCCGCCCCCGACAAGCCGGACAGCCGTCCGGCTTTTTTTGCGTCGTCTGGAATCGGTCCCGCACTGCCTTTTATCCGAATGACGAGCGCTGTAACAAATTATTACTTTACGGCCATAAATCCGGAACCTAATATGCGCCGGTATTTTCACTTAATTTAATAAATTCCAGATACGAGAATATTCCTTTCCATTTAGTTAATCGATCCTTTCGATTTTATTCAATCGGTTCGAGCCGCGGTTGATCGCCGTTTCGCGATTAATCGGTATCTCGCCGACGGGGATCGTTCGTCTGTTCGAAGTGAAGGCGCCTTGGCGGGCGGGCGTCTCGTGGCGTCTCTTTGCCGTCGATTTTGTGCGCATGCGAATTCGCGAAATGCATTCGTATTGCTGCGAACCGTTGAATTGTCGTTTGCAATGGAATTGATTCCATTGTGCAGTTGCAAAAAACATGGGTGGGGTAAATCGTGCCGATCGGTATTCGCCGATCCGGTAAAAAACTCGGAGTGCGTCGCATAACGAATGCATTCCCGGTGCGGAGCGCCGGCGCAAATGATCCTTTGCGACCGGCGGTATTTATCGTTCTGTTCGAGAGGCAATAATGACGACACGCAAGTCCTTGAAAGACGGTTTCGCGCTATTCGGAACGACCTTGAGCGTACCGCTCGCCGCGGCAGCGGCCGCGGCGCTGCTCGTCACGGGGTGCGGCGGCGACGACGGGCCGAGCCCGAACGCGGCCGCCGCCACCGCGGCCGCGACGACCAGCGGCAGCACGTCGGTCAACACCGACGCGACGGCTGCCGCCGCGGCCGACCAGCCGTACGTCGACACCGACGTGTACGGCACCGGGCCGAACGACGCGGTCACGGATTCGACCGAAGGCGCCGCGGTCGTGCACCGCCAGGTCACGATCGGCGGCAAGACGATCAAGTACACGGCCACCACGGGCCACCTGACGACGATCGATCCGATCACGTCGGCGCCGAACGCGAAGATGTTCTACGTCGCGTACACGCAGGACAATCCCGACCCGTCGAAGCCGCGCCCGGTCACGTTCTTCTACAACGGCGGCCCCGGTTCGTCGTCGGTCTACCTGCTGCTCGGCTCGTACGGGCCGAAGCGCCTGCAGTCGTCGTTCCCGAACTTCACGCCGCCCGCGCCGTACAAGCTGCTCGACAACCCGGACAGCCTGCTCGACCGCACCGATATCGTGTTCATCAACCCGGTCGGCACCGGTTACTCGACGGCGATCGCGCCGGCGAAGAACAAGGACTTCTGGGGCACCGACCAGGACGCGCGCTCGATCGACCGCTTCATCCAGCGCTACCTGACCAAGTACTCGCGCTGGAATTCGCCGAAGTTCCTGTACGGCGAGTCGTACGGCACCGCGCGCAGCGCGGTCGTGTCGTGGGTGCTGCACGAGGACGGCATCGACCTGAACGGGATCACGCTGCAGTCGTCGATCCTCGACTACGCGAACGCGCTGTCCGCGCCGGGCACGTTCCCGACGCTCGCGGCCGATGCGTTCTACTGGAAGAAGACGACGGTCAACCCGACGCCGACCGATCTCGACGCGTACATGGTCCAGGCCCGCAACTACGCGGACAACACGCTCGCGCCGCTCGCGCAGAAGCCGAACCCGCAGGACGGCGGCTTCGTGAACGTGCGGCTGAACCTGAACCTGCAGACCGCGCAGCAGATGGGTTCGTACATCGGCACGGACCCGACCTCGCTGATCCAGACCTTCGGCAACCCGGCCGCGCTCGGCAACGTGCCGTCGTCGGACGACAACCCGCCGTACACGTTCTTCCTGACGCTCGTGCCGGGCACGCAGATCGGCCAGTACGACGGTCGCGCGAACTTCACGGGCAAGGGCATCGCGCCGTACATCCTGCCGAACTCGGGCAGCAACGATCCGTCGATCACGAACGTCGGCGGCGCGTACACGGTGCTGTGGAACAGCTACATCAACACCGACCTCAAGTACACGTCGACGTCGTCGTTCGTGGACTTGAACGACCAGGTCTTCAACAACTGGGACTTCAGCCACACGGACCCGACCGGCGCGAACAAGGGCGGCGGCAATACGCTGTACACGGCCGGCGACCTGGCGTCGACGATGAGCGTGAACCCGGACCTGAAGGTGCTGTCGGCGAACGGCTATTTCGACGCCGTCACGCCGTTCCACCAGACGGAGCTGACGCTCGCGCAGATGCCGCTCGATCCGACGCTCAAGGCGCAGAACCTGACAATCAAGAACTACCCGTCGGGCCACATGATCTACCTGAACGACGCGTCGCGGACCGCGCTGAAGGGCGATCTCGCCAACTTCTACGACGGCATCCTCGCGAACCGCACCGCGTTGCAGCGCGTGCTGAAGCTGCAGGCGCGCACGCAGCAGATGAAGCAGCAGAAACTGCAGCAGCAGGGGCAGTAAGCGCCGCGGGCGGCTCGCGCCGCCCCGGATGGACGACAGCCCGATCGGCGCAGGCCGGTCGGGCTGTTTTTCTTGTGCGGCGAGCGATGGGCCGGCACCTCATGCGCCGGACGGGAAGGGGCGTAACCGCGGAGGAAAGGGCGGCCCGGCCGCTTACGCCAGCACGAGCCGCACGCCGACCGCGACCAAGGTCGCGGCGAGCAGGTTGCGCAGCAGCCGTTCTGGCGCGCGCGCCGACAGCAGGCTGCCGAGCACGATGCCGGGCAGCGAACCGAGCAGTAGCGACAGCAGCATCGACCAGTCGACCGAGCCGAGCAGCCAGTGACCCATGCCCGCGACCAGCGTGAGCGGCACCGCATGCGCGATGTCGGAACCGACGATGCGGGTCGTCGCGAGCGCCGGATACAGCAGCAGGAGCACGGTCACGCCGATCGCGCCGGCGCCGACCGACGTCATCGACACGAGCACGCCGAGCACGGCGCCCGTCAGCACGGTCGACCACAGTGTGCGCGCGGGGCTCGGCGCGAGCGGGTTGCGTGCGGCGAATGCGGTCAGCTGCGGGCGGAAGATCAGCGCGAGCGACGTGAGCAGCAGCGCAACGCCGAGCACGAGCTGGATCATCCGCGCGGTGCCCGGCGTGTTCATCCCGTGCGTGTGCAGCCACCACAGCGTGAGCGCGGCGGCCGGCACGCTGCCCGCCGCGAGCCGGCCCGTGATGCGCCAGTCGATCGAACCTTTCAGGCCGTGGACGAGCGTGCCGGTGGCCTTGGTCGCAGCCGCGTACAACAGGTCGGTGCCGACTGCCGTCGCGGGGTGGACGCCGAACAGCAGCACGAGAATCGGCGTCATCAACGAACCGCCGCCGACGCCCGTGAGGCCCACGAGAATGCCGACGAACAGGCCGGACAGGGAGTACAGCAGATCGATATGGGGAAGCGACATCGGAGGCAGGCGGTTATGCAGCGTTCGGCGGCGGCGCGCGGCCGCGGCGCGCGCATCAAAGTCCGCCATTGTCGCAAAAGTGGCGCGTCAATGTACGACTGCGTTAAAAATCGGCCGGGAGAGGGCGCCCGGCGGCCGCCGGCGGAGATGAAACGGGCGTTTGAGCAGGGGTCGGCGTGAACGGTATGACGACCCGGGCGCGTACGTCGCGCGTCCGGTGCGCACAAAAAAGGGCGCGATACTGCGCGCCCCGATTCGATGTCGGTTCCCGTTCGGCTGACGACGGTCAGTGCATCGCGGGCCCGGCGCCTTCGACCGCGCGCGGCGGCCGGATCCGCAGCGCGAAACCGATCAGCGCGGCCACGGCCGCAAACGCCGCGCCGAACGCGAATGCCGCGCGGTAGCCGCCGCTCAGCGCGTCGAGCGGCGCGGCTTGCGCCGCCGCGAGCGCGTCGGTGCGGGCGCCGGCGAGACTTGCGAGGACCGCGAGCCCGAGCGCGCCGCCCATCATGAAGGCGGTGTTGACGATGCCCGACGCGAGCCCGGAATCGGCCGGTTCGACGTCGCTCATCGCGGCGAGCAGCACCGGATTGAACGCGACGCCCGCGCCAATGCCGAGCAGCGTCATGCCGGGCAGCACGTGCCACACGAAACCGCCGTCGACCGGCGCGCGCGAGAACAGCGCGAGGCCGCAGGCCGCGATCAGCAGGCCGGCGGCGATCGGGCCGCGGATCCCGAAGCGCATCACGATGCGCGCCGACAGCCCGAGCGAGAACGCGGCCATGATCAGGTTCGCCGGCAGGAACGCGAGGCCGACCTGCAGCGGCCCGTAGCCGAGCACGCGCTGCATGTACAGCGCGGACAGGAAGAACCACGCGAACATCGCGGCCGCCCACAGCACGGCGATCGCGTTCGCGAGCGCGACGTTGCGTGCGGCGAACAGCGTGAGCGGCATCAACGGATGCGCGGCGCGCGACTCGATTGCGATGAACAGCACGAGCAGCGCGACGGCCGCGCCGATCAGCGCGACGGTCTGCGTCGACAGCCAGCCGGCCTCGTTGCCGCCGACGATGCCGTAGACGGCCAGCATCAGCGACGCGGTCACGGTGATCGCGCCGGCGACGTCGAGCCGTGCGGTGCCCGCCGGCATACGCATGCGCGGCAGCAGCGCGACGCACATCGCATAGACGGCGACGCCGATCGGCAGGTTGACGAGGAAGATCCAGTGCCACGACAGCGAGCTCGTCAGCAGCCCGCCGAGCAGGACGCCGATGCTGCCGCCGCCCGCGCACACGAAGCCGTAGACGCCCATCGCGCGTGCGCGTTCGCCGGGTTCCGTGAAGAGGTTCATGATCAGCGACAGCGAGACGGCCGACACGACCGCGCCGCCGAACCCCTGCACCGCGCGCGCGGCGATCAGCATCGCCTGCGATTGCGCGAGGCCGCAGGCGAGCGACGCGAGCGTGAATACGACGAGGCCCGCGAGGAACATGCGCCGCTGGCCGTACAGGTCGCCGAGCCGGCCGCCGAGCAGCAGGCAGCCGCCGAACGTCAGCAGGTAGGCATTGACGACCCACACGAGGGCCGTTTCGGTGAAGTGGAGATCGGTGCTGATCGACGGCAGCGCGACGTTTACGATCGTGCTGTCGAGCACGATCATCAGCACGCCGAGACAGAGCACGATCAGCGCGTACCAGCGCTTCTCGCCGTGAATCCCGTGGGTCATGGGCCTGCAGCCTTCTGATAGTTATCTGAAAGGATGCATTGTAGACGTCGGCGGCGCGGGCTTCCTGCCGGTTTGTGGCAGGAGCGTCGCGTAGTGGCGTGCGCGGCTGCGGCGCGCGTGCGGCGGGATGAGGATTACGACCGAGCCGGCAGTTCGCAGCCGTCGGGGCCGCAGGCGGCCGCGTCGTCGCCGGATTCGACGATGCCGTCGCGCCACGCCTGATCGAGCGCCTGCGCGAACGCGTCGGCCGGCTGCGCGCCCGACACCGCGTAGCGGCCGCCGAACACGAACAGCGGCACGCCGCGGCCGCCGATCTGTGCTGCGCGCGCGATGTCGGCTTCGACTTCGTCGCGATACGCGTCGCTGCGCAGCACGGCTTCGACGGCCGAGCGCTCGAGCCCGGCTTCGACCGCAAACCCGGTCAGCGCCGCATGATCGAACAGCGAGCCGTGCTCGCAGAAATAGGCGCGATAGAGCCGCTCGGTCAGCGCGAGCGCGCGGCCCGATGCTTGCGCGAGCTTCACGAGCCGGTGGCCGTCGAGCGTGTCGCCGACGAGCGTGCCGGGCAGGTCGTAGCGCAGCCCGACGCTCGCGGCCGCATCGGTCACCTGGCGCAGCATCTGGTCGACCTGCGCGGGTGCCATCCGGTATTTGCCTGCCAGCATCGCCTCGACCGGCTCGACGGGTTGGCCGGGCATCAGCCGGTACGCACGCAACGCGACGTCGACGCGGTCGGCGTGCGCGAACGCGGCCAGCGCCTCGTCGAAGCGGCGCTTGCCGATCCAGCACCACGGGCAGATCAGGTCGGACCAGATCTCGACGGTCAGGGTCGGGCGGGCAGTCGGGGCGGGAGCGGTCGTCATGGGCGGTCCGGGCGGCAAAAAAGTGTAACCGAGACTATATCACTTTATGTTTCGACGCTTCGTCGCCCGCGGAATGGTGCGGAAGGGGCTGCGCCCGCGTGTCGCGAAGCTTGGGCGCGGAACCGGCGGCCCGATACCGATGACCGGCCTACCGTGATTGCGCCCGCCACGTCGCGCTCACGCGTCGCCCTGCGTTTCCTTCAGGTGCTTGAGGTGCTTGTAGACCGTCGCGCGCCCCATCCCGAGCACGTTCGCGACGTAGTTCGCCGCGCTCTTGCCGCGGAACGCGCCTTCCGCGTACAGCGCCTCGACGAGTTCGCGCCGGTGCTCGCGCGTGAGCCCGTTCAGCCCGACCTGCCGCTCGCGCAGCCAGCCGTGCAGGAACGTGTTGATGCGCTCCTGCCAGTCGTCGCGGAACAGCTCGTCGGGCTGCGCGACGACGCCCGCGCCCTTGATGAACAAGTCGAGCGTCGAGCGCACCTCGTCGAACACGGCGATGTTGAAGTTGATGCACATCATCCCGGCCGGCCGGCCTTCGTCGTCGAACAGCACGTTGCTGACGCAGCGCATCCGCCGGCCGTCCCAGTTCAGCTTCTCGTACGGGCCGATCACGCGCTCGCGCGCCGAATGATCGATTTCCTCGAGCGCGGAATCGTCGCCGACCTCGCGCTTGGACAGGTTGTTCGCGAGATACAGCACGGTCTGGTCGTGCAGGTCGTGGATCACGACTTCCGCGTACGGGAAGAACAGTGCGGCGATACCGTCGGCGATCGGCGCATAGCGGGTGAGCAGCAGGTCTTTGACGGGAGATTTCTTCTTGCGCATCGGTATCGCGATCTCGGGTGGGCGGGAGCCGGGCAGCGGGTCGGGCCGGCGAGCCGGCGCACCGTTGGCCGGCATGCCCGTGCGCCCGCGCGCGGCCGCCGCGGCGGTTGCGCCATTGTATCGGCCCCGCGCTCGCGTGCCGCTCATGCGCGCGTCAGATGCGTGTACAGCGCGTGCGCGATCGCGATGTCCTCGAGCCCGAGGCCGATCGAGCGGAACAACGCGTGACGCGTGCGCGACGGCGCCGCGCAGGTGCCGGCGACGAGCGCGGGCAGGTCGCCGACGATCCGGCCGGCATCCCAGCCGTGCTCGGCCGCCGCGATCTGCATCTCGCCGGCGCTCGCGGGCGTCGTGTGCCGGTAGTCGCAGTAGACGTCCATGTCCGGCAGCCACGCAGGCGGGATTTCGTGCGCGCGCGCGACGTTGGTGCTGATCGACGTGACGAGCGCGGGGCGCGTGAGCATCCCGTCGCCGAGCACGGGCGTGCCCGACGACGTGCACAGCATCACCACGTCCGCGTCGCGCACGCAGGCTTCGACGCTCGCCGCCGCGTGCGCGCGCGGGTCAAGCGCGGCGAGGCTCGCCTGCAGCGTCGCGTCGCCCGCCAGCGCGGGCGAGTACACGCGGATCGTGTCCCAGTCGCGCAGCGCCGCCGTGTGCTTGAGGTGCGCGAGGCCGACCGCGCCCGCGCCGACGATCGCGAGCTGGCGCGCGTGGCGCGGCGCGAGGCAGTCGACCGCGAGCGCGGTCGTGCCGGCCGTGCGTTCGACGGTCAGCAGCCCCGCGTCGCACCACATCAGCGGCTGGCCGGTTTGCATCGACATCAGCGCGGTCCAGGCGGTGACGATCGGTCTCCCGTCGGGTGTCCCGCCGGGTGTCCCGTCGGGTTTGCCGGCCGTCACGATGTACGGCGACAGCTTCGCGCCGAACACCTGCTCGTCGGCGAGCGCGCCGAGATACGTGATGAAGTCGCCGGCCTGGCCGGGAAACAGCGTGAGCGTCTGCGGCGGCTGCACCGCGCGCGCCGCGGCGAGCGACGCGAACATGCGGCGCAGCGTGCCGAGCACGTCGAGCGAAGGCAGCGCCGCGCGCACCGCGGCTTCGTCGACGGTCAGCGGCGGGGTGGGGACGGTTTGCGTCATGGGGAGCATCTCCGGTTCGGGCTGGACGGAAAGTCTCGAAAGACGGCGTCCGGCGGTGTTCGTTATGGACGAAAAGTCTAATATAGACAAACGAAATCGGGAGAATTTTTCTTTTCGAGACGTTGTGTCGCTGCCGGATTCATGAAAAATGCCATGGAATCAAGGGTGTCGGGCATGAGAGACGAAATCTCGACGTCGAGCGACGGGGGCGACATCCTCGTATCCCCTATAGTCCATAGTAGACTTTAAGTCTATATTTCGGGGTGCGGGATTCGACACATCGCCAGGTGGCTAGCTGCCTCGGATGCCGTATCGCCGCCCGGTCGAGGGCGTCGAGCGACCGATCTTCAGCCTCAATCCAGAACAGAAGGACCGTCATGAACTGGAAACTTTCCCTCTGCGCCGCTGCGGCGCTCGCGTGCGCGGCCGTCACGGCCCATGCGGAACAGACCACGTTGCGCTTCGGGATCGAAGCCGCCTATCCGCCGTTCGAGAGCAAGACGCCGGCCGGTCAGTTGCAGGGTTTCGACGTCGACATCGGCAACGCGGTGTGCGCGAAGCTGAACATGAAATGCGTGTGGGTCGAGAATTCGTTCGACGGGCTGATCCCGGCGCTGCAAGCGCGCAAGTTCGACGCGATCAACTCGGCGATGAACATCACCGCGAAGCGCAAGCAAAGCATCGACTTCACGCCGGCGATCTACGTGGTGCCGATCGTGATGGTGGCGAAGCACGGCTCGCCGCTGAAGCCCGACGTCGCGAGCCTGCGCGGCAAGCACGTCGGCGTGCTGCAGGGTTCGTCGCAGGAGGATTTCCTGAAGGCGCACTGGGCCAATGCGGGCGTGGCCGTCGTGTCGTACCCGGATCAGGACCAGATCTACGCCGATCTCGTCGCGGGGCGTCTCGACGCGGCCGTGCAGGAAGCGCAGACCGCGCAGGACGGTTTCCTCGACAAGCCGGCCGGCCGTGACTACCAGATCGTCGGCGAGCCGCTGAAGGATCCGGCGACGCTCGGCGAAGGCACCGGTTTCGGGATGCGCAAGAACGACAAGGCGCTGCAGGCGAAGATCGTCGGCGCGCTCGACGCGCTGAAGCAGGACGGCACGCTGAGCGCGCTGTCGCGGAAGTACTTCAAGCGCGACATCATCGCGAAGTAAGCGCCGCCGCGCACCGGCCGCGGCCTGGCGCACGGCGCATCCCATCTCGACGCAGTGCGGGGGAATATGGATTTCGACGTCATCGTTCTGGGGGCCGGCATCGTCGGCGTGTCGTCGGCGCTGCATCTGCAGGATCGCGGGCTGCGCGTCGCGCTCGTCGACCGGCGCGCGCCCGGCGAGGAAACCAGCCACGGCAATGCGGGGCTGATCGAGCGCTCGTCGGTCGTGCCGTATGCGTTTCCTCGCCGGCTCGGCACGCTGCTGCGCTACGCGCGCAACCGTTCGGTCGATCTCTACTGGGACTACAAGGCGCTGCCCGAGTATGCAGGCTGGCTTGCTCGCTTCTGGCGCGAATCGTCGCCGCAGCGGCTCGCGGCCGCCGCGCGCGACATGCTGCCGCTCGTCGCGGCGAGCGTCGTCGAGCACGATGCGCTGCTCGCGCGCACCGACGCGCAGCCGCTCGTGCACGACGGCGGATGGATCGAGGCGTTTCGTTCGCCCGCGCTGTTCGATGCGGAAGCGGGCGCGCAACAGCGCGTGGCCGCCGCGCACGGGCTGCGGATGTCGGTGCTCGACGCGCGTGCGCTGCGCGCGCGCGAGCCCGGTATCGGCGATGCATTCTGCGGCGCGTTCCACTGGCAGGATCCGAAGACCGTATCGAGCCCGGGCGGACTGACCAAGGCCTATGCGCGGTTGTTCCAGCGCGACGGCGGCACGTTCGTGCGCGGCGACGCGACGACGCTCGTGCAGGTGGATGACGGTTGGCAGGTCGGGTCCGAACATGGGCCGATCTCGGCACGCTCGGCCGTGGTCGCGCTCGGGCCGTGGTCCGATCATGTGTTCGCGCCGCTCGGCTACCGGATTCCGCTGCGCGCGAAGCGCGGCTATCACATGCATTACCTGCCGACGCGCACGCCGCTGAACGTGCCCGTGTGCGATACCGAGGAAGGCTTCGTCGTCGCGCCGATGGAGGGTGGCCGCCTGCGGCTCACGACCGGCGTCGAGATCGCGCCGCGCGGCGCGCCGCCGACCGGCGTGCAACTCGCACGCGCCGAACCGCTGGCGCGCGACGCGTTCGGCATCGGCGAGCGGCTCGATCCGGAGCCGTGGCTCGGGATGCGGCCGTGCACGCCCGACATGCGCCCGGTGATCGGGCCCGCGCCGCGCCACCGTCATTTGTGGTTCGCGTTCGGCCACTGCCATCACGGGCTCACGCTCGGGCCCGCGACCGGCCGCCTGCTCGCCGAAATGATGACGGGCGCGCCGACCTATATCGATCCCCGTCCGTACCGGCCCGCGCGCTTCGGTTGAACCCGCGGCGCGCAGAGGCGGTTTCGGCCACCGGCACGTGCCGGTGGCAATACGTATTCTTCACAGTGTTTCATTCTGCTGTCCGGATTATCGAAATCCACGCAATCGGAAATGATCTGCGTAATCGATAAGAAAGAAAATCGCGCGATAAAATAAAATCAGCAAATTCGCGATTTATCAATGCATTTTCATATTGCTGAAATGCGTAATGGGCAGCGGTTGTGACGGTATAGGGTCCCATCGCGGGCGCGCGTTCAGGCGTTACGTGGAATGTACCGGAACACGTTACCGCGGGGCTCGCAAACGTTACGTTACATCCGCGTTCCGAAGGCCTTTTTCATCAGACGATTCCGTCTGTCCAATCCGCGAATTTCGCCTGAAATCGATTAAAAAAGCGTTATTGCCGCTCAATACCCAGACGAATCAATCCGTTTTTGGAATTGGCACGCTTCGTGCAATCCGTCCCCATGCTTTGTCAACGTAGTGCCAACCGAGATGGGGAAAATAACGATGGGACAGAATTTCAAATTGACGGGTGTGGCGCTGTCGGTCGCGACGGTGTTCGGGGTGCTGGCTTCGGGTTCCGCGATGGCGGGGGCCCTCGATTCGCTGCCGATCCCGCAAGTGATCGTCAATCCGCCGACGAACAGCGTGTCGGTGGGACTGGCCGCGACGGGTACGTCGCCGTTGGGTTCGGTTACCGTGACGGCGGGCGGGTCGGGCGCGATCCAGACGTCGCTCGGCGAGCCGGGGCAAGTGCTGTCGGGCGCCGTGGGGGCGGTGACGGGCGCACTCGGCGGTGGCGGCACGGTGCAGCCGCTCGCGCCGGTTCAGGGTGTGGTGAATCAGGTGACGGGCGCCTTGAGCGGCGGCAACCCGGCCGGTGCACTGACGGGTGCGCTGAACTCGGCGACGGGCACGCTGAGCAACGCGCTCGGCACGGCCACGGGCGCATTGGGCGGTATCGGCGGTGGTTCGAACCCGCTGGCGCCGGTTCAAGGTGTGGTGAATCAGGTGACGGGTGCGCTGGGTGGCGGTAACCCGGCAGGTGCGTTGACGGGGGCAATCGGTACGGTGACCGGCTCACTGGGTGGTATCGGTGGCGGCGCGAGTCCGCTGGCGCCGGTTCAGGGCGTGGTGAATCAAGTGACGGGCGCCTTGAGCGGCGGCAACCCGGCGGGTGCACTGACGGGTGCGCTGAACACGGCGACGGGCACGCTGAGCAGCGCGCTCGGCACGGCCACGGGCGCATTGGGCGGTATCGGCGGTGGCTCGAACCCGCTGGCGCCGGTTCAAGGTGTGGTGAATCAGGTGACGGGCGCCTTAGGTGGCGTCGGCGGTGGTAACCCGGCCGGTGCATTGACCGGCGCACTCGGCACGGTAACGGGCGCACTGGGCGGCGTCGGCGGCAGCAATCCGGCAGGTGCATTGACCGGTGCACTCGGCACGGTAACGGGCGCACTGGGCAGCGTCGGCGGCGGCAATCCGGCAGGCGCATTGACCGGCGCACTCGGCACGGTGACGGGCGCCTTGGGCGGCGTTGGCGGAGGCAACCCGGCCGGCGCATTGACCGGCGCACTCGGTACGGTAACGGGTGCCTTGGGCGGCGTTGGCGGTGGCAACCCGGCCGGCGCGTTGACCGGTGCACTCGGCACGGTGACGGGTGCTCTGGGCGGCGTTGGTGGCGGCAACCCGGCCGGTGCATTGACCGGCGCGCTCGGCACGGTGACGGGTGCCTTGGGCGGCGTCGGCGGCGGTAACCCGGCCGGTGCATTGACCGGCGCACTCGGCACGGTAACGGGCGCCCTGGGCGGCGTTGGCGGTGGCAACCCCGCAGGCGCATTGACCGGCGCACTCGGCACGGTGACGGGCGCCTTAGGTGGCATTGGCGGTGGCAACCCGGCAGGCGCGTTGACCGGTGCGCTCGGCACGGTGACGGGCGCCTTAGGTGGCGTTAGCGGTGGCAACCCGGCAGACGCGTTGACCGGCGCACTCGGTACGGTAACGGGCGCCTTGGGCGGCGTCGGCGGAGGCAATCCGGCAGGCGCATTGACCGGCGCACTCGGCACGGTAACGGGCGCACTGGGCAGCGTCGGCGGAGGCAATCCGGCAGGCGCATTGACCGGTGCACTCGGCACGGTGACGGGCGCCTTGGGCGGCGTCGGCGGTGGCAACCCGGCCGGTGCATTGACCGGTGCACTCGGTACGGTAACGGGTGCCTTGGGTGGCATTGGCGGCGGCAACCCCGCAGGCGCCTTGACCGGTGCACTCGGCACGATAACCGGCGCTCTGGGCACCCTCGGCGGCGGCGCGAACCCCATCACCCCGATCCAGAACGTCGTGAATCAGGTCACGGGCACGCTCGGCAGCGGCAACCCGGCCGGCGCACTGAGCAACGCGGTCAACACGATCACGGGCACGCTCGGCAACGTCGGTGGCGCAGGGAGCCCGCTCGCGCCGGTACAGGGTGCCGTCACGCAGCTCGCCGGCACGCTCGGCAACGGCGATCCCGCCGGTGCGCTGACGAACGCGCTGAACTCGGTGACGGGCGCGCTCAGCGGCGCGAACCCGCTGGCGCCGGTGCAGGGCGTCGTGAACCAGGTCGTCGGCACGCTGTCGGGTGCCGGCGGCAGCAGCCCGATCACGCCGATCACGAACCTCGTCAACGGCCTGCAGAATGCGCTGCCGGGCGGCAATCCGGCCGGCGCGCTGACCGGCGCACTCGGCTCGGCGACGGGCGCGCTCGGCAATCTCGGCGGGACGAACCCGCTGGCGCCGGTACAAGGCGTCGTGAACCAGGTGGTCGGCACGCTCGGCGGCAGCAATCCGGCCGGCACGCTGAGCAACGCGGTCGGGACGGCCACGAGCGCCCTCGGCAACGCGGTCGGCTCGGTGGCGGGCGCGCTCGGCGCACTGGGCGGCACGAGCCCGCTGGCGCCGGTGCAGGGTGTCGTGAACCAGGTCGTCGGTACGCTCGGCAGCGGCAATCCGGCCGGGACACTGACGGGGGCGCTGAACTCGGTGACGGGCGCCCTCGGCAACCTCGGCGGTTCCAACCCGCTGGCGCCGGTGCAAGGCGTCGTGAATCAGGTGGTCGGCACGCTGTCCGGCGCCGCCGGCAGCAGCCCGATCGCGCCGATCACCAACCTCGTGAGCGGCCTGACGGGCGGCGGCAACCCGGCCGGCGCGCTGACTGGCGCCCTCGGTTCGGTAACGGGCGCACTTGCGTCCGGTCCGGCGGCGCTCGGCCAGGCGGCCGGCGCGCTGTCGGGTGCGGGCGGTTCGGCGGCAGCGGCAGGCGGCAGCCTGCTCGGCTCGGGCGCGAATGCGGCCGGCGGCACGGCGGGCGCGGTCGGTTCGCTGCTGACGACGGGTGCCAACTCGACGGCGACGGTCGTCAATGCGGTCGGCACGTCGGTGGGCACGGTGCTCGGCTCCTCGCCGAGCCTGTCGGTGACGCCGCATTCCGGCAACAGCTCGCCGAACAACCCGCTCGCACCGGTGACGACGCTGCTCCAGTCGCTGACCGGCGCACTGCCGAGGTAACCGGCCGAAACCGCACGACGGCGCCGCATCGGCCGTCGTGCGAAATGGTCGCGCAACGCGGCATGACAGCGATGTCATGCCGCGTTGTCATTTCGGGCTTCCCGTTTTCTTTCGTCGCATGAATGATCGCCGCCGCTATTTGCGGCGCGGCATGGTATGGCATGGAATAACCGGCCGTCGCCGTCCGTTTACATACCGAGTTCCGGCACGGCCGGCCGGCGGGATAATGATCGCGACGCAGCCGATCGTCCCGTCCGGCGGCCGCCATGTCGCGACACGACGCCAAGGAGAACGGGAATGAAACGGATGCTTTTCGCCGCCGCGCTGACGGCGGCGCTCGTGCGGCCGGCCGCCGCGGAACCGCCGCAGGCCGCCGACGGGAAACTGGTCGACGAAGCGCACATGACGCTGTACGTGTTCGATCGCGATGCGCCGGGCAAGAGCATGTGCGACAGCGCGTGCGCAGCCAACTGGCCGCCCGCGCTTGCCGACGCGTACGACAAGGCGTCGGGTGCGCTGAGTCTCGTCGCCCGCGACGACGGCAAAAAGCAATGGGCGTACCGCGGCCGCCCGCTGTATCGCTGGAAGATGGACCACAAGGCCGGCGACGCGGGCGGCGACGGCGTCGGCGGCATGTGGCACGTTGCGCGGCCGTGATCGCGCGGCGACGCGCGAGGCGCCCCGATGAGCTATGAATCGGACCTGCTGGTGTGGCTTCCGCATCTCACGCGCTATGCGCGTGCGCTGACGGGCGAGCGCGCGTGGGCCGACGATCTCGTGCAGGACACGCTCGAGCGTGCGCTGAACCGGCCGCCGCGCGACTGCGGCAACCTGCGCGCGTGGCTGCTGACGCTGTTGCGGCACCGCTTCATCGACCAGTTGCGCGCGCGGCACGAGATCGCGGTCGACGACGCCACCGCGCCGTGGCAGACGATGGCCGCGCCGGCCGGCGAGGTCGGCGGGCTGGAGTTGCGCGACGTGCAGCGCGCGCTGTACCGGCTGCCGGTCGAACAGCGTGAGGTGCTGCTGCTGGTCGCGCTCGAGGAGTTGAGCTATCGCGATGCCGCGCAGGTGCTCGGCGTGCCGATGGGCACGGTGATGTCGCGACTCGCGCGGGCGCGCGCGCAGATGCGCGCCTTGCTGTCGGACGGGCCGTCGGCGCACGGCACGCCCACGTTACGGGTGATCGGGAAGCCATGATGGACGATCCGCGCAAGCCTTCGAACCAGCGGGACGACGATGCATCGGCGCAACTGCTGTCCGCGCTGCTGGACGGCGAGTTGTCCGGGGACGAGCGCCGCGAGATGCTCGAACGCCTGCAGTCCGATCCGCGGGAAGCCGAACGCTTCGCGCATTACCGCGCGCAGCGCGATGCGCTGAAGGCGCTGTTTCCGTTGCCGGCGGCCGCGCCCGCGTTGTTCGTGCAACGCCGCGCGCCGCGCTGGCGCGCCGTCGCGCATGCGTTCGCGGGGCTCGCGGCCGGGCTGCTGATCGGTGTCGCGCTGCATGCGGGCTGGACGGCGTTCGGCCGCGAACCGGCGTTCGCCGCGCGCGCCGATGTCGCATACGCCGTGTACGCCGCCGACCGCGAGCATCCGGTGGAAGTCGGTGCGGCCGATCCCGCGCGTCTCGCCGCGTGGCTGTCGGCGCGCGTCGGCCGGCCGGTGCGCGCACCGTCGCTCGACGAATACGGTTACGCGCTGCTGGGCGGCCGGGTGCTGCCCGGCGACGCGGGGCCGGCCGCCCAGCTCATGTACCAGCGCGCGGACGGTGCGCGCGTGACGCTGTACATGACCGCATACGATACGCGGCGCCTCGCGCCGCAGGCGATGTCGGCCGACGGCCGCTACACGTATTTCTGGTCGGATCGCGGCATGGGTTATGCGCTGTCCGGCCGCGGCGACGAACGGCGTCTGCGCGAACTCGCGATCGACGCATGCGGGGCGCTGGGCGGCCCGACCGACGCATGGAAGGGATGACGCGCGGCGCTCGCAGGGAGCAGGCGATGAACACGGCGATGATGAAGGGGCTCGGGCTGGCGGCGTTCCTGGCGGGCACGCTGCTTGCGCGAGCGGACGGCGACCCGCCCGTGCGCGTGCCGGTGGACGCGGACGGGGTGCAGCGCGTGGCGATCGTCGGCGGCAGCTATTTCTTCCGGCCGAATCACGTGATCGTGCGCGCGCACGTGCCGGTCGAACTGACCGTGTCGGCCGAACCCGGCGTGGTGCCGCACAGCTTCGAAATCGACGCGCCACCGCAGGCGGGCATCGCAGTGCATACCGAACTTGGCACGACGCCGAGAACGTTTCGTTTCACGCCGCAGCAGCCGGGGCGGTTCGCCTACTATTGCACGCACCGGCTGCTGTTTTTCAGGAGCCATCGCGAGCGCGGAATGGAAGGCGTGCTCGATGTCGAGGCGGCGCCGTGATCGCCGCGTTGCTGGCCGCGAGCCTGATAGGAGCGAGCATGACAGCCGATCCCGTGACCGTCGCGCAGGCGCATTTCGACCACGTCCGCTCGTACCGCGCGACGATCCGCTCGTCGGCGCGCGACGGCGAGCGCACCGAAATCCGCTACGCGTACCTGAAACCGGGCTTCGTCCGGATGGATTTCGTGTCGCCGCATCGCGGCGCGGTGCTCGCGTACGATCCCGGCGACGGCAAGGTGCGGTTGCGCCCGTTCGGCACGCATGCGCCGCCCGCGCTGACGCTGTCGCCGTCCAATCCGCTCGTGCGCGATCGTACCGGCCACCGGGTCGACCGCTCGGACGTCGGCGAACTGCTGCGCAACGTCCATGCGCTGCAGCAGGGCGGCGCGACCGTGACCGAGGGCGAGGAGGCCGCCGGCGGCCGGACCGCGCTGCGCGTGCTGGTCACGGGCGCGCCCGCGCACGCGGTCGACGGCGTGCACCGCTACCGGTTGTGGCTCGACGCCGCGGACGGTTTTCCGCTGAAGGTCGTCAGCTACGCGGACGATGACGACGTGCCGCTCGAAACCGTGACGCTCGACGACGTGGAGATCGACGTCGCGTTTCCCGAGCGTTTCTTCGCGCCCTGACGGCGCGCTGATCCGCGTTCCTGACACGCATGCCGGAGGCTGCATGGCGGAGTACCGGTTTTCGACGACCTGGCGCGTGGACGCGCCGCTCGCGGCGGTCTGGGACGCGATCTACCAGGTCGACCGCTGGCCCGACTGGTGGAAGGGCGCCGTGCGCACCGTCGAACTCGAGCATGGCGACGCGCGCGGCGTCGGCGCGCTGCACCGGTATACATGGAAGGGTGCGCTGCCGTACCGGCTGACCTTCGACATGCGCGTGCGGCGCGTCGAGCCGCCGCATGCGCTCGAAGGCCATGCGAGCGGCGTGATCGAAGGCGACGGACGCTGGTCGTTCGCCGCCGACGGCGCGCGCACGGTCGTGCGCTACGACTGGCACATCCGCACGCACGGCTGGATGAACTGGCTGGAGCCGCTCGCACGGCCACTGTTCCGATGGAATCACGACGTCGTGATGCGCGAAGGCGCGAAGGGGCTCGCGCGGCGGCTGGGCGCGGCCGTCGAGACGGACGGCCGGACCTTCCGGCCGCTGTCGGGCGCGGACTGCGCCGATGCGTGAGGAGCGTGACGCTGGGCCCGGCGACGCCGGCGGACGAGCGCGTCGCGACGGGTGAAATCGGCGCCCGTCCGGTTTTTTTGCTGCGATGTCGTCGGTCTCAGGAACTCCGGGCTTACCCGGTGTCCAAACGGGGCTGGATGAGGTTCGCGGGGCCGCACGGGTCGCCCTCCGGAACGGTTTCTGACTCAGGCTATTGTTTTGAAAAGGTTTTTGTTGTTTTCGTGTGTTTATCCCCCGCATCGCCGCCGCGAAAATTCCCCCGGTTTCCCTTCTTGAATTTGTCAAAACCCGTCCATATAATTAGCACTCGCTGCACGAGAGTGCTAACAATTCTCTGCCGGGCGACGAGCCGGGCAGATTCCCTAAGCGTTCTTCAATCTCAGTCAAGAGAGGAGTGAATATGAACCTTCGTCCTTTGCACGATCGCGTGATCGTCAAGCGCCTGGATCAGGAAACCAAGACCGCCTCGGGCATCGTGATCCCCGAAGCAGCAGCCGAGAAGCCGGACCAGGGTGAAATCCTGGCGGTCGGCCCGGGCAAGCGCGACGACAAGGGTGCCCAGATCGCCCTCGACGTGAAGGTCGGCGATCGCGTCCTGTTCGGCAAGTACGCCGGCCAGACCGTGAAGGTCGACGGCCAGGAACTGCTGGTCATGCGCGAAGAAGACATCATGGCCGTGGTCAACGCCAAGTAAGCGTTCCCCGACGGTACATATTCCCAAGAATTCAAGGAGTTAAAGATGGCAGCTAAAGACGTCGTATTCGGCGATTCCGCCCGTTCGAAGATGGTCGAAGGCGTGAACATCCTCGCCAACGCAGTCAAGGTCACGCTGGGTCCGAAGGGCCGCAACGTCGTGCTCGAGCGCAGCTTCGGCGGCCCGACGGTCACCAAGGACGGTGTGTCGGTCGCGAAGGAAATCGAGCTGAAGGACAAGCTCCAGAACATGGGCGCGCAAATGGTCAAGGAAGTCGCTTCCAAGACCAGCGACAACGCAGGCGACGGCACGACGACGGCAACCGTCCTCGCGCAATCGATCGTTCGCGAAGGCATGAAGTACGTCGCATCGGGCATGAACCCGATGGACCTGAAGCGCGGCATCGACAAGGCAGTCGCAGCGGCTGTCGAAGAGCTGAAGAAGATCAGCAAGCCGTGCACGACCAACAAGGAAATCGCCCAGGTCGGCTCGATCTCGGCGAACAGCGATTCGTCGATCGGCGATCGCATCGCTGAAGCGATGGACAAGGTCGGCAAGGAAGGCGTCATCACCGTCGAAGACGGCAAGTCGCTGGCCGACGAACTCGACGTCGTCGAAGGCATGCAATTCGACCGCGGCTACCTGTCGCCGTACTTCATCAACAACCCGGACAAGCAAGTCGCCGTCCTCGACAACCCGTTCGTGCTGCTGCACGACAAGAAGGTGTCGAACATCCGTGATCTGCTGCCGGTGCTCGAGCAAGTCGCGAAGGCTGGCCGTCCGCTGCTGATCATCGCTGAAGACGTCGAAGGCGAAGCGCTCGCGACGCTGGTCGTCAACAACATCCGCGGCATCCTGAAGACCGTCGCGGTCAAGGCGCCGGGCTTCGGCGATCGTCGCAAGGCGATGCTGGAAGACATCGCGATCCTGACCGGCGGTCAAGTCGTCGCGGAAGAAACCGGCCTGACGCTCGAGAAGGCAACGCTGGCAGAACTGGGCCAGGCGAAGCGCATCGAAGTGGGCAAGGAAAACACGACGATCATCGACGGCGCAGGCGAAGCCGTGAACATCGAAGCACGCGTGAAGCAAGTGCGCGCGCAAATCGAAGAAGCGACGTCGGACTACGACCGTGAAAAGCTGCAAGAGCGCGTGGCCAAGCTGGCAGGCGGCGTTGCAGTGATCAAGGTCGGTGCTGCGACCGAAGTCGAAATGAAGGAAAAGAAGGCACGTGTCGAAGACGCACTGCACGCAACCCGCGCAGCTGTGGAAGAAGGCATCGTGGCAGGCGGCGGCGTCGCGCTGATCCGCGCACGCACCGCGATCGCAGGCCTGACCGGCGCGAACGCCGACCAGAACGCCGGCATCAAGATCGTGCTGCGCGCGATGGAAGAGCCGCTGCGCCAGATCGTCACGAACGGCGGCGAAGAAGCCAGCGTCGTGGTGGCGGCGGTTGCTGCAGGCACGGGCAACTACGGCTACAACGCAGCAACGGGCGAGTACGTCGACATGGTTGAAGCCGGCGTCGTCGACCCGACCAAGGTCACGCGCACCGCACTGCAGAACGCAGCTTCGGTTGCAGGCCTGCTGCTGACGACGGACGCAGCTGTCGCGGAACTGCCGAAGGAAGACGCACCGATGCCGGGCGGCATGCCGGGCGGCATGGGCGGCATGGGCATGGACATGTAATCGACTTCGGTCGAGGGTGTCCGGAGCGCGCAGCGATGCGCGTTCCAGCCAAAGAAAAGACCCGCAGCGATGCGGGTCTTTTTTTATTCGTGCGCGGTTTTGGATGCGTGCATGAGGCGGCCGGATACGTCACGCACCGAAGCGGCGCGGCGTGCGGCGGCGGGACCTGCCCGCCGCGGCGCGACTCAATGCCGGTGCGACGTCCTCGGCACCGGGTCGGCCTTCACGGCCGGCGGCGTGTCCGAATCGTCGTTGCTGCGCGCCCAGAAGAACCGGTCGGGCAGGTACGCGCCCATACCGGGCCGGAACGCGTCGCGCACGGCCTGGTACAGGTACTCCTGCGCCTCGCGCACGGCCTCGGGCGGCTCCTGGCCGTTCGCGAGCAGCGCCGCGATGGCCGCGCCGAGCGTATCGGTGATGCCCATCAGCCGGTGCGGCGAGCGATCCCACATGTCCTCGCGGAGCTGACCTTCCTCGCCGTACAGCGTGTTGACGAGCCGGTGCGAGCCCGTTTCCGACGACAGGATGTATTCGCAGCCCTGCGATAGCAGGTGCGACACGGCCGCATCGAGATTCGGCGCCTCGGCATCGCCGTCCGGCTGCGCGAGCGCGATCAGCGTCGCGTGGTCGGCGACCAGCAACGTGGTTTGCGGCGCCAGCAGGTCGGCGATCGATTCGCGCAGGTCGTCGGCGGCGAGCACGTGTTCGTCGTCGAGCGTGAAGTCCGGCGCGAGCACGAGCGGCACGCCGTCGTAGTCGGCGACGACTTCGGCGATCGCGCTCACGACTTCCGCGCGCGTCGCCGCGCCGATCTTGAATGCGGCAACCGGCATGTCTTCGAGAAGCATGCGCGCTTGCGCGGCCACGACGTCGGGATCGAGGCCGGTCACTTCTTCGCAGGCGGCCGAGTCGCGCACGGTATAGCCGGTCAGGACGGACACGCCGTGACAGCCCATGCTCGCCAGGGTCATCAGATCGGCTTGGAGGCCGGAGCCGCCGGTGGGATCGGACAGGCCGAAGGTGAGGACGATCGGAGGGGCGTTGCTGGACATGTAAAAATGGGGCAAGAGAAAAACGGAGAAGCGACGGAGATGCGGACGGCGAGGCGAATGGGCTTTTTCGGCCCTGTGTTGCCCGGCAGGCCGCACTTTTCAACCATTATGCGGTGGAATCCGGCCGGTACGACGGATTTTTTAGCGCAGCGCAACGTAGTCGCCGTCCTCCAGCGCGATTGCTAGGCAGTCCGGCCCCGACACGGTACCATCATGGCTCCCGAATTTACCGACTTTTCCCCGACGCGGCTTAAGATGGAATACAAGAGCTGGATGTGCCTGATTTGTGGCTGGATTTACGACGAAGAAGCCGGGCTGCCGGAAGAGGGCATCGCCCCGGGCACGCGCTGGGAAGACGTCCCGATCAACTGGACGTGTCCCGAATGCGGCGCCCGCAAGGAAGACTTCGAGATGGTCCAGATCTGATCGGACCGCTGGCCCACGGACACCCCGCTCAGGCCTCGCACTGGCCCGGCGCTCGCGCGCCGCGGTTCGTGCGAGCGACTTGACGATCACAGGCGCGCGTGTCCATGACGTCCGATCCGGCGAACGTTCCCCTCCCTGACGCATTGCCCAACCCGCGCGGCGGAGCCGTGCGCGCGGCCGACGCATGGCTGGCGGCGGCTGCCGACGCATTCGAACGGCGCGACGACGCCGCGGCGCCGCTTGCCGCGGCCGCGGCCGTGCTGGCGGAAGCCGGCTGGCTGCCGGCCGCGCGTTTCGCCGGGCAACTGTCGGCCACCGTGCCGCTCGTCGCCACCGAGCCGACTTCGGCCGGCTGGCGTGCCGCGCTGCACGACTTTCGTGCGGCCGTCGGGCGCCACAACCTGCGCGAGCTCGCGTGCTCGCCCGTTCTCTTCGAGCATTTCCGTGCGTTGCGGGCGCAAAGCGCCGCCGACCTGCGCGCGAGCGCGCCGCTCGATGCGCTCGCGCTGGTCGGTCGCGCGGTGCCGCCTGCCACGCTGCGCGCGCTGCCCGATGCATTCGCGATCCGGATTCGGGCCCGCTACGAGCAGGCGCTGCTGGGCGTGCTGCGCGCCGAACACGGCGCGCCGGGGGCGGCGCTCGACGAACTCGACGCGATGCTGGCCGCGCTCACCGACGACGAGCCGTACGATTTCTGGCGGCTCGCGGCCGCGTGCGTGCGTGCGCTGCGAGCAAGCGGCGCGCCCGAGCTGAAGCGCTTTCTCGCGCGAACCAACCTGCTGCTCGGCGAACACGCGCAGGGCCGGCGCGCGGCGCCGCCCGACCTGGTGCGCGAGACGGTGGCGCTGCTGTGGCGCGATTTCGCGCTGTTCGGCGCCGCGGCCGAGGACGTCGCGCTCGTCGACGTGCTGCACGACTACGGGTTGACGGTCGACTGGCACGTCGCCGGCACACCCGCATCCGAAGCATTGTGGGAGGCCGATGCCGCGCGGGCCGAGCACGATGCGCTCGCTGTCGCGCCCACTCGCGCGCTCGGCGTCGTGACCGTCAACGCGCATGCCTATGAGGATTTCCTGCAGACCGCCGATGCGTCGATGGCCGACCTTGCGGCCAACCCGGCCACGGCCGACGCGGGCGCCGCATGGCACGCGTCCGGCGCGGCCTATCGGGTCGGCACGGCCGCGTGCGCGCTCGGGCTCGGCCACGCGGCGCTGCTGGCCGACACGCTCGGCCTGGCGTGGCGGCGTGCGGCGCACGGCGTGCCGCTTGCCGACGGCGGTCTCGATGCGCACCGCCACGCGTCCGACATGCTGCGCGCGGCGCTCCTGAAGATCGCGGCCGGCGTCGCGCCGCCGGATCTCACGGCGGCGTCCGAAGCGCTCGGCGCCGCGCTCGGCCGGACCTGACGAACAAGGGGAGGGACACGCGACTGCGACCCTTGTCGCGCGGGCCTGCAACACGCTCCCGACAGCGCCCGCGCGCGTGTTAGAGTGCCGTGTGATCCGCGCGCGCCGTTGCCAGCGCGGCGCGGCGTTGCTTGTTGATCGCGGCCCGGTCAGGTCGCGGCGTCTTTGCTAAAATTCAAACCATGTCAAAGCCTTCCGATCGCATCAATCTCACCAACCAGTTCCTGATCGCCATGCCCAACATGGCCGATCCGACGTTCTCGGGGACGGTGGTCTATCTTTGCGATCACAGCGAGCGCGGTGCGCTCGGCCTCGTCATCAATCGTCCTACCGACATCGACCTCGAATCGCTGTTCAACCGCATCGACCTGAAGCTCGACATCGAGCCGCTGCTGCACATCCCCGTGTACTTCGGCGGCCCGGTCCAGACCGAGCGCGGCTTCGTGCTGCACGAGCCGGTCGAGGGCGCGAGCTACAACTCGTCGATGTCCGTCGACGGCGGGCTCGAGATGACGACGTCGAAGGACGTGCTCGAGGCGGTCGCGACGGGCACCGGCCCGAAACGCTTCCTGCTGACGCTCGGCCATGCAGGCTGGGGCGCCGGGCAGCTCGAGGAAGAAATTTCCCGCAACGGCTGGCTGACGGTCGCCGCCGATCCGCGCATCGTGTTCGACACGCCGGCCGAGGAGCGCTTCGAAGCCGCGCTCGGCCTGCTCGGCGTCAGCTCGTCGATGCTGTCCGGCGAGGCAGGGCACGCATGAGCGGCGCGAGCGCGCGCGATGCGACGCTCCTGGCGTTCGACTACGGCGAGAAACGGATTGGCGTCGCGATCGGCAACGCGCTGACGCGCTCGGCCCGTGCGCTCCTCGTGATCCAGAACCTGAACCGCGAACACCGCTTCAAGGCGGTCGGCGACCTGCTGGCCGAATGGCGGCCGGACGCGCTCGTCGTGGGCTTGCCGATGCATCCGGACGGCACGCCGCACGACATGACGCAGCAGGCGAAGCGCTTCGGCAACCAGTTGAACGGCCGCTTCGGGCTGCCCGTCACGTGGGTCGACGAGCGCTATTCGTCGGTCGAGGCCGAGGCCGGGCTGCGCGAGCGCAACGTGCGCGGCCGCGCACGCACCGACATGCTCGATGCCGAAGCCGCGCGCGTCATTCTTCAACAGTATCTCGATCAATTGTCCGACCATGAGCACCATTGACGCCGAGGCGCTTTACCGCGTCCTGCTCGACCAGATCCGCGCCGCGTACGGCACTGCGTTCGCCGAACCGGGCGGCCCGCGGCTCGCCGGCATTCACAGCGGCGGCGCGTGGCTCGCCGAGCGCCTCGCGCGCGATCTCGGCGCACCGGCGTTCGGCGTCATCAACGTCGCGCTGCACCGCGACGACTACGCGAAGAAAGGGCTGCACAGCCAGGCCAGCCCGACGTCGCTACCGTTCGACGTCGACGGCGCGCGCATCGTGCTTGTCGACGACGTGCTGTACACCGGGCGCACCGTGCGCGCCGCGCTCAACGAGCTGTTCGACTACGGCCGTCCGGCCGCGGTCGAGCTCGCGGTGCTCGCCGATCGTGGCGGCCGCGAGCTGCCGGTCGCCGCACGCTTCGCCGGCGGCACGCTCGACGTGCCGGCCGACGCGACGCTCGTGCTCGCGCGCGACGATGCGCGGTTCACGCTGCGCGTCGAGTCGCACGGCGCCTGAACGACACGCGAACCGTATCCCGGGCCGCTGGTTTGCACCGCGGCCCGTTTGCATAGTTGGAATCACGCACACCATGACCACCGACACCACTGGCCGCACCGGCAATCCCGCGGCGGCCGCGAGCCCCGACCGGTTTCGCTACGGTTTCCTGAAGGGCAACCCGCAGCTCACGAAAAACGGCGAGCTGAAACATCTGCTGTCGATCGAGGGCCTGCCGCGCTCGATCGTCAATCACATCCTCGATACGGCCGAGCAGTTCGTCAGCGTGACGGACCGTGAAGTGAAGAAGGTGCCGCTGCTGCGCGGCAAGTCCGTGTTCAACCTGTTCTTCGAGAACTCGACGCGCACGCGCACGACCTTCGAGATCGCCGCGACGCGCCTGTCGGCCGACGTGCTGAACCTGAACATCAATGCGTCGTCGACCAGCAAGGGCGAATCGCTGCTCGACACGATCAACAATCTGTCGGCGATGCATGCCGACCTGTTCGTCGTGCGCCACGCGTCGAGCGGCGCGCCGTACCTGATCGCCGAGCACTGCGCGCCGCACGTGCACGTGATCAACGCCGGCGACGGCCGCCATGCGCACCCGACGCAGGGCCTGCTCGACATGTACACGATCCGTCACTACAAGCGCGACTTCACGAAGCTGCGCGTGGCGATCGTCGGCGACATCCTGCATTCGCGCGTCGCGCGCTCCGACATCCATGCGCTCACCACGCTCGGCGTGCCGGAAGTGCGCGCGATCGGCCCGCGCACGCTGCTGCCGGGCGGCCTCGAGCAGATGGGCGTGAAGGTGTTCAACAACCTCGACGAAGGGTTGAAGGGCGTCGACGTGATCATCATGCTGCGCCTGCAGAACGAACGGATGAGCGGCGCGCTGCTGCCGTCCGCGCAGGAGTACTTCAAGACGTGGGGCCTGACGCCCGAGCGCCTCGCGCTCGCCGCGCCCGACGCGATCGTGATGCACCCGGGCCCGATGAACCGCGGCGTCGAGATCGATTCGCAGGTCGCCGACGGTCCGCAGTCGGTGATCCTCAATCAGGTCACGTTCGGCATCGCGGTGCGGATGGCGGTGATGGGCATCGTCGCCGGCAACAGCGACTGAGCCCGTTTTCGCGCATTCTTGTTCAGGCATTCAACGCAATCAACGCATTCACAGACAGCGCATGAAGATTCATATCAAAGGCGGCACGCTGATCGACCCGGTCGCCGGTACCGAACGGCAGGCCGACGTATTCGTCGCGGACGGCAAGATCGCCGCGCTCGCGGCGGCTGGTTCAGCGCCGGCCGGTTTCAACGCGGACAAGACGATCGACGCATCGGGCCTGATCGTCGCGCCCGGCCTCGTCGACCTGTGCGCGCGGCTGCGCGAGCCCGGCTACGAACACAAGGCGACGCTCGCGTCCGAGATGGCCGCGGCCGTCGCGGGCGGCGTCACGACCCTCGTGTGCCCGCCGGACACCGACCCCGTGCTCGACGAGCCGGGCCTCGTCGAGATGCTCAAGTTCCGCGCGCGCAACCTGCACCAGGCGAACGTTCATCCGCTCGGCGCGCTGACGGTCGGCCTCAAGGGCGAGGTCATCACCGAGATGGTCGCGCTGACCGAATCCGGCTGCGTCGGCTTCACGCACGCCAACGTGCCGGTGCGCGACACGCAGGTGCTGCTGCGCGCGCTGCAGTACGCGAGCACCTACGGCTACACGACGTGGCTGCGTCCGCTCGACGCGTTCATCGGCCGCGGCGGTGTGGCCGCGAGCGGCGCGCTCGCGTCGCGGCTCGGGCTGTCCGGCGTGCCGGTCGCGGCCGAAACGATCGCACTGCACACCATTTTCGAACTGATGCGCGTGACGGGCGCGCGCGTGCATCTCGCGCGGCTGTCGTCGGCGGCCGGGCTGGCGCTCGTGCGCGCGGCGAAGGCGGAAGGGCTGCCCGTGACCTGCGACGTCGGCGTGAACCACTTGCATCTGATCGACGTCGACATCGGCTATTTCGATTCGCAGTTCCGGCTCGACCCGCCGCTGCGCGGCGAGCGCGACCGCGAAGCGATCCGCGTGGCGCTCGCCGACGGCACGATCGACGCGATCTGCTCGGATCACACGCCGGTCGACGACGACGAGAAACTGCTGCCGTTCGGTGAAGCGACGCCGGGCGCGACGGGGCTCGAGCTGCTGCTGTCGCTGACGCTGAAGTGGGCGGACGAGACGCGCACGCCGCTCGCGCAGGCGCTGCGTCGCATCACGTCCGCGCCGGCCGACGTACTGCAGTTGCCCGCAGGCCGTCTCGCCGAAGGCGGCGCGGCCGACCTGTGCGTGTTCGATCCGCGCGCGCACTGGCGCGTCGAGCCGCGTGCGCTGAAGAGCCAGGGTCACAACTCGCCGTTCCTCGGCTACGAACTGCCGGCCACCGTGCGCGCGACGCTCGTCGCCGGCCAGGTCGCGTTCGAGCGCCACTGAACCAAGCCGGATCTTCGTCATGACCGCTCTTCGCAAGCTGCGTCTCGTCTTTCATCTGCTGCGCGGCATGGCGATCGTCGCGCTGCGCTTTTCGCACGTCACGCCCGCACGCCGCGCCGAGCTGATACGCCGCTGGTCGGTCAAGATGCTGCGGATCTGCGGGATGCGCCTCGTCGTCCACAATGACGGCGCGCGGCTCGACGCAAGCGCGCTCGTCGTGGGCAATCACGTATCGTGGATCGACATCTATGCGGTCAACGCGTGGCGGCCGACGCCGTTCGTGTCGAAGGCCGAGGTGCGGCAGTGGCCGGTCGTCGGCTGGCTCGCCGAAAAGCTCGACACGGTGTTCCTGCAGCGCGAGAAGCGTACCGAGGCGATGCGGATCATGCACGAGATGGCCGAGCGGTTGCGTAAAGGCGGCGTGATGTGCGTGTTTCCGGAAGGGACGACGTCCGATGGCCAGGATCTGCTGCCGTTCCATGCGAACCTGTTCCAGGCCGCGGTATCGGCCGGCTGCGCGGTGCAGCCGATCTGCCTGATGTACGAGGACGCGCACGGGCGGCAGTCCGTCGCGCCGGCGTACACGGGCGACCTGTCGCTCGGCAAGTCGCTCGACATGGTGCTGCGCGGCGGGCCGCTCGTCGCGCATCTGTACGTGTGCGAACCGATCGCGCCGGGCGGCGACCGTCGCGCGACGTCCGCGGCCGCGCGCGACGCGATCGCCGCCGCACTGGCGACGCTGCAGGAGAAGGTCGGCAAGCCGACGGCCGAGTCGCTCGCCGAGTTGCAGAAGCACGCGTTTCCGGCGACCGAGCTCGGCGCCGGTGCGACGGGCGATGGGGCGGCTGACGCGCCGGTGCCGGGGCGTGAGGGGTGAGGCGTTTTCCGGTCGTGCGAATCAGCGCGTAATCACTCGCCGCCCGGCGCGCGGCACGCTTCGCACTGCACCTGCGTGACCGTGCGTTGCGCCGGATCGGCCGTGAGCCTCACGGCCGACAACTGGTTTCCCCATACGCATCCCGAATCGAGCGCGACGACGTTGTCGCGCAGCATCAGGCCGAGCGCGGCCCAGTGCCCGAACACGACCGTCACGTCTTCGGTGCGGCGCCCCGACACGTCGAACCACGGCAGGTAACCGGGCGGCGCGCTGTCGGGGCCGCCGTTCGCCTTGAACTCCATTACGCCGTCGGGCGTGCAGAAGCGCAGGCGCGTGAATGCGTTGAAGGCTACGCGCATCCGGTCGCGTTTTTTCAGGTTCGGACTCCATTGATTCGGCTCGTTGCCGTACAGGTTCTGCAACGTGTCGCGCCAGTCGGGGGCGCGGAGCGAGCGCTGGAGTTCGTCCGCGAGTTCGAGGGCGAGCGTGGTGTCCCATTGCGGGAGGACGCCGGCGTGGACGAGCAGTTTGTCGTCTTCGAAATGGGCGAACGGACGGTGGCGGACCCAGTCGAGCAGGGCTTCGGCGTCAGGGGCCGTGAGGATCTCGCCGATGGTGTCGCCCGGGCGCTCGGTGCGCAGCCCGGCGGAGACCGCAAGCAGATGAAGGTCATGATTGCCGAGCACGACGGTCGCCCGTGGGCCGAGATCGATCACCGCGCGTAGCGCGGCGAGCGAGCCCGGGCCGCGGTTGACGACGTCGCCGGCGATCCACAGCGGGGTGTCGGCGGGGGCTGAAAGCTTTTCCAGCAGCGATTGGAAAGCTGAATGACAGCCTTGGATGTCGCCGATGGCAATGGGGGGGAGGGTCATGAGGCGGCGGATTTTGCGAGTATCGAGAATGTGGGAAAAATTATCCAGTTAATGCGGTGTTGCGCAATTTCTGTTCCGTCACATGAGGTTGATTTGGCAAGAAGTTTCGCACTTGGAAAGGGTTCGAAGCGCTGTATCAAGTTGTTAGCGGCATGGCTTTTGCAGGGGGCGGCTCCTTATAATTGTCGCTTTCCCCAACAAAATTAGCATTTCATGACTTTGGAGGCCATGGCGACCGGTTAAAATTCCCGGTTTGGCACAGCGACCACGGTTGCTTGCTACGAATCTGATGCGGTTGGTGTTCCACGGCCTGCCGCGCATTACTAGAGGGAGCCTCATGATCCTGGTTACGGGCGGCGCGGGTTTTATCGGTGCCAACTTTGTACTTGACTGGCTGCGCGATTCCGACGAGGCCGTGCTCAACGTCGACAAGCTGACGTATGCAGGGAATCTCCGCACGCTCAAGTCGTTGGACGGAAACCCGAAGCATGTGTTCGCACGTGTCGATATTTGCGACCGTGATGCTCTCGATGCGCTGTTCGCCGAGCACAAGCCGCGCGCGGTGCTGCACTTCGCCGCCGAAAGCCACGTCGACCGCTCGATTCATGGCCCCGCCGATTTCGTGCGGACCAACGTGGTCGGCACGTTCGCGTTGCTCGAGGCGACCCGTCAATACTGGAACGATCTGAACGACGTCGACAAGGCGGCGTTCCGTTTCCTGCACGTGTCGACCGACGAGGTGTTCGGCTCGCTGTCCGCGACCGACCCGCAATTCTCCGAGATGACGCCGTACGCGCCGAACAGCCCGTATTCCGCGACGAAGGCCGGCTCGGACCATCTGGTGCGCGCGTACCACCATACGTACGGTCTGCCGGTACTGACGACGAACTGTTCGAACAACTACGGCCCGTACCAGTTCCCGGAAAAACTGATTCCGCTGATGATCGCGAACGCGCTCGCGGGCAAGCCGCTGCCGGTGTATGGCGACGGCCAGAACGTGCGCGACTGGCTGTATGTCGGCGACCACTGCAGCGCGATCCGCGAAGTGCTCGCGCGCGGCGCGCCCGGCGAGACGTACAACGTCGGCGGCTGGAACGAGAAGAAGAACCTCGAAGTCGTGCATACGCTGTGCGACCTGCTCGACAAGGCGCGCCCGAAGGCGGCAGGGTCGTACCGTGACCAGATCACCTATGTGGCCGACCGGCCCGGCCATGATCGCCGCTATGCGATCGATGCGCGCAAGCTCGAGCGCGAACTCGGCTGGAAGCCTGCGGAAACGTTCGAGACCGGTCTGGCGAAGACGGTCGACTGGTATCTCGACAATCAGGCCTGGGCCGACGAAGTCGCGTCGGGCGAGTACCGCAAGTGGGTCGAGACCAACTACGCGAGACGTACCTGAGGAGCGATGCGATGGCACGTAAAGGCATAATCCTCGCGGGCGGCTCCGGCACGCGGCTGTATCCGATCACGCATGTCGTGTCGAAGCAGCTGCTGCCGGTGTACGACAAGCCGATGATCTATTACCCGCTGTCGACGCTGATGATCTCGGGCATTCGCGACGTGCTGATCATCTCGACACCGCAGGATACGCCGCGCTTTGAGTCGATGCTCGGCGACGGCAGCCAGTGGGGCATGAACATCCAGTACGCGGTGCAGCCGTCGCCGGACGGTCTCGCGCAGGCGTTCATCATCGGCAAGGAATTCGTCGGGAACGATCCGTCGGCGCTGATTCTCGGCGACAACATCTTCTACGGCCACGATCTCGCGAAGCAGCTCGAGCGTGCGCACGCGCAGGAAACCGGCGCAACGGTGTTTGCGTACCATGTGCACGACCCGGAGCGTTACGGCGTCGTCGAGTTCGACAAGTCGTTCCGTGCGCTGTCGATCGAAGAGAAGCCCGCGCGGCCGCGTTCGAACTATGCAGTGACCGGCTTGTACTTCTACGATAACCGCGTGTGCGATATCGCGGCCGACATCCAGCCGTCGCCGCGCGGCGAGCTGGAAATCACCGACATCAATTCGCGATATCTCAAGGACGGTGCGCTCAATGTCGAAATCATGGGGCGTGGTTACGCGTGGCTCGATACCGGTACGCACGATTCGCTAATCGAGGCGGCCAGCTTCATCGCGACGCTGCAGAAGCGACAAGGCCTCGTAGTCGCGTGCCCGGAGGAAATCGCTTACCGACGGAACTGGATCGACGCGGACCAGGTGCTGAAGCTTGCACAGCCGCTCGCGAAGAATGCGTACGGGCAGTATCTCAAGAACATTCTCACGGACAGAGTTGCATGGCCATCCAAGTAACGGCGACGGCGCTGCCCGAAGTCAAGATCATCGAGCCGAAGGTGTTCGGCGATGCGCGCGGGTTCTTCTACGAAAGTTTCAACGGGAAGGAATTCGCCGAGCAGGTCGCACCCGGCGTCGAATTCGTGCAGGACAATCATTCGCGATCGTCGAAGGGCGTGCTGCGCGGGCTGCATTATCAGATCCAGCACGCACAGGGCAAACTCGTGCGCGTCGTCGAAGGCGAAGTGTTCGACGTCGCGGTCGATATTCGTCGCCATTCGCCGAACTTCGGCAAGTGGGTCGGTGTCGTCCTGTCGAACGACAATCATCGCCAGCTGTGGGTGCCGCCCGGGTTCGCGCACGGTTTCGTCGTGCTGTCGGAGGCCGCGCAGTTTCTTTACAAGACGACCGATTACTGGTTTCCGGAACACGAGCGGAGCATCGTGTGGAACGATCCGGCGATCGGGATCGAGTGGCCGATCGATTTCGAGCCGCTGCTGGCGATGAAGGATGCGGCCGGCAAGCGTTTGAGCGAAGCCGAAGTCTATGCGCGAGGTAGGTGTGAAACCTGAACCGACGATCCTCGTGACGGGCGTGAACGGCCAGGTCGGTTTCGAACTGCTGCGCTCGCTGCAAGGCCTGGGACGTGTGGTGGCGTGCGACCGTTCGATGCTCGATCTGTCCGATCTCGAGCGCGTGCGCGGTGTCGTGCGCGAGTTGAAGCCGTCGATCATCGTGAATCCGGCTGCCTATACGGCTGTCGACAAGGCGGAGACGGACGTCGACGCGGCACGTCGCCTGAATGCCGACGTGCCGCGTGTTTTCGCGGAGGAAGCGGCGCGCACCGGCGCGGCGCTGGTTCATTACTCGACCGATTACGTGTTCTGCGGCACCAAAGAGGGCGTCTATGTCGAAACGGATGCGACCAATCCGCAGAACGTCTATGGGCTGACCAAGCTCGAAGGCGAGCGGGCGATCGCGGCGACGGGCTGTGCGCACCTGATTCTGCGCACGAGCTGGGTGTACGGGCGGCGCGGCAAGAATTTCCTGCTGACGATGCTGAAGCTCGGGAGCGAGCGTCCGGGGTTGCGCGTAGTCGCGGATCAGATCGGCGCGCCGACCTGGTCGAAGACTATCGCCACGGCTACGTCGCACATCGTCGCACAGGCGTTGGTCGCTGATGACGCACACTGGTGGGCGCAGCGTTCCGGCGTGTATCACTTCACGTCGACCGGTGCGACATCGTGGCACGGGTTTGCCGAAGCCATCTTTGCGAACGCAATGGGCGAGCGTGCGCCGAAGGTCGTCCCGATTCCGGCAAGCGATTATCCGGTGCCTGCGAAGCGTCCGGCAAATTCGAGGTTGTCTCTCGACAAGCTGGCCGGGACGTTCGGCCTGCATATGCCGGCTTGGGACGATGCATTACGGCTCTGTCTGAGTGAGTAACTCCAACGAACCATCCGCCCGTCGGGAGCGCACGGGCATCGTGATCGTCTTCTATCGGCCGGACCGCGATTGCGTGGCCCGGGCGAATCGGCTCGCGGCTACGTGGCCATGCGTCGTCATCGACAATACCGAATCCGTATCCACGGCGGATGCGTTGGGGCTGGACGCCAGGGTCGACTACCTGGCAAACGGCGCGAACCTGGGCATTGCAACGGCGCTCAACCAGGGCGTCGAGCGATTGCTCGACGCAGATTGCACGAGTGCGCTGCTGTTCGATCAGGATAGCGAACCCTCGGCGCAACTGCTGATGGAACTGCCGCAACTGCTCGCCGATGAGCGCGCGCACAATCAGCGCGTGGCGCTCATCGGGCCGGCATACGAAGACGCACGCTTGGGCGGAATCGCACCGTTTGTTCGTTTTGGCTACCTGAGGCTGCAACGCATCAAGCCGAATGGAACACGACCGGTCGACGTCGATTTTCTGATCACGTCGGGTTCGTGCGTCAATCTCGCAGCCTGGCGAGACATCGGTCCCATGGACGATTCGCTGTTCATCGATTTCGTCGATCTGGAGTGGTGTGTTCGCGCGCGTTCGAAAGGATACGCGGTGCTGGGCGCGCCGACACTGCGGCTTGCGCACGAACTTGGCGGTGAACCCGTGCGCGTGTTCGGCAGAAAGTATCCGGGGCATAGTGCGGTGCGCCATTACTACCTGTTCCGTAATGCCGTGGCGCTGATCAGGCGCAGTTACGTGCCCTGGACCTGGAAATCGACCGAACTTGTCAAGATGCCGTTTCGTCTTGCGATCTATGCACTTTTCATGCAGCCTCGCCTGACTCACTTGCGGCTGTCGCTGCTGGGCATCTGGCACGGGATACTCGGCCGTGCTGGAGCGCTCTGATTTCATCGGCGATAATTGCCCGATGATTCCCTATTCATTCATTTTTTGAAAGCTCGCATGCTGAATCTCTCACTCGCTGACCTCAAGAAAAGCATCGCATCGTGGCGATTGTGGACGCTGCTCGGGTGGCTGGAAATCCGGCAACGCTATGCGCGTTCGCGCCTCGGGCCGTTCTGGCTCACGATCAGTATGGGCGTGATGATCACGTCGCTGGGTATCGTCTACGGCACGCTGTTCGGGCAGAAGATCAACGAGTATCTACCGTTCCTCGCGTGCAGTCTCGTGCTGTGGGGCATGTTTTCGGCAACCATCCAGGAAGGTAGCGTCGCGTACATCAATAGCGCGTCGTACATCCGCCAGATGGCGACCCCAAAGCTGATCTATATCTTGCAAGTCGTCTGGCGGAACCTGATCGTCCTCGCACACAACTTCTTGATCGTCATCGTGTTGCTGGCGATCTTCGGAGTAAAGCGTTGGGATACGTTGCCGATTTTCATTCCGGCACTTGTCATTTATGTCATCAACGCGATGTGGATCGCGATGACAATCAGCCTGCTGTCGGCGCGCTTTCGCGACCTCCCGCAGATCGTCGGCGCATTGCTTCAGGTTGCGTTCTACGTGACGCCGATTATTTTCCGCCCGGACTCGCTGACCCGCTTTTCGTTCATCGTCGAATGGAACCCGCTCGCTTACCTGATCGATGTCGTACGCAGTCCGCTGATCGGGCAAATGCCGAGCGCGACGACATGGGCAGTCACGATTGGCATGGCGCTGATCGGATGGCCTGTCGCGCTGTTCATGACCGGGCGCTATCTCAAGCGCATTCCGTATTGGGTTTGAGGTCCGTAACATGGCATATATTGAATTGAAGGACGTGACGCTCGATTTGCCGATCTTCGACGTGCAGGGGCGATCGCTCAAGAAGCAAGTGCTCCGCATGGGGCGGCGCAACCGGATCGCCGAGGGTAACGACGGCGTGATCGTCGTTCGCGCGCTCGATAACGTGAACCTGCGTTTCGAACGCGGGGACCGTGTCGGTCTGATCGGGCATAACGGGGCGGGGAAATCGACGTTGCTTCGAGCGATGGCGGGTATCTATCCGCCCACCGCCGGTACGCTCGCGCGCGACGGGAAAGTCGTGCCGCTGCTCGATATTGGCCTCGGCATGGACGAGAATTCGACCGGTATGCAGAACATCCGGCTCCGAGGGTTGCTGCTCGGCATGTCCGATTCGGAGATTAGGGAAAAGCAAGGGGACATCGCCGAATTTTGCGAGCTCGGCGATTATCTCGATCTGCCCATTCGCACGTATTCCAGCGGGATGAAGGTGCGACTTGCGTTCGCAGTGTCGACCGCGGTCGACGCCGAGATCCTGTTGCTCGACGAAGTCATGGGTGTCGGCGACGCATCGTTCATGCATAAGGCGGAGGCACGACTAGCGGATCTGCACAGTCGTGCGGAAATCGTCGTGCTTGCAATGCACTCCAACTCGGAAATTCGGAAGGTTTGCAACAAGGTGCTCTGGATGGAGCGTGGGAGTGTACGGGCGTTCGGGCCGACGGAAGAGATCGTGTCGGCATATGAAGCGGCAACGGCCTGAGCAATAGTCATAAGCTTCGAACCTGGTGGACGCCGCGTTGGCCGTTCGCGGGCTCGTTGCGAAGCAGGTGGGCGCGACGGCTGCGGGAAGGTCCGGCGCAACATCGAGAATCGTCGGATCGAAGGCGTTGCAATGAGCGCGCAGGAAGACACGGCAAGGTGTGGGGCAAATTGAAACTGTTGGAGATACATTCGCTGGCGAAACGGGCAGCCGGAGGTGGTGGCCTCCGCGCTGTCCTGCGCAAGGCATATGGCGTATATCGCCGCGAGGGCATCGTCGGCGTGATGCACAAACTCGTTTGGCTGCGGGCCGGTGCGCCCGGAATCATTGGCCGCGACGACTATGTCGATTGGGTGCGTCACTACGATCAGGTCGATGATGCGACGCGGAATGCCATTCGGCAGCACATCGCCGGTTTCAATCGCTTGCCGGTGATTTCCGTGGTCATGCCCGTGTACAACCCCAAACCAGAATGGTTTGCAGCGGCGATCGAATCGGTACGCGGTCAGCTTTATCCTCATTGGGAATTATGCATCGCCGATGACGTATCGACCGATCCGGCCGTTCGCCCCTTGATCGAGCGTTACATAAGCGAGGATCGGCGTATCAAGGCCGTATTTCGCGAAGAAAACGGGCATATCTCTGCCGCCTCGAACAGCGCGCTGGCGTTGGCGACGGGCGAATGGGTCGCACTTCTCGATCACGACGACTTGCTTCCCGAGCATGCGCTTTACCATGTAGCTAACGTCATCGAGCAGAATCCTTCTGCGCGCATGATCTACTCGGACGAGGACAAGATCGACGAGTCGGGCGTGCGTCATGACCCTTATTTCAAGTGTGCTTGGAATCCCGATTTGTTTTACTCGCACAACATGTTCAGTCATCTTGGCGTTTACGAGAGAGAGTTGCTGAACGAAGTGGGAGGGTTCCGCGTCGGATATGAGGGGTCGCAAGACTACGATCTGGCACTGCGCTGCATCGAACGCACGGATGTCGCGGCGATCCATCACATTCCACGCGTGCTTTATCACTGGCGGGTTCATTCGGAGAGCACCGCTTTCAGCTCGGACGCAAAACCTTACGCCGCGGTCGCCGGAGAGCGGGCACTCAACGAGCATTTCGCGCGGCGGGGCATCGACTGCCAAGTCGAGTACATCGGCTATGGCTATCGTGCCCGGTATGCGTTGCCGGCGAGGCAGCCGCTCGTCAGCCTGATCATTCCGACGCGCAATGCCACCCAACTGGTACGCCGATGTATCCAAAGCATTTTCGAGAAAACGACGTACGCGAACTATGAAGTCCTCCTGATCGATAATGGTTCTGACGATCCGGAAGCTTTGCGCTATTTTGAATCGATAGCGGGGGATCCCCGTATCCGCGTCTTGCGCGATGACAGGCCGTTCAATTATTCCGCGTTGAACAATGCGGCCGTCGAACAGGCGAACGGTGAGCTGGTCGGGCTGCTGAACAACGATGTCGAGGTCATATCGCCGGACTGGCTGTCGGAAATGGTTGCGCTGGCGTTGCAACCGGACGTTGGGGCAGTGGGGGCGAAGCTTCTTTATCCCGACGATACAATTCAGCATGCCGGACTAGTCTTGGGCATTCTGGGCGTGGCCGGGAACGCCCATAAACACCTGCCACGCGCGGCGCGTGGATATTTCGGCAGAGCAGGCCTCATCAACGCCTTTTCGGCAGTCACCGCGGCGTGCCTTGTCGTGCGCACGTCGATCTATCGCGAGGTGGGCGGGTTGAACGAGCGGGATCTGGCGATTGCCTATAACGATGTCGATTTTTGCCTTCGCGTCGGCGAGGCCGGGTACCGAAACGTTTGGACCCCGTTTGCAGAGTTGTACCACCACGAGTCGGCCACGCGTGGCCGTGACGACGACCCTCTCAGGCGAGCGCGCTTCGAGCGCGAGTTCGAGTATATGAAGCAACGTTGGGAGGACCGCTTGAAGCACGATCCTTTCTACAGCCCCAATCTGACTTTGGCGCGTGACGACTTTGGTTTGGCTTGGCCGCCGCGGGTGGAAGTGCCCGCATAGCCGCTCGTGCCGAACCTCTCGCACATGCAGTTTTTAGAGCATCATCATTTTACGGAGTTGACGTGAACGTATATCCGGTTGTCTTGTGTGGTGGCAGCGGTACCCGACTCTGGCCGATGTCACGCGGCGGGTACCCGAAGCAATATCTGAAGCTGACGGGCAGTCACACGCTCGTACAGCAGACGGTACGGCGGTTGCATGGTATGGCGGACGTGAATCCGCCGATCGTGATCACCAATACGGAACAGCGTTTTCTCGTTGCCGACCAATTGCGCAGCATCGACGTGACGCCTTCTGCGGTCGTACTCGAGCCGATTGGAAGGAATACTGCGCCAGCGGTGGCCGCCGCAGCGCTGCTCGCGTTGGAACAGACACCGGATGCCTTACTGCTCGTGCTGCCTTCGGACCACGTCATTCTCGACGAAGCAGTCTTCGCACGAATCGCGTCGACCGCCCGGGACATCGCGAACGAAGGTCATTTGGTGACGTTCGGTATCGAACCGACAAAACCGCATACCGGTTATGGCTATCTTCGTCGCAGCGACGCACTGGCGTCGCATGAAGGTGCCTATGGTGTGGATGCGTTTATCGAGAAACCGGACGCTGCCACGGCAGAGCGGTTTCTCGCGGAGGGCGGCTACTACTGGAACAGCGGCATGTTCATGCTCAAGGCGTCCGTGTACCTTGAAGAACTGGCGCGCTTCGAGCCCGCCGTTCTCAAGCAGGTCGAACTGGCGCTCGCGCAGGCGAAGCGCGACGACGATTTCGTGCGACTCGATCCCGCTGCGTTCCAAGAAAGCCCGAATATCTCGATCGACTATGCGGTGATGGAGAAGACCCATCGCGCAGTGATGGTTGCGACAACCGGTCTCAACTGGAGCGACATCGGTTCGTGGGCAGCACTCGCAGAGATTTCCGCGGCCGACGAGGAAGGCAATACCGTGCTGGGTGACGTGCTGACGGACGAAGTGACCGACAGCTACATTCGCGCGGATCACAGGATGGTTGCCGCGATCGGCGTCAAGGATCTTGTCATCGTCGAAACGGCGGATGCGGTGCTGGTCACACATCGCGACGAGTCGGAACGCGTGAAGAAGATTGTCGAACGGCTCAGTGCGATGGGCCGGCATGAATCGGTCACGCACCGGAAAGTCGTTCGGCCCTGGGGTTCTTATGAAAGCATCGACCAGGGCGAGCGCTTCCAGGTCAAGCGCATCATCGTCAATCCGGGCTCGTCGCTGAGTCTGCAAATGCATCATCACCGCGCGGAACACTGGATCGTCGTCCGTGGTACGGCACGCGTTTTCAATGGCGATCTGGTGACGCTGCTGAGCGAAAACCAGTCGACCTACATTCCGCTCGGTGTGACGCATCGTCTGGAAAATCCCGGCAAGATCCCGCTTGAGCTGATCGAGGTCCAATCGGGATCATATCTTGGCGAGGACGACATCGTCCGCTTCGAGGATCACTACGGGCGGGTGGTCGCGTCGTCGTAAGCGCCACGTCGATCGCTGAGGCTTTTGGTCATATCCGGCAGGCTCGTCGTGGACGCGTGCCGGTAACCGAAAACCCGGTGGCAAGGCGGAAAGCGAGTGCCCGAGCATCCATGTCATCCATGAACGGGGCCGCTGTCCGCCGGTCTGGTAATGAACGTAGCCACGGTTGGGACGAGGGTCTTCCCCGGCTGCCAACGCAAAGCAAACATGACTATTGAAACTGCACTGAGAAAAACTCTGCTCGTCATTCCATCGATCAATGGCGCCAAACTTCTGGAGCGGATGCTGCCGACGCTTCGGATTCCTGGCGAGTTGGTCGTGGTGCTGGATCAGGGGAGTGCGGACAATACTGAAGAAATATGTCGCAGCGCAGGTGTCGGCCTGAGGCAGCTTGGGCGAGCGCACACGTACACCGAGGCATGCAACATCGGCGCAGAAATGGCCAAGGAGCGTGGGTGTGATTTTGTCTTTGTCGCCAACAACGATCTCACGTTTACGACCGATGTGATTCGCGAGTTGCTCGCGGAGCTTTTGACGGATCCGGATCTCGCCATCGTGGCGCCGGCACAGATCCTCATCGACAAGACCGCCACGCAAAGAAAGCTGGCCTATCGTGTCTCGTGGGATCTCGAGACGCTGACTTTCAAGCACGATTTCGTCCCGCCTCCGGGCGATACGAAACGTCTGGAAGCCGATTTTTGCGAGCTGACTCTTGCGGGCGTGCGCATGTCAGTCATCGACAAGATCGGTTTTCTCGACAACGAATATGGGTTCTATCACGAGGATGCGGACTTCGGTTTCCGCGTGCGCGATGCCGGATACACTTGCGCATATCTGACCTACTCTCAAATCGAACACTGGACGAGTTCGACCGTTGCGGAGAAGCCGAGTGAATTCAAGCGCAACTACCTCGCGAAGAACAAGCTTCTGTTTGCGCAGAAGTTTCTGGGGCACTCTGTTTCTCACAGGAATCACCACTCGAAAGAGACGAATTCCTGGAACATCGTCAACAAGAATCTTCATCCGTATTTGAGGCGCTACGGTCTCGTTCATCCCGCCGCACCTGAGCTTGTCTTTTCGCATCCGGGCGCAAAGCCTTTTGATTGTCTTTATACGGTTTGGGAGACGTCGCGTTTGCCCGAGTCGTGGCTGGCATTCAAAGAGCGCTACAAGGTGGTGCTGACGTCCTCCCGTTGGGGGGTAGAGGTACTGAAGAGCGCCGGTTTCGATCGCGTTCATTACGCTCCTCTCGGTATCGAAAGCGATGTCTTTCAGCCGTGGGGGCCGTCGATGCGCTTTTCGGACGGAAAAACCTTTCTTTGGTTTGCCAGTAATCAGTACCGGAAGGGGCTCGACGTCATGGTCAAGGCATGGCGTTCCTTTCATCGCATGCGGCCTGACGCCAGACTGATCCTGATGGGCACGGGCATATTGAAAGCCATGCCGAGTCCTGACAGCACGCGCATCTGGAGGAACTTTCGCATAGCCGAGTATCTTTCGGAAGGGATCGCAGTTTACGAAAGCATCGCAGGCATGGACGAGGAGTTTTTGGCGACGCTCTATCGCAGTGTGGATTTCACGGTTTGCTCGTCCCGCTCGGAGGGATTCGGGTTCGGGATTGCCGAATCCATGGCGTGCGGTACGCCAGCCATTTTCGGGAATTTCAGCGGAATGGCTGATTTTGCGATTCCCGGCGCATTGTTGTTGACCGGAATCGAAATCCCGGCCGATTACTCTGACAAGGGTTTCGGCACGATCGGGACCTGGTGGGAGCCGTCCGCCGAGCATCTGGCGACGTTGCTGCTGGAGGCGAACGACATGGACGCGGTGCGATACAGACTTCTTTCGGAAGCGGGCGTTCGTGCCATTCGCGCGAAATTCTCGTGGCGCGAATGCAGCCTGTCGATCCGTAGAGCGTTGATTGAGGAAAACGAAGGAAAATTCGAGCTACCGACAGCGCGGTCGAAGGCGTCTGCAAATGCGCGCGGTATGGGTGGAATGCAGTTGCCGTCGTCCGGCGAAGCGGGCTGGAACACGACCGGTGCGGGCGCGTCCATGCGGTGGAAGGGCGTTGTCGTGCGAGGATTCCGACGTAGCGGCTTTCTGGCGAACTTCTTTGCGGATCGTTTGGAGCAGCAAGGTTGGAAGCACGCACTTGCCATATCGTCGAAGCAACTGGTCGCTCCTTTTTTCCGGACGCGGGTGCAGTGGCTCAAACAGCGCATCGCGGGCGAAGGACAGGTCTCGGATCAGCAGGCGCCGGTTCTCCCCATTCGCTTCGCGAGCGAACCGCTGGAACTGCGGGACGGGGTCCTTTTTATCGGCTATGCCGAGGGCGCATTGGGCCTGGGGCAAGCATTCCGTGCGAATCTGGCGGCGGCCGAAGCTGTCGATTTGCCGTTTGCCGTCTATCCGTTCCGAGTGGGGATCGAAAGCAGATTGATCGGGGAATACATGCCCCATCGATACGACAAGAAGCATCCGTACGACGTCAATGTGATCGAGGTCGCTTGCGATCAGGTTCCCGCCGTGTTTCGTGAGCTGGATCCACGACTTTTGGCGCAGTCCTATAACATCCTGTGCCCGTATTGGGAGCTAGCAAGGGCGCCGGAGGCTTGGCGCGGAAATCTTGCTCATATTCACGAAATCTGGGCACCCAACACGTTCATTGCCGATGCGTTCGCACATATCTTCGACGGACCAATCACAGTCATGCCGCCCGCGATGGACGATACCGGCGGAGACCATCCGGGGCGGGCGCATTTCGGTATGGACGAGGAGCGCTTTTATTTCATGTTCAGCTTCGATTACTACTCGTCGCCGTTCCGGAAGAATCCACTAGGTGTCCTCCAGGCATTCCAGGAAGCTTTCCCGCTCGGCGACGAGAATGTCGGGCTAGTGATCAAGTCGACCGGGGCACCCGATCACTTCCCCGACATCAAGGCCATCATTAGCGATGCGATGCGACAGGATCCCCGGATTCTCATGTTCGACTCGAACATGGCGCGCGACGAGATGCTTGGTTTGATCCGTTCGTCGGATACTTATGTGTCGTTGCATCGTGCCGAAGGTTTCGGGCTCGGCATGGCGGAAGCGATGACGTTCGAGCGGATCGTCATTGGTACCGATTATTCCGGTTGCACCGATTTCCTGACCGCCGAGACAGGCTATCCGATTCCGTACCAGTTGCGGCCGGTGGCGTCAAACGAATATCCGTGGTCCGAAGGGCAGTCTTGGGCGGAGCCCGATCAGGCCGCCGCAGTCGAAGTGATGCGGCACGTCGCAGCGGATCCGTCGGAGGGGCGCAGGCGTGGCAGGGTTGCGCGCGAACGCATCTGGCGCAGCTACGGTTCCGTTCCAGTGGGCGAGGCGATGCGTGACCGGCTAGAAGTGCTTTGGGCGAAACGTCGCTCCGAACGGTTGTCACGCGATTGAAAATCTATCGATCAACATCGCATCGCGTAAGCGCATGACGTTCACTTAATTGATTTTGCCAAGTTCCTATCGAGATTGCTTGAGGGGCAAATTGATACCCCTCCAACATCTCAAACGCAATTCGGAGCACCTTATGACTGTGAGCCAACTGAAGCAAACCATGAAACGCTTCGCGCGACCTTTGCTGGCGCCGTTGCTGTTTCGCTTGAATCGGCCGTTGATACTGATCGAACCTCGGCTCCAACATCTCGAAAACGAGCTGCGATCGTCGTCGGCAACCACAGATCGCCTGAAGCAGGAGTGCAACCGCAGCCAGCGGACGATCGACGATCTGACCAAGGTCTGGTTGCGGGTGCGCAACGACATGAGCGGAATCGACAATCGGCTCACGCATCTGTCGGACATCGAGGGAAGGCTGCAAGCCGGGATCGAAGCGCGGCTCGACTCGGCTATCGCGACTGCGGTCGAGAAGCGCCTTGAAACAATGGCGAATGGCTCTGCGCAGTCGATCGACGGTCTTCGCCAGGACATGGCGCGGCGCAGTGCCCAGGTCGATGACACATTGCGCTACTTGCTCGACCGCGTCGAATTCGTGCGTCGCGAAATGATGTACGAACTGAGCTACGGTGCCGGACGCAATGTCCGCCCGGGCGCCGTATCGAATGATGTCGTCGCGAAGGTGTTGGCGCCGGGCAAAGTGGAACAGGCCAAGGCTACGGGCAACTTCAAGGTTAACCTGGGATGCGGTCACATCGCGATGCCGGAATATGTCAATGTCGACGCCCGTGAGGTTCCGGGCGTCGATGTGGTGGCCGATGTCGGCGGTTTGCCTTTTGACGAGGGGAGCGTCGACGAAGTGTTTTCGTCGCATCTCGTCGAACATTTCCCGCAGGAGGAGCTGCGGCGGCGACTGTTGCCGCACTGGCGGTCCATGTTGAAACCCGGCGGACGTTTGCGCGCGATCGTGCCCGATGGCGAGGCCATGCTCAATGGGGTGGCGACAGGTAACTACTCTTTCGATGACTTCCGCGAGGTGTTGTTCGGAAGTCAGGACTACAACGGCGATTTCCATTTCAACTTGTTGACACCCGCAAGTCTCACGAAATTGGTCGAAGAGGCCGGATTCGGGCAGGTCGAAGTGCCGGTCCGTGGTCGCCGCAACGGCCAGTGTTTCGAGTTCGAGCTGTCCGCGATTCGCTTGGGGTCGGCGGACGAACATCAATGAGTGCCGGCGTAAAACCGGCGTGCTAAATCATACCGGCGTGCGTACTCGTCATTAGAAGATCTAATCGTGCTTTCAGATACCAAGAAGCGCCGCAGACGAATCCTTATCGTCAGCAATCTGTTTCCGCCACACGTGTTGGGCGGTGCCGAGGTCGTGGCTCGACGCCAGGCTCTTGGCCTCGCGGCGAGCGGTCATGACGTGGTCGTATTTACGGGAAGAATTGCGGAAAACGCAGACGCCCGAGGACGTCTCGACCGGGAAGATGACGACGGGATGGTTGTGTGGCGTACCAGCGTGACGTCGTTCGAAGCCAGCGACAATTTCAGGAACGATCGCGTCGCGGAGCACTTCAGGGCCATATTGAATTCCGAGCAACCAGACCTGGTTCATTTTCACAATATGGCCGGTCTAGGGATGCATCTCATTCCATTGGCGCGACGTCGAGGCATTCCGGTGGTGGTCACGCTTCACGACCTGTGGGGGCTTTGCTACCGCGGAACGAAGCTTCGCGACGATGGTTCGATTTGCGGCAATACCGAAGAGTGCGGATCCCACTGCAGCGCATCGATTCACCCGCATGATCTGGCGCATTCGGTGCCGATGCGTTTGCGGCGAGACTATATCGTTTGGTGTCTCGGACACGCTTCGGCACTCGTGTCGCCGAGCGCTTCCCTCGCTGACGCATACGTGCAGGCGGGCGCGGCCCAGCGCGATCGAACCGTCGTGATTTCGAACGGCATTGATCTCCGTCCGTTCCGGGAATTGAAACGAGTACCTTCTTCGGCGACCCAATTTCTGTGCGTCGCCTACATGGGGGAGCACAAGGGAATTCCCGATCTCATCGAAGCGGCGAAGCGCCTGTCTGACGACGTATCGTTGAAAGGGCGATGGTCGCTCACCATCGCAGGTGACGGCCACTTGCTGGGAGACACCCGGCGTCAGATTGCCGATTGGGGACTCGATGAGACTGTCCAGTGCCTCGGGCGCGTGCCGCGCGATCGGATCATTGAATTGATGAGCACCAGTGACGTGATCGTTTTGCCCTCCCGTTGGCCCGAGAACGAGCCTGTGTCGCTTCTTGAGGCAATGGCGGCCGGTATGGCGCAACTGGCAACGGACGTTGGTGGTATCGGCGCGTTGATCGAGCAGGGAAAGACGGGAACGCTTGTGCCGCCCTGGGCTCCCGACCGGCTTGCCGAAGCCATGAAGGCATACATCGACGCACCCGAGCGAGCGCGCCAAGAGGGCGAAAGGAACGTGGCTCGTCGCGAAGGATATGCGGAAGAAGCCGCTGTTGCCCGCCTGCTCGACGTATATGAGGACGTGCTGGCGGATTCGCGCTCATTACCCAGCGAACCCATGGTGTTGTGCGCGGGCGGCGCACCGAATCGGGAAATTGTCGACGCGGTGCAGTCGCTCCATCAGACGGAAGACGAGGTCGGCGCAGGGCGACGCGTACGCTTGCTGTGGCACGACTGGTTGCCTGCGGACGCGTGGGCCGAGGCGGCTGCCTTCTGGAACTGGAGTGAGGACATCGAGTTTGCTGCGGCATTGCAGGCCATCCGCTGGAAACTGCCGATCCTCGTCTCCGCCGAATGCAAATCCCTGTCGGCAGTGGGGCAGATGTTCGGTGGCGTTCGTGCGGTCGAGTCCGTTGCCGATGTTCGCGACCTGCTGGCGAGTGTCGCGGTCGATCGCGCGGCATTGCCTCGCGCGTGGAATTCGCGCGGCGCCGCCGACATGCTTGCGACAATCGCGCCGCAAGCATCCTTCCATATCCCTTGCCCAGACATTTGGCCATGAATTTGACGAAAGTAGATCAGGTGCGGAGGCGCCACTTCGTTATCTGCAACGAACGCTTGTTGCCGCGTTTCGGGGTGGACCGTCTCCTGTTGGTATTGGGCCAAAGTCTGGTGCGGCAAGGACATCTCGTTACGTTCGTGTGTCTACGCTGCGACGAGGCCGCGGTTCGGCAGATTTCGCCCGCCTTGCAGATATGGGACGACGTCGGAAGTTTGTCGATCGTGTACGCGGAGGAGCGCGCGGCCGAGCATTTGCGCGAACGCTGGAAGCAGATGTTTGCCGAGCAGGGTCCCGATGTCGTCATCGTTGGCGGCTGGCCCTTTTTCTCGGCAGCGTCGGTGTGCGCGGAGCGCGGCGCCAAGTCCGTCTTTATCGATGCCGGCGCGGTTCCTCAGGAGGGCATGCCGGAGGGCGTGCTGCCGACGCAGCGCGAATTGCGGCGCATCCGGGCGCGCGAACTTCCCCGCTTCAGTGCAGTCCTGCCGATCAGCGCGTTCATTCGCGAAACCCAAACCCTACCGGACCGGGGAAGCGCAGCGGGTGTGGAGACGATCCTACTTGGCGCCGATCACCTTCAGAGTTCCCTGTTTGGCGCGCCTGACGGCAGTCACGTCGATGACGAGGCATTGAGTCACGTGCGATCTCTCGTCGCGACCGGTTGCAAGCCGGTGATGCTGCTTGGGCGTTTCGAGCCGCTGGGCTACAAGAATGGCCCGGTCGGTCTGCAGGTATTCGAACGTATCCACGAGATCGTTCCTGAAGCGCGGTTGCTGGTGCTGGCGCGTGAAGGAGAATTCGCGGTGCCCGACAAAATCGCCGATGCAGTCGTATTTCTCGGTTTCGTCGGAGATGCCGCGCTCAACGAGATCATGCGCCAGTGCGAATTGGGCATGACGGTGTCGCTGTGGGAAGGCTTTAATTTGCCATTGGCGGAAATGCAGTGGTTGAGTCGCCCGGTACTCGCATTCAGTCTGGGCGCCCACCCGGAAGTCATTGCGGATCCATGGCTGCTTTGCGGTCAACCGGACGACATGGTCTACAAGGCCGTGCGCATTTTGACGCAGGGCATTCCGTCTCATCTGACCGAGTCCCGATTCGAACGGTTTCGCTCGTCCTTTGGTTGGAAAGCGACGCTTGACCAATATCTATCCGCACTGGCGCGCATCGCGGATCAATCTGCGCGCGAGACGCGCCCTGCGGAATCCGCGGCGCCTGCCGCCCCGAGACTTGTGCTGGTGGATTGCACCAATTCATCCGTCGATCCCGCTAATCCCGGCGTGATTCGCGTCACGCGACGTTTGTGCCGAGCGCTTCAGGGTTCGGCCAAGGTGATGCCGGTGTTCGTGCGCTGGGATCCGGACATCGAAGGCTATCGGCTGCTCACCGATCGCGAGGGGGAGACGTTGGCGACCTATGACGGACCGGTGCACATCTCGTTGCGCGACGCATTCGGGACTGTCGAAAATTGCCTGAAGGTGCTCGGTAACGGCAAGGCGCCGGTGTTCTTTTTCCCCGAGGTCGCCTTGGACGGTACGGTGCACAAGCGGGTTTTATGGGCTCGCGCGCGGAATCTCGTTATCGGCGGCATCTTGTACGATGTCATTCCGATATCGCATCCCCCGTTTTGTGCACGAGAAGTCGTCGAGAAGTTTCCGGGCTACCTCGAGGCACTGGCTTCGTTCGATACCATTTGGTCGATTTCGCGCGAGAGTCTCAAGGAGTTCCAGGGCTATGCCGCGCGGGTTGGACTTCCATGCTCGTCGGGGGAAGCCGTTTATCTGCCTGGCCAGTTCGGTGCCAGGCCGCGTGTGCAGGCATTTGCCGACGAGCCCGGTAATGGGGTACTGACGATCCTCTGTGTCTGCAGCATCGAACCGCGCAAGAATCACCGGACATTGGTGGAGGCCTATCGATTGCTGCGAGCGCGTCGCCCGGATCTACCGTTGCAACTCGTCCTGGTTGGTCATCGCTTCGCCGAAGCGGATGACCTGATTGCATGGCTCCAGTACATGATGGCGGAGGATCCAAGTATCCGATGGACCGGCTTGCTGACTGATGAAGCGCTCGCCGATGAGTTTCGTCGTGCCGCCTTCACCGTCTATCCGTCAATTGTCGAGGGATACGGGTTGCCGATCATGGAGAGTCTTTGGATGGGCACACCATGTCTGTGCCATTCCGAGGGAGTCATGGCCGAACTCGCGGAAAAGGGTGGTTGCATGACCGTGAACATGCTTGACGAACATGCGCTCGCAACGGCAATGGAGCAGTTGATCGTGCAGCCGGAGTTGCGTCGCCGCCTCACGCAAGATGCCCTTGATCGCAAGATATTCGATTGGGCGGATTACGGCTCGGAAATCGAGGCGCGAATCGCGGAATGCGTTGGCTAAGGCGTCAACCTGCTTTGATGGCTGCGGCCCGGGGCAAGCGGCGCTCGTCGCCGCTCCGCATCGACTATTGGCCAAGTGCTTTCAGATAATTCCTCTGGTCGCCCCGCGGACCGGAGAGAACTGATTCAACGCGGAAGAGGACCCTGTGCCGGGGGGATTTGACGCTCCAAATGCTCGTGCCGTTCTTGGCACGCCCTCGGCGGTTGGCGACTCACGCTCGAACTTCAATACGACCCCCTTAATCTCAATATATCCATTGCCTGTCAATCGGTAATCTGGCACGGATCGAGTGGCGAGATTTCCAGGTAGAGCGTTGCCGCATGATGGTCTGCAACGGAAGGAGCGCTGAGCAACAAGTTCAACCGCACGGCGTCATCTGAAAAATACGGCTTTCCGCAGCATCTGGACAACGGATTTGTCTGTTCGGACCGCCTCATCTCCGAAATGCCCTGGGATGCATAGTTCATTGATTTAAAATTTCTTTATAATTTCCGCTCGCTGTAAAGTTGTGAGGGTTGTCAGACAACCATCTTGTGTCGATTTATCCGATTTGTGGCAACTACATGAGTGCTCGGATCGGCGCGCTATAAAGAGAGGCTAGGCATGACCGTATCGGGCGAGCGAGTTTTGATCACCGGGGCAGGCGGCGTAATCGGCCACGCATTGAAGCAGGAGTTGAGCGATGCGGGTTACCAGAATGTTGTTGCAATTGCAAGCGGAGATGTTGATTTAAGGGATCAGAACGCGACGGAGCGCGCGTTCGACGAGTTGCGTCCTACGCTCGTGTTCCATTTGGCTGCGCGCGTCTACGGGATTATGGGAAACATGTCCAATCGCGGTGTTGCGTATCTCGACAACGTCCGTATCAACACTAACGTGATCGATGCAGCGCGCCAAGTTGGTTGCCGCAAGATTGTCGCAATGGGTTCCACGGCAATTTACTCCGATCGCGTCCGTTTGCCGATGTCCGAAGACGAAATCTGGGTTGGCGAGCCCCACCACTCCGAAGCACCGTATGCGCATAGTAAGCGGAGCATGCTTGCGCAGTTGGAGGCATACAAGGAGCAGTACGGTATGGACTACGCATTTTGCGTCTCCACCAACCTGTTTGGGCCTCACGACAAATTTGACGAAAAGTTCGGCCACGTCATCCCGTCGCTCATGTCGAAGTTTCAGCGGGCCGCAGACTTGGGCCAACCCCTAACGGTTTGGGGAACGGGGAAAGCCGAGCGCGATTTCCTGTTCAGTTCGGACGCTGCCTATGCCATGCGTCTCGTCGCGGAAAAACATAGCGGTGCGATCAATATCGCGACAGGCGAGTCGCACACGATCCGACATACGGTCGATACGCTGTGCCGTATCTCGGGCTACCAAGGCACCGTCGAGTGGGATGCTACGAAACCAGACGGACAGAAATTGCGTGCATACGACGTGTCGCGCCTGAAGGCCTTGGGATTCAAGCCCAGGGTGCCCTTCGAGGACGCCCTTGCAGCCACCTATGACTGGTATCGCAACAACGTTGCGACTGCCAGAAAGTAGGACGCTTCGCACGGCGTGGGGTCGTTGCTTCGCGCGCGAACCCGCTGTCCCCTCAATCCATCGTTGCCGAGCGTTGTCCAACAGATGAAATTTGTATCGTACGCACAGAACTTCGAAGACGTCATGCTGTGGCGCGCTCTTGCCAGGGTAGAACGTGGTTTTTACATAGACGTTGGCGCCTCGGAGCCGTATGCGGATTCAGTCACCGCGGCCTTTTATGAGCGTGGCTGGCGTGGCATAAATATCGAACCCATGAGCGGCCCCTTTGGTCGTCTCGTCGAAGCGCGACCGGAGGATGTCAATCTCGAAATCGCGATCGAGAATAAACGAACGGCTGCACGATATTTCGCCGTCGACGGTGGTAACGGAATTTCTACCGGCGTGAAGAGGCTGGCCGACTCGTATCGGGACTCAAATTGGGATGTCAGCCAGGTAACGGTTGCGGTTACGAAGCTGAGCGACATTTGCGAGAAATATGTTGGCGATCGATCGATTCACTTCCTGAAGATAGATGTCGAGGGGAGTGAGCGCGAGGTGCTGGCGAGCGCCGATTTCGGCAGGTTCCGCCCGTGGATCGTACTGGTAGAAGCAACGGAACCGAATTCGCCTGTTCCCTCTCATTACGATTGGGAGGAACTCCTGCTGAACGCGAAATATCGTTTCGTCTATTTCGACGGATTGAATCGATTTTACATTGCCGATGAGAAATTCGCAGAACTCGCACCGGCTTTTGCGACGCCGCCAAACTGGTTCGATGGCTTCGTTCGTTCTTCCGAGGCAAACGCCGTACGAAAAACGGCAGAATTGGAGGCGGATCTCTCGGACGTGACGCGTCAATTGAACGAGGCGCGAGATGGCTGGCTGATGGAAAGGGAAGGCCGCCTGAATATGGAGAATATGTTGGCCGAAGCACAAAAGGGACGAGCTCTGGAGAAGGGAACGCGCGAGAATCTGGAGTCAGGGCTGACCGCCATTGATTTTCAGACGGGCAATGGCACACACGAATCCAATGGCGAATCGACGCCGGAGGCAGACGATTCCGATCTGGACGCGAAGCGCTCCGTTAGCAATGAAGACCTCGGTGCATCTCTTCGGGGCGAAATCGAAGCATTGCGTGCACAGCTCGAGGACAGCGAGAAGCGGGTATCGGCGCTCGCTCGCGAAAGCGACAGTTGCTATCAGGAACTGTACGAGTCGTCGAGACACGCCGCATGGTTGAGTCACGAAAGGATTCGTCTCCTCTCGCGTGTCGAAGAGTCCGAAAGGCTCATTACGACGTTTCGGTCGCAAAAGGAAGAGTTCGAGCAACGAAGCGCGACTCTTCAATCGCGGAACGAAGAGCTGGAAGGGCTCGTGGCAGTTCTGCAATCGCGAAACCAACAGTTGTCAGCGGAAATTGCTGCCGAGGCGCGGAAAGCGGCGGACGCGCTTCGAGCAGTATTTGCCAGTACGTCGTGGCGGCTGACGAAACCGCTTCGTAGTATCAAGCTCGCAATTCGACGATAGTCATGGTTTCTACGGAGCAAGTTTTGGCAGCTGAATCAGATTCGATTTGCGTGATCGGGCGGTGCACGTTTGGGACGGGCATTGGCGCGGTCACCTTCGCCGCGTGTGAGTTGCTGAGTCGATATTATCCGATTTCCATTTTTCCGACCGAGCCCCACTTCCGTTCGGAGCGCGAGATCGTCCTGCCGAACGGCACTGCGATTCCCGTATGCACGGACCTGTCGAAGGTGAAGGTCGCTTTTTACACGGACGTGTTGTGGAACGGCGCATACGACTTCAACTACACGCTTGTTCCGAGCGATGCGTTGAGTTTTGCCCATGTGGCTTACGATTCCGACGAGTTGCCGCCGCAGTGGGTCAGGATTCTCAACGAGCACTTCGATTTCGCGCTATTCATGAGTCGACATCTGGAGGATGTCGCGTTGAAGTCGGGTGTCGAGATCGGCATCGGTACGCTGCCGCTCGCCTTGGACATCGAACGGCTATTGAGCCGACCCTTCAGAGCGCCGTCGGGCGGCAAGATCAAGTTTCGCTCGATCGCTGCGTTTCATGCACGCAAGGGCGTCGAGGCACTTGTCGAGGGGTTCATCAAGGCGTTCGGATCTCGCGATGATGTTGAACTGACCATTCATTCGAACCTGGCAATCGGCGACAGCCTCGAGCGTGTCAGACGACTGGTTGAGAGTCGGGATGCACGAAATATCGTGATCAGTTGTGCACCGCTCAGCGATCAGGAAAAGAACGCGCTGATCGAAGGTTGCGATATTTTTGTCAATTGCTCCCGTGGAGAAGGTTATTCCATCGGTCCGCGAGAGGCACTCGCGTTGGGCAAGGTGCTGGCAATCACCAACGTCGGCGGTCATAACGACCTGTCCTCGGCGCCAGGGGTATTCGCGATACCGGCGACGATCGCGATGCCTGCGCGGTATCCGGAAATCGATAATCTGGTTGCAGGACGGCAATATGCGGCTGATATTGCCGACATCGCGACTGGGCTGACGGATGCTTTCGAGTATGTGTCGTCCGGCCTGAGTGGACAGACGATGCGCGCGCGGCGCGAGCTTGCTGCCGAATTCAGCTTTACGAACTTGGCGGTGAACTATGCCGAATTGATTGACACCCGGCTCCGGTCCTTTCGCCCCCGCGAAAAAGGATCGCGTTTCGCCAGACCTCCGGCGCAATTGCTTGCCGCGGTCGAGCGTGCGATCGGTTCTCGTTCCGCCGCCTTGCCGGGTGTGGATCGCGTTGTCGTGCAAGCGCATGACGGCGGCTTCTTCTCGGTCTTCAATGCATTCATGAGCCATTTGGTGTGGGACCAAGGTGACAAGAGATGTCACATGGTGTTACCCGACTGGAATGTGGATCGCATGATCGATCGGCTGGGTACTGACAAGTTTACGAGCTTCTGCTATGGGCGCCCGGGCGATGGGAATGTCTGGTCCAAGCTTTTCCAGCCCCTTTACGGGCTCACCGAAGAGGAAATGGACGACGCAGATTTTCTGTACAAAAAAGGGCGTCCACCGCTTGCGACCTTCAATGAGCACCGTGAACCTCAGCTTACCTATATTCACGCCTATAAGCTGTATACAAGCGGACAATTTGCTCGATTTCGCCGGCAATATCATAAGGTCTTCAAGGATCACGTTCGTCTTCAGGAAAAGTATCAGAGGGAACTCGACGGATTTCGTGCCTGCCACTTCCAGGACAAGTTCGTCATTGCGGCGCACGTCAAGCATCCGAGTCACGTCATCGAACAGCCCGACGGCAAGATCGCACACGTGCAGGCATATATCGACAAGGTCCGATCTCTACTGAATGCGCATGGAATCGACGAGAGCTCGTCGGAATGGGCGGTATTTCTCGCGACGGATCAGGATCGTGTCGTCGATGCATTCCGGGCGGAGTTCGGTGACCGGTTGGCGTCCTATTCCGATGTCCGTCGAACGACGGATGCTGAAGATGCGCGCTACGACCAGCTCACGACCGAGCAGCGACGAGCAGAAGGATTCCAGGTGCAGCATCTTGTCGCTGCAAACCAGGCTAACTGGGACGCCAGAATGGCGTGGGAAGTAATCCGGGATGCAATGACGATGTCTTATTGCCACGTACTCCTGCACATCGTGAGTAACGTTTCAACCGCGGTGTCGTACATGAATCCCGACATCGAACTCGTCTTTTGTTCGGCAGACGAGCCCAGCAAGGCCGGCGTGTGACCGCTGCGTCCTTTTATTTGAGAAAGCGTGGCGTGGCCAAGGGCCATCGCCATACGACTTGAGACAGTTGAACCTGTGGAAACATCAATGGACGAAGTATCGCGCATCGCGGTTGTGAGCTCGCCAAGAAGTGGCAATTCGTGGATCCGCTCGACGCTCGCGGGAGCGCTTCGGATGGAGGAAATCGCGGTCCACAATTATCTCGATGCGCCATCCACATTGCCGACGAGATGTTTTCTGCAGATTCACTGGTATCGTGAACCGAATTTTCAGGCGTGGCTTCGCGCCAATCGATTTACCGTGCTTACGGTAGCAAGGCACCCGCTCGATGTCCTTATTTCGGCGTTGCACTACATCAAATACGAACCGGGAACATCGAGGTGGCTGGAGGGCAACACGAACCTGCCTGGTAACCTCGCGACTGCGAGCCCCACATCACGCGAGTTCCTTGAATACGCATTAAGTACGGGAGCCGAAGATCTGCTATCGATCACCTATCAATGGTGGAACGATGCGCAGGTGATGCGCTTGCGGTACGAGGATGCGGTTCGTGATCCCGAGCATATACTCGGCTCGCAGGTCGCCGCCCTGGGCGGGGATGCGCAGCGGGTTCGCCCGTTACTCGAAAGCCTCAGCATGGAGAAAATGCGCGCGACGCCGAACCGGCACGGCTGGCAGGGAAAGCCGGGTCTGTGGCGTCGCCTAATTGTGCCGCAGGATGCATTTCGGATATACAAGCGACATCAACGGGTATTCGATTGTCTCGGATATTCCGTAAAACCATATCTCCTGACTCGCGGATCCGCGCACAAGCACTGGTTGGAGTTGCTGTAGAGCGGTGTCACGCTGCGATGCCTCGCAGGCCATTTACAAATGAAAAAACCGCTTGCTGCGGTCGAGCATCATTGACTTCATCGCCTTTCAGTTTTTTCGGGGCGAGGCGGATTCGCTACGTCCTTGCAAGCGGCTCGGAACCACAAACGGCAGCATGGAGAACAGCGGGACTGGATTGGCATGCTCGTCGCCGTCGCGCACCTCCGCGTTCGAGGGCGTGTCCCCAGACTTACCGCATTGCGTTTTATTGACGAATCGATTCAGCGTGTTCCGTGGCTAGGGTTATTGCAAATTATTCGTTGCCTTGATGCTATTTCCGAACAAAGCTCCGCAAATCTTGTCCGAGACAATTTTTCCGAGACTTATGCTTGTCTTCTCGACGTATTTGTACATTAGTGCGGCAATCGGAATCGTGAGTATGGGAGTCAGGATTCCAATGACAATACCGGAGGTAAGATAGTGCTCCCTGAAGCCATTCCCGGTTAGTCGGTCGGCCCAATGCTCCAGTAGTTCGAGAGCGAGCGGGTGCAGCAGGTAGAGACTGAATGAAATATGTCCGAGGAATTGGGATATCGGTAGATTGAAGAGGCGCGTTGGCCAGGTGTCCTTGTCTTCAGAAATTATGGCGATAAGCAGGAGTGCAGTAATTCCCTGAAAGACGACTACATTAGGCGAATCGTATTGAGTAAACAGGGCGCCGTAGATCATTAGCAGCATGACAGCTGAGGCATTTACGCCGGGCACATCCTTGGCGAGTTGCTTTCCGAAATTGGTACACGTGAGAAAACCCAGCGCGAAGAGAAACGCATACGTCGAAAAATATGGAATAAATCCGAGAATCGGACTGTCTTTGAATAGCAGGAGCAGGGCAAGCAGAATGAAGAGCGCCTGAGCCCCATATTTTTTGTAAGACCATGCGGCGATCAAAATCAACGGAGCAGCTAGCAGTTCGACAATCAATGTCCAGGCGACGCCATACATCGTGATTTTGGTCAATGTCGCGTTGACCAGGACGAGGTGCAGGTCGGGTACGGCTCCCCATCCCGCGAATTTACGCATGACGAAGAACATGAGCACGTAGGCAGCGAGCGCGACCCAGAGCGGGGGATAGATACGAATGATTCGCTTGATCGTAAAATCGATCGAACTCTCCGGCATACTTTTCCGAGACCGCATTAGCGACTCAAGCAATACCTTACCGCTCAAGACAAAGAAGATGACGACTGCGAGGCTTCCGTTGAAAGTCGCGACCAGCAACTTGGTGGCGATGGCGTGCGCGGAGGTTTGAGCCTGCATGGGCAGCATCAGTGCTTCGTGAGCGGCTTTCGATGGAATATTGATGCCGTGATAAATCGCCACCGACAACGCTGCCCAACCTCGAAGACCATCAAGTTGTGTGTTTCTCATGTCGATCCTGCGGAATGCTGGGAGTTTTTGGGGCGTCGCATGTGTTGTCGCGACTGCGGTCACGAGATGCGCGGTCGGGGGAATCTGTCGTGCCTTTCGTAGCAGGCAAGCGCGCTGGCCGCGACGAACACTCGTCAAATCGCGGTGGATGCGCGACGCTTCCAGATTCGATGTTCATTGATCGCCCGCGTTTCACAGTCGACGGCGTCGACGCGCGAGTTCACGGACATAGCGCGCTGGGGCGAGGCACGAGATGCTGCCGACGCACTTGCCGAGGCCAGAGCCCTGACTGGATTATTCCGGTGAGTTCTCGAGCATCCATCCCAGCGTCGCCTTCAATGAAATGGACTGGACGCTTCCGATCGCTTGCTCGAGTTGCGCGCAATTTCCGATCAGCTTGAAAACCTCGTTTTCCCGCACGAACTGCGGATTGATGCATATTTCCGGTGCCTGCCCGGTCAACTCCTGCATGATGGACAGAACATCATGAAGTGAATGTCCGGCGCCGGAGCAAACGTTGAAGGTGCGGCCGGAAAAGTCGCCTTCAATCAGCCGGCGGTAGGCAGAAACCACCGAGCGAACGTCCGAGAAATCGCGCACAACGTGCAGATTGCCCAACTCGATTCGGGGCGCCTTGTCTCGGAAATGACGAACGATCTTCGGCAGCACGAATCTGTCGTCCTGCCCCGCACCCGTGTAATTGAATGGTCTTGCAACGACGATCGGAAGCTTTCCCGCCCACATCCGCGCAACCAACTCCATTGCGTACTTGCTGATCGCGTAATCGTTTACCGGCGCGGGCGGCACGCTTTCATCGATTATTTCACGTTCGCTATTGCCATAGACGTTCGCACTACTCGCAAGCAATACCGACCGGGGGCGGCACCCGGCGCGCTCAAGCGCATCGAGCACGTTGCGGGTGCCGACGACGTTGGTCTGATAGATCCCGCCGACGTCGCCATGTTGCACGAACGCGATCGCGGCAAGATGCACGACCGCATCGGGTTTTTCAGCAGATAGCGTATCGGTAAGGCCTTCGCGGTCGAGCAGATCACAAACGTGCGCTCGCCATGGAATATCTGCTTTCTTCGAGCGAACGACACCACACACGTCGTGACCGAATCGGCTCAACTCGTCCGCGAGATAGCGGCCGGTAAATCCGTCCAGCCCCGTTACGAAGACCTTTGCCATGCTTTTTTAAAAGGAGAACCCAGCTTCGTTCCGGCGAATATCCGCCTCGACCATCATCTGGCAAAGTTGTTCAAGCGTTGTTTTCGGCTCCCAGCCGAGTTCTTCGCGTGCCTTGGCCGGGTTACCGATCAGCAAATCGACTTCGGCGGGCCGGTAAAACTTCGGGCTGATCCTGACGATCGTCTTGCCCGACCGCGCGTCGACGCCGGTTTCCTGCTCGCCGCTACCTTGCCAAGCGAGCTCGAAGCCCGCCGCTTGGGCAGCCATGGACACGAAGTCGCGAACGGTTTCGGTGCGATTTGTGGCAAGCACGTATGTATCGGGGCGCTCGGCCTGAAGCATGCGCCACATACCTTCGACATATTCCTTCGCGAAACCCCAATCGCGCTTAGCGTCGAGGTTGCCGAGTTCCAGCACGTCGAGTTTGCCGAGGCGAATCTTTGCGAGGCTGTCCGTGATCTTGCGCGTGACGAATTCGCGTCCGCGCAGAGGCGATTCGTGGTTGAACAGGATCCCGCTGGCACCGAAGATGTTGTAGCTCTCGCGGTAATTGACCGTGAGCCAGTGCGCATAAAGCTTGGCGACGCCGTACGGGCTGCGGGGATAGAAGGGGGTGGTCTCCGTCTGGGGGACGGCCTGGACCTTACCGAACATCTCGGACGTGCTGGCCTGGTAGAAACGAATCGCAGGATTGACGATTCGAATGGCTTCGAGCAGGTTCAGCGCACCCAGACCGGTGATCTGCGCAGTGGTCGTGGGTTGGTCGAACGAGACGCCGACGAAACTTTGCGCCGCGAGGTTGTAGACTTCCGTCGCTTGCGTGGTTTGAAGCAGACGGATGCTGGATCCAAGATCAGTCAAATCGTATTCGACGAGGTGAAGCTGGGGATGGTCGGCAACGCCGATCTCCTCGATTCGCCAAGTGTTCACCGAACTCGTACGGCGATAAGTGCCATACACGGTATAGCCTTTCTCAAGGAGAAGCTGTGCGAGGTAAGCCCCATCCTGACCTGTAATGCCGGTGATAATTGCAACAGTCATTTGATATTCGGTTGGTTCGTGTATTAAGGTTTCGGTACACCGCTACATACTGGAGCACGTACCTGCTTCAGGAACGCGGCGAGTCGACCGTAGCGGTCGGCGCTCGCCTGCGTCAGGCCAGTGAGTATCTAGCTGGCAGCATCGGACGAATTCTATCACTCAAGAAGCGCTGTTCCGCAGGTATGGGCCAAGCGAAGGTTACAATTGGCGCACGCGTCCACGTCACCTGGGGCCGGAACCCGGGTCACTTCGGTCTGCAACAAATTCACGATACCTTTAACGTTGGCCAATCCAACGCCAGCGCGCAATCGAAGCCTGCATGAACCATACAAGCGAGTCGCCCCGCTCCATTTGCGGACTGTCGGTTTCCCTCGTCGTCTATAAACCCGATATGGCCCGGCTGGAGCAGACACTCGCGAGCCTGGGCGCCGCGTGTGAACGCATGCGTGCCATCTCGGCGGGGCGTTCCGTTGAATTGTTCCTGGTCGACAATGGCGGCCTTGGCGACGTGCACACGTTGATTGATCGGCTGCGTGAGCATGGTATCGATTGCCGGTTGCTGACGGGTCACGGCAACATAGGTTACGGCCGTGGTCACAATCTCGCCATCAGGCAAACTACCGGGCGCTTCCATTTGATACTGAACCCGGACATCGATCTGGACTTACAGGCACTTGCTATCGGCTGCGAGTTCTTCGACGCGCATCCCGAAACCGGTTTGGTGGCGCCGTGGATCGGCCACGACATGGGCGATCAGCAATATCTCTGTCGCCGCTATCCAACGGTGCTCGACCTGCTCGTCCGCGGCTTTCTGCCCGCGCGCATGCGCCAGTGGTTTGCCGGACGCCTCGCCAGCTACGAAATGCGCGACGTAATCAACGACCGCGACATCGTTTGGGGCCCCCCCATCGTCAGCGGCTGCTTCATGCTGTTCCGCACCGATGTCCTGAAGAAACTGGGCGGTTTCGACCCACGCTACTTCCTGTACTTCGAAGACTACGATCTCAGCCTGCGCACCCATGATGTCGCACGCGTCGCCTACGTCCCGTCGGTCCGCGTGATTCATCACGGTGGCGGCGCATCCCGCAAGGGCTTCACGCACATCCGCATGTTCGCGGCATCGGCCTTCAAGTTCTACAACCGCTTCGGCTGGAGGTTTTGGTGACTCACCTCGTCATCACCGGCGCGAACGGATTCGTCGGCCGTACAGTCTGCCGCCGCGCGCTGCAAGTCGGGCACACCGTCACCGCACTGGTCCGCCGTCCTGGCGGCTGCATCGACGGCGTGCGCGAATGGGTGCACGGCACCGCCGATTTCTCTGGCCTAGATGAAGGATGGCCGGCCGATGTGGCAGCCGATTGCGTGATCCATCTCGCCGCCCGCGTGCACGTGATGCGCGACGAGTCGCCGGATCCCGACACCGCGTTCGACGCCACCAACGTCGCCGGCACCCTGCGCCTCGCCGAGGCGGCGCGCAATCACGGCGTACGCCGCATCGTATTCGCGAGCAGCATCAAGGCGGTCGGCGAGGGTGACGGCGGTGTACCGCTGTCGGAAGCAACCCACCCCGATCCGCAGGATGCATACGGCCGTTCGAAGTTGCGTGCGGAGCGACAACTCGCGCAGTTCGGTACATCGGCGGGGCTCGACGTCGTCGTCGTCCGTCCACCGCTCGTCTATGGCCCGACCGTCCGTGCCAACTTCCTGAGGATGATGGATGCGGTCGCGCACGGGATGCCGTTGCCGCTCGGCGCCGTTGCCGCACGCCGCAGTATCGTCTACGTCGACAATCTCGCTGACGCGCTGCTGCGTTGCGCAATCGACCCGCGCGCGGCCGGCGAATGCTTCCACGTCGCCGACGACGACGCGCCGTCGGTCGCGGGCCTGCTGCGTCTCGTCGGCGACGCGCTCGGCAAGCCGGCGCGGCTGATCGCGGTGCCACCTGCGGCGCTGCGGGTGCTCGGGAAGCTGACCGGCCGCCGCGCGGCCGTCGATCGCCTGACGGGCAGCCTTCAACTCGATACCGGCCGGATCAAGCGCGTGCTCGACTGGCATCCGCCCTATACGACCCGCCAGGGCCTCGAAGCGACCGCCGCATGGTATCGTTCGCGCGATACACAACAATAGTCGACATGCTTTCCCCGATCTCCACATGGCCTGCTGCGGTCATGGTGGCGCTGGTCGCCGCCATCGCATCGACGGCCATCCTGCGCGTGCTGCTTGCGACTGGCCTCGCATGGCGCCTCGCCACGGATATTCCGAACGACCGTTCGCTCCATACGTTGCCGACACCGCGCGTCGGCGGATGGGGGATCGTGCCGGTGAGCATCGTTGCGCTCCTGGCGCTGGCGCCGCGACTGTGGCTGGTCGCCATCGCCGCCGCGGGGCTGGCCGCGATGTCGCAAATCGATGACCGGCGCGGGCTGCCGGCCCGCGTGCGGTTCTCGGCGCACCTCGCGGCAGTCGTCGCGCTGATCGTCGTCTTTCCGGCCGACGCGCCCTGGTGGCTGCTCGCCGGCGTGGGTTTCGCAATGGTCTGGCTGACGAACCTGTACAACTTCATGGACGGCGCCGACGGTCTTGCGGGCGGCATGGCGCTGTTTGGCTTTGGCGGCTATGCAGTCGCGGCGCTTGGGGGCGCACCAGCGTCGCCCGAGCTCGTCGTGGCGGGCGCGGCGGTCGCCGGCGCGGCGCTGGGCTTTCTTCTGCTCAATTTCCACCCGGCGAGATTGTTCCTCGGCGATGCCGGTTCGATTCCGCTCGGATTCCTGGCCGGCGCGCTGGGCTACTGTGGTTGGCGTACCGATGTCTGGCCGATCTGGTTTCCTGCAATGGTCTTTGCCCCCTTTATTGCTGACGCATCTGTAACACTTCTGAGACGTTTGTTACGCGGAGAAAAGTTTTGGCAGGCGCACCGTGAGCACTATTATCAAAGGATGGTCCGATCTGGCGTAGGTCACGGTCGGACCGCTCTTTATTGGTACCTCATCATGCTCGCAGGCATAATTCTGGCCATGTGGGCAAAGGGCCGCCCGGAACTGCAGCAGTGGCTGTCGTTCGTCGCGTGGTACGGCGTCCTGGCATGGTTCGGATGGTTGATCGACATGCGTTGGCGCCGGTTTCAGTCGGCCGCCGAAAACAATTCTTGAGGTTTCCCGCCGATGTTGCGATCCAAAGCATCGTGGCTGTCGCTGAGTGCTTTCCTGTTCGACCTGACGGCGGTTGTTGCCGCGTGGTTGTTCGCTTATCTCGTTCGTTTCAACGGCAGTATTCCGCATGATTTCCTGAACGGCGCGCTGATGGCGCTGACATGGGTGCTGCCTGTCTACGCGCTGATGTTCCTGGGGTTCGGCCTGTACCGCGGGCTGTGGGTGTTCGCGAGCCTGCCTGACCTGATGCGCATCTCGAAGGCGGTTGCCGGCGGCGGCGTGATCGTGATGATCGGCGCCGTGATGTTCCAGCCGGCGCCGATCATTCCGCGCTCGGTGCTGCTCGTGTCGCCGTTGATGCTGTTCCTGGCGATGGGCGGCGCGCGCGCGCTGTATCGCGCGACGAAAGAGTACTACCTGTACGGCGGCCTGGTCGGAAAGGGCAAGCCGGTGCTGGTGCTCGGCGCCGGGACGGCCGGTGCGAGTCTCGCGCGCGAACTGTCGCGCTCCGGTGAATGGCGGCTCGTCGGCCTGCTTGACGACGACGTCACGAAGCAGGGGCGCGAGATCTACGGCTACAAGGTGCTGGGTTCGTTCAACGACCTTAAGCACTGGACCGACGCGATGAAGGTCGAATACGCGATCATCGCGATTCCGTCGGCGTCAGTCGAGATGCAGCGTCGTGTCGCGACATTGTGCGTGCGGGCCGGCGTCAAGGCGATGGTATTGCCTTCGCTGACCGCGCTGATGCCGGGGCAGGGCTTCCTGTCGCAGGTGCGGAACATCGATCTCGAAGATTTGCTCGGCCGCGATGCCGTGACGATCGACACGCCGCACGTCGAGGCGCTGCTGCGCGGTCGCGTGGTGATGGTGACGGGCGCGGGCGGCTCGATCGGCTCCGAGCTGTGCCGGCAGATCCTGCGCTTCGCGCCGGCGCAACTCGTCGCGTTCGACCTGTCCGAGTACGCGATGTACCGGCTGACCGAGGAGTTGCGTGAGCGCTTCCCCGATCTGCCCGTCTTGCCGATCATCGGCGATGCGAAGGATTCGCTGCTGCTTGACCAGGTGATGTCGCGCCACGCACCGCACATCGTGTTCCACGCGGCCGCCTACAAGCACGTGCCGCTGATGGAGGAGCACAACGCATGGCAGGCGCTGCGCAACAACGTACTCGGCACCTATCGTGTGGCCCGCGCGGCGATCCGCCACGATGTGCGCCACTTCGTGCTGATCTCGACCGACAAGGCCGTCAATCCGACCAACGTGATGGGCGCGAGCAAGCGTCTGGCCGAAATGGCCTGCCAGGCGTTGCAGCAAACGAGCGGGCGCACGCAGTTCGAGACGGTACGGTTCGGCAATGTGCTCGGGAGCGCGGGCAGCGTGATCCCGAAGTTCCAGCAGCAGATCGCGAAGGGCGGCCCGGTGACGGTCACGCACCCGGAAATCACGCGGTTCTTCATGACGATCCCGGAAGCGTCGCAACTCGTGCTGCAGGCGTCGAGCATGGGGCATGGCGGCGAGATCTTCATTCTCGACATGGGCGAGCCGGTGAAGATCGTCGATCTCGCGCGCGACCTGATCCGCTTGTACGGTTTCTCGGAAGAACAGATCCGCATCGAGTTCACCGGGCTGCGGCCCGGCGAGAAGCTCTACGAGGAACTGCTCGCGGACGACGAGGCGACGACGCGCACGCCGCACCCGAAACTGCGGATCGCACGTGCGCGGGAAGTGCCGGACAACCTTCTTGACGAACTGCTGCCTTGGCTGATGCAGCATCGCGTGCTCAGCGACGACGAAGTTCGACGCGATCTGCGGCGCTGGGTGCCGGAATATCAGACGACGGTGACTCCGGTGCTTCAGAGCGTGCCGAGAAGGGCGATCGCCACCGAGTGATCGCGCCGTAATCGGTCGCGGTGAAATAACATGCAATCGCGGAATCCATGCCGTTCAGTAGCGAACTGAACGGCATTTTTATTGATGGGTTCGCCGCAAACACAGCCGGATTGGCGCGTGACGAGTCGCGGAGGTAATGCTTCCAGTCGTGCAACATCCGAGGCTCGTGCGACGTCTATTGGGGCGTGACCGCAGAGGCAAATTGCGCTGCCCGAAGCTCGGCTTCGATACATCGGAGTATTTGACTACCAACCGATTCCTTCCTATGTTTTCCTCAAGATAGCCGTGCGATTGCCGTAAAGAAAAAAGGCGAAAAGCCAAATACGAGGCTCTACGGTCCATACCAATTCGATGAGAACGGAACAACTTGTCAGGGGAATAGGCGCGGCACTCATGGTGCTCGCGCTTGCAGGCTGCGGCGGCGACGACGCAAGTCCTCCGGTGGCCACGGCGCAGGCCGGCAAACTGTCGGCGCTGCGAGCCACAGGCAACGCGGTGAGCGCCGCGCCGATGAGCGCAACGGCGCCGGTCCATGTTGTGCTGGTGCTCAAGCTGAATGACGAAGCCGGGTTGACCCGATTTCTGCAGCAAGCGCGAACGCCCGGTAGCGCCAGCTTCGGGGCCGTGCTGACGTCCGCGCAGATTGCCGCGCAGTACGCGCCCACCGCAGGCCAGGTCGCCACCGTGAAGACTTACTTGGCAAGTAAGGGCTTCACGAACGTCAGCGTGGCCGACAACAACATGATCGTCGAAGCCGATGCCCCGGCCGGCGTGATATCGGGCGTGTTCCAGACGACGCTCGTACCGGTCGCGATGGCGGACGGCACCAGCACGCATATCAATACCGCGCCGGAGAAGGTGCCCGATGCGATCGGCGGTGTTGTCCAAGGGGTTCTAGGACTCGATACCGCGACTCGCCTGCGCCCGAATTTCGTACGCGCTTCCAATGCCGCCGCTGCGCCGACTGCGAACGCATCGCCGACGACTTCCGCCGTCACGGTGGGTCACAATCCGACGGATTTTCCCCGCATCTATTCCGTCGGCAGTGCCCCGACGGCAAGCAACACCACGGTCGGCATCATTGCCGAAGGAGACGTGACACAGTCCGTCATCGACCTGGCGACGTTCGAAAGCAACAACCAGTTGCCGGCCGTACCCGTTTCGGTGATCCATGCCGGCACGCCGGGCACCGACACGAGCGGGGACACGGAATGGTCGCTCGATAGCCAGACCATCGTCGGGATGTCCGGTGGCCTCAAGCAACTCAATTTCTACGTTGCGCGGTCGTTTGCTTGGAGCGATATAGCGCTTGCGATCAATCGCGCCGTGACCGACAACACCGCTCGGGCCATCAACATGTCGATGGGGGGGTGCGAGAACTGGGCGCCGACGGCGGTCATCGATACGCTGTTCCAACTCGCCGTCGCGCAGGGGCAGACTTTTTCGGTCAGCTCAGGCGATTCAGGCAGCGTGGCGTACGGCTGCTCTGGCACATCGGTGCAATACCCCGCAACGTCACCGTATGTGGTGGCCGTCGGCGGCACGACGCTCTATACGAACGGGAACGGCAGCTACGCAGGCGAGACGGCCTGGGATTCCAGTGGGGGCGGTATCAGTGGCATCGAGCCGATTCCATCGTGGCAGTCGAATGTTCCGGCGCTCAAGGGGCGCGCTTTTCGCGGCATGCCGGACATCGCGTTCGACGCCGATCCGAACAGTGGCGAAGCGGTCGTCGCGGGCGGACAACTCGTGATAATGGGTGGGACAAGCCTGTCCGCGCCGCTGTTTGCTGCGACTTGGGCGCGCATGCTGTCGGGGGCCTGCGCGACGAAACTCGGTTTTGCGGCGCCCACGCTGTACAGCGCCCAGGCCACGACGCCATCGATCTTTCGCGATGTCACGTACGGGTCGAACGGCGCATACGGTGCAGGTTCGGGATGGGATTTCGTGACCGGCTGGGGCACGCCGAACGTCAGCGCGATGTATTCCGCGATATGTGTTCCGACGGCGATTTACAGCGGTGTGCTCAATCAAGGTACGACGCTCAGGCCGGGGCAAATCGTGTATTCGGGTTCCGGAAGCCATCAGTTGGTTATGCAGAATGACGGCAACCTCGTGCTTTACAACACGACCAATGGTGCTGCGGTGTGGAATTCAGGCACTTACGGAAATCCCGGAGCGTACGCTGTCTTCCAGGACGATGGCAACTTCGTGGTGTACGGCGCAAGCGGCTACGCGCTGTGGAACTCGGCGACCAGCAGCACGTCCTACAGCCAGTTTCTTGCCGTGCAGGACGACGGCAACCTGGTGATCTACCGATCGTTCGTCCCGGTATTCGCCACATCGACCGCTTCCGGCGAATATGCGAACTCCACGACCGGCCCGGCCGTCTGGAAGGGCGGCGTTGCCCTCGGTAGTGGCCAAAGTTTTACTTCAGGCAATGGTGCGAACGTGCTGGTCATGCAGGGAGACGGAAATCTCGTGCTGCTTCGCCAGGGCGTTGCGCAATGGAGTTCGGGTACTTATAGTCATCCGGGCGCATTCGCGGCGATGCAAGCGGATGGCAATCTGGTCGTCTACAGTTCGACGGGTGTCCCGCTCTGGTATTCCGGCACCAGCGGCAATTCAGGCGCGGCGACTTATGTTCAGGACGACGGTAACGTCGTGATCTATGCGCCACTGCCGCGCTGGAGCACGAATACAGCAGGTGCCTAGCAGTTTCACTCGTCGCTTCGCGGCCGAATATCGTACGGCCCCCGTCACCGGCGGCGGGCCGTACGAGCCGGGCAACACGCTGGCCGCCGCTCCTCAATGCCCCCGCTTCTCCTTCCTCACCACCATCCACCTCGGCGCCCTGAACCTCACGATGCTGAGATAAAGCCACACATACGTCAGCGCGAACAGCACGACAAAAACGAACAGATGCACGGTATGCCGCCAGAACAGTGTCGCTGGAATCACGGCAACGAGGCACAGGAGCCAAAGATAAGGCGAAGTGAGCGAATTCCGCCGCGTCAGATCGTGCGCATGCTTCGTCCCCACGGCCCACCGCATCAACCGCTTGTACACGAGCATGTGCAGATGCACACCGTCCGGAATCCCCGGCGACATCCCGCGGATGAACTTCTTCCGATAGATCGAGAAGCAGGTCTCGAAGATCGGATACATGAACAGCAGCACCGGATACCAAGCGGAAACTTCGCGATTACGCATCACGAGCATGATCGCAAGCTCGGCCAGCATGAAGCCGATGAAATACGCGCCGCCGTCACCGAGAAAGATCAGCCCCGCCGGGAAATTCCACAGGAAGAACCCGAGCACCGCGCCCATCATGATGATCGACGCGGACATCACCACCGGGTCGTTGACGTGGAAAGCGACGTACGCGAGCGACGCGAACATCATGAAGCTGACCATCGACGCGAGCCCGTTGAAGCCGTCGATGATGTTGATCGCGTTCGCGAGCGCCGCAACCGCGAGCACCGTGATGAACGCCGAGATGGCGACGTAGTGGAGCAGGAAATCGAGCGGCGGCACGCTGATGCGCGTGACGGCGATGCCCATCAGCCAGAACGCCAGCGCGGCCGCGCCCATCGTGCAGAGCAGCCGTGCGCGCGGCGACACGCGCTTGGTCAGGTCCTCGACGAGCCCTGACAGGAACGCCGGCATTCCGCAGGCGGCGATCCCGAGAATGCTGCCGGCGATCGTCGGGTAGCGCCGCGACAGGAGCAGCGCGGCAACGACGACCCCGGCGAGGATCCCGATGCCCCCGACCCGCGGCACGGGCCGCACGTGGAATTTCTGCACGCCGGCCAGATCGCTGTCGACCGAGAATTTCTCGTGAAGGTGCGCGTAGCGCACGATGAACAGCGTGACGAGCAGGGAGACGATGAAGCCGGACGCGAAGCTGAGCATGGGATCGCTCGAAAAATGGACAGCGGATTATACAAAACCGCGCGGGTTGCCCTCCTGCCATCGCCAGTGGTCGGCACACATTTCCTCGATGCCGAGCGTTGCACGCCAGCCGATGATGTCGGCCGCGGCCTGCGGGTTCGCATAGCATTCGGCGATATCGCCCGGGCGGCGCGCGACGAGTTCGTACGGCACCGGGCGGCCAGACGCCTTCTCGAACGCACGCACGACTTCCAGCACGCTGTAGCCCTGGCCCGTGCCGAGGTTCACGACGAAGCTCGCGTCGCGCTTCGCCAGCGCGTCGAGCGCGGCGATGTGCCCCTTCGCGAGATCGACCACGTGGATGTAGTCGCGCACGCCCGTGCCGTCCGGCGTCGGGTAATCCGAACCGAATACGCGCAGCTTCTCCAGCTTGCCGACCGCGACCTGCGCGACGTAAGGCATCAGGTTGTTCGGAATGCCGGCCGGATCCTCGCCGATCAGCCCGCTCGCATGCGCGCCGACCGGGTTGAAGTAGCGCAGCGTCGCGATCCGCCACGACGGGTCCGATACCTCGAGATCGCGCAGGATCTGCTCGGCGATCAGCTTCGACTGGCCGTACGGGTTGGTCGCGGACAGCGGGAACGATTCGTCGATCGGCGAGCGCTCGGGCACGCCGTACACGGTCGCGGACGAACTGAACACGAACTGCCTGACGTTGCGCTCGCGCATGACCTTGAGCACGGCGAGCAGGCCGCCGATGTTGTTCTGGTAGTACTCGAGCGGCTTCGCGACCGATTCGCCGACGGCCTTGAGCGCCGCGAAGTGAATCGTGCCTGTGATCGGGTGCGCGTCGAACACCTTCGCGAGCGCGGCTTCGTCGCACACGTCGACCTGGTGGAACGCGGGCGTCTTGCCCGTGATCCGCTCGATGCGTCGCACGGACTCGGCCTTGCTGTTGACGAGGTTGTCGACGATCACGACGTCGTAGCCGTTGTCGAGCAGCTCGACGGCCGTGTGCGAGCCGATATAGCCCGCACCGCCGGTGACGAGGATGGTGCCTTTAGCGGTCATTGCTGTTGCGCTCCTTAGAGTGTGAATCCTGTCAACGAATGGATGGTCTCCCGGTAGCGTTCGACGACCTGCTGTTCGTCGAATTCCGCCGCGACCTTGTGCCGGCCGCGTGCGCCCATCGCCGCACGGCCTTGCGGCCCGAGCGCGATCATGCGATTCAGTTGTTCGGCGAGGCTCGCGCCGTCGCGCACGCGGCACAGAAAGCCCGTTTCGCCGTCGGCGACGACGTCGCGGCAGCCCGGCACGTCGGTCGCCACGATCGGCCGGCCCATCGCCGATGCCTCCATCAGCGTGCGTGGCACGCCTTCGCGGTACGACGGCAGCACGACGCAATCGGCCGCCGCGATGTGCGGGCGCACGTCGTGCGCTTCGCCGAGATACTCGACGATGCCTTCGTCGACCCACGCATCGACGTCCGTGCGACCGATCGCGCTCGGATTGTCGACGCCGAGCGGCCCGAGCAGCTGGAAGCGCGCGTTCGGAAAGCGCTCGCGCACGAGACGCGCGGCCTCGACGTATTCGCGCACGCCCTTGTCCCACAGCAGCCGGCCGATCAGGATGAAGACGGGCGCGTCGCCGGCCGGCAGCGGCACGGGCGCGAACTGTTCGAGATCGACGCCTTCGCCGTGCAGCAGCCGCGCGCGGTCGGGATGCGCGAGCAAGCGCTCGTCGGTGAAGGTCGCGAGATCGTCGCGGTTCAGGAACCACACTTCACGCGGGAAGCGGAACGCGAACCGGTACAGTCGCTTCGCGACGCTCGCCGCGCGGCTCTTCTGGATGAACACGTAGCCGAGGCCCGTCGTCACCGCGATCGACGGCACGCGCGCGAGCCATGCGGCCACCGAGCCGTAGATGTTCGGCTTGATCGTGTAATGGAACACGAGATCGGGCCGCAGCGCGCGGTAGTGGCGCACCAGCGCGGCGAGCGTGCCGAGATCCTCGCGCGGGCTCGTGCCTTTCGACGCGACGGCGAGCGCCACGTAGCGGCAGCCCATCTGCTCGAGCAACGGCACCGTGCGGTCGTGCGGCGCGATCACGACGACCTCGGCGCCGCGCGCGACGAGTGCACGGATCAAACCGTGGCGGTACGTGTAGATCGCCCAGGCCGTGTTGCAGACGAGCGCGATGCGCAGCGGGGAGGTGGCGGACATGAAAAAAGAAAAAAATAAAGCGTCGAAAATGCCGAAGGGGCCGGATCCGCGCTCAAGCGGACGGCCGCGCGGCGAATAGCGTCTGCTTGATCCGCTGCAGCGTGCGGTACGGCGTCACGAAATGCAGCAGGTTCTTGGCGAGGCCAGCCCAGTCGTACGGGTTCAGCACGTTGAAGTGGCGCAGCAGCAGCGTGAGCGTCGACACCAGCTGGCGCCGGCGTTTGGTCGCACTGATCCCGCCCTCGTTAAGCTCGTAATACAGGCCGAGTTCCGGCAGGTTCGCGCAATCGTAGCGTTGCATTAACCGTAAAAAAAGATCGAGATCCTCGGCCGCGCGGTACTTCGCACGATAGTTGCCCACTTCGCGCACGGCGTCGATGCGCAACATGACCGACGGATGCACGAGCGGCGAGCGCAGGAAGCGCGTGCGGCGCAGCGTGCGCGGATCGGCGGGCGGGGTCAACATGAAGCGCGGTTCGCCGGCGCGCGACACGACCTGCGTCCACATGCCGACGCAGGCCACGCGCGGGTGGGCGCCGAGATAGGCGCGCTCCTTCGCGAGGCGCTGCGGCGCGGCGAGATCGCCCGCATCGATGCGGGCCGCGTAGCAGAAACCGCGCGCCGCGAGCGCGTCGATGCCGGCCGCGAGCGCGCGTTCGATGCCGCCGTTTTGCGGCATGCGCAGGACGTCGATCGACAGGCCCGGCAAGTCGGGCGCGACGATCGGCGGCGTGCTGCCGTCGTCGACGATCAGCACGTGCACGGGCGCATCCTCGCGAAACGACGCGAGGGTCCGGACGACGTCGTCGTGCCCGTTGTAGGCCGGCATCAGCACGGCCACGTCGTCGAGCGGGGGCGGGCAGTCAGGGGGCGTCATGTTCGCAGCTTGAAACGGATGTAATAAAAGTTGACGGCGGCCGCGGCCAGGTAGCCGGCCGCCAGCCCGACGAGCGCGCCGTACAGGCCGAGCCGCGGGATCGCGAACAGGTTGACGAGCGCGGCGATCGCCAGCGCGAGCAGCCATTTCGTCAGCAACACGAATTTTGCTTGATATTTGAGAACGATAAGATTGCCTATCGCCTCGATGCCGGCCGGCACGGACAGCCAGACGGCCCAGCGGAAGATGTCGACCGACGCCTCGTAGCCGCGGCCGAACACCTTGCCGACGATCAGCGGGGCGGCCGCGTCGAGCACGAGCGCACCGGCGGTCATCAGGCCGGCCGTCATCGCGATCAACCGGACGATGTTGCGGCGCAGCCGTGCGACGTCCTGCACGCGGTAGACGAAGGCTGGCGCGATCGTCTGCGCGAGCATCAGCGCGAGCGTGATCCAGTTCTCGTTGAGCTGCTGCGCGGCCGAATAGCGGCCGAGATCGGCGAACGACACGTGACGCTCGAGCATCAGGCGGTCGAGCTTCAGGAACAGGTACATGCAGATGAGACCGAGCCAGAACACGGTGCCGGCCGTCGCAAAGTGCCGGAACAGCGGTGTGTCGAACGTCCAGCCGAGCGCACCGCCGTTACGATGGCGGTAGTACAGCAGCAGGGCGAAGCCGATCGCGGCGGCTTCCAGCGCCCACAGCCACGCGAAGCGGGCGGGGCCGGCGGCCGCGCGCACCAGCAGCCAGACGAGCAGCGCCTTGGCGAGCGCGGTGACCATGCTGGTGACGAGCTGCGGCTTGCTGTAGGTCATGCTCTGCAGCCATGCGTTGATCACGCCGACGAACGGCTCGCGGAACACCATGGTGACCGCGAGGCCCGCGAGCATCGCGCCGACCAGCGGGTCGAAGGCGCCCGCGGCGATCGCGAGCCAGGTCGCGACGAGCGCGGCGACCGACACGGCGATGCGCAGCACGAACGCGCTGCCGAGCACCGCACCGAGCTGGGCGGGCGGGCGTTGGACGATGGTCGGGACGAGGATTTCCGCGCCGCACACCCAGGTGAGCGGCGCCAGTACGAGGAGAAGCGTATTCGCATACTGCCATTTGCCGAACACATCTGGCCCGAAATAACGGGCCAGCAGGCCGCTGATCGCGATCGCGACGCCGATCTGCGTGAGCCGTTCGAGCCCCAGCCAGACGAGGTTCGCGACGGCCTTCGCGACGTCCGGGTTGCCGAAGCGCTTCAGCATGCGCGGCAGCGGCGGCGCGCGCGGAGGGCGGCCGGAAACGGCGGGTGGGCGGCGGCGGAACGGCTAGGCATTAAAATGGGCGACATGCGCGTCATCAAAACCCGCGATTATAAGTGGGATCGCGGCCGCTCCAGCCGTTGCTCGCCGTGTTGTGCCGGCAGGCACGTATCGTGTGCGGCCCCCGCGAGCGGTGGCCGCGCAAGCCAGACAATTTTCCATGCACGCAACCGAGAGAAGAGAATCGATGATCTCCCAATCCATCTTCAAGGCATATGACATTCGTGGCGTGGTCGGCAAGACACTCGACGTCGACACGGCGCGCGGGATCGGCCGGGCATTCGGCAGCGAAGTGCGTGCGCAGGGCGGCGATGCGGTCGTCGTCGCGCGCGACGGCCGCCTGTCCGGGCCGGAGCTGGTCGGCGCGCTGGCCGACGGCCTGCGTGCGGCCGGTGTCGACGTCGTCGACGTCGGCATGGTGCCGACGCCGGTCGGTTATTTCGCGGCGAACGTGCCGCTGGCGCTGAAGGGCGGCGAGCGCCGCGTCGATTCGTGCATCGTCGTCACGGGCAGCCACAACCCGCCCGACTACAACGGCTTCAAGATGGTGCTGCGCGGCGCCGCGATCTACGGCGAGCAGATCCAGGCGCTGTACCGCCGCATCGTCGACGAGCGGTTCGAGACGGGCAGCGGCACGTTTGAAGAAATCGACGTCGCGGATCAATACATCGCACGCATCGTCGGCGACGTGAAGCTCGCCCGGCCGCTGAAGCTCGTGGTCGACGCCGGCAACGGCGTCGCGGGCCCGCTCGCGACGCGCCTGTTCAAGGCGCTCGGCTGCGAACTCGTCGAGCGCTTCACCGACATCGACGGCACGTTCCCGAACCACCACCCCGATCCCGCTCACCCGGAAAACCTGCAGGACGTGATCCAGGCGCTGAAGGACACCGATGCGGAGCTCGGCTTCGCGTTCGACGGCGACGGCGACCGCCTGGGCGTCGTCACGAAGGACGGCCAGATCATCTATCCGGACCGCCAGCTGATGCTGTTCGCGGAAGAAGTGCTGTCGCGCAACCCGGGCGCCCAGATCATCTACGACGTGAAGTGCACGCGCCACCTCGCGCAGTGGGTGAAGTCGAAGGGCGGCGAGCCGCTGATGTGGAAGACGGGCCACTCGCTCGTGAAGGCGAAGCTGCGCGAGACGGGTGCGCCGCTCGCCGGCGAAATGAGTGGCCACGTATTCTTCAAGGATCGCTGGTACGGCTTCGACGACGGCCTGTACACCGGCGCACGGCTGCTCGAGATCCTCGCGAAGACGGCCGATCCGAGCGCGCTGCTCAACGGCCTGCCGGACGCGATGAGCACGCCCGAACTGCAGCTCTGGCTCGACGAAGGCGAGAATTTCCGCCTGATCGACAAGCTTCAGAAAGAGGCGAAGTTCGACGGCGCCGAGGAAGTCGTGACGATCGACGGCCTGCGTGTCGAGTATCCGGACGGCTTCGGCCTCGCGCGTTCGTCGAACACGACGCCGGTCGTCGTGATGCGTTTCGAGGCCGAGACGCAGGAAGGGCTCAAGCGCATCCAGGAAGACTTCCGCCGCGTGCTGACGGCCGCGAAGCCGGACGTCAAGCTGCCGTTCTGAGCGCCGGCGGCCGGTGAGCCGCCTACGGCGCGACGGCCGATACACCGGTCGCGCCATCCCCGAAAAGCGGCGCGCGCCTCAGGCGCGCGGCCGCTTTTTGTCTGTCCGGCCCTCCGGGCGGGATAAAATCCCTCCTTTATGTCTGTCGCCGGCTGCCAGCCGGCGTTTTTTCAGCGTGCAAAAGATCCTGATCGTGCGCGTGTCGTCGCTGGGCGACGTCGTGCACAACATGCCGGTGATCGCCGATATCCGGCGCCGCCACCCCGATGCGCAGATCGACTGGCTCGTCGAGGAAAGCTTCGTCGACCTCGTGCGGCTCGTCGACGGCGTGCGCAACGTGCTGCCGTTCTCGCTGCGCCGCTGGCGCAAGAAGCCGTTCTCGGGCGCGACGTGGCGCGAAATTCGCGCATTCCGTCGGCGCCTCGCGGCCGAGCAGTACGACCTCGTGATCGACTGCCAGGGCCTCATCAAGACGGCGTGGGTCGCGAGCTGGGCGCGCGGCCCGCTCGTCGGGCTCGGCAACCGCACCGACGGCGCCGGCTACGAATGGCCGGTGCGTTTCTTCTACCGCAAGCGCGTGCCGATCGCGCCGCGCACGCACGTCGTCGAGCGCTCGCGCCAGCTCGTCGCGGCCGCGCTGGACGACCCGGCGCCGACCCCGGCCGATCCGGTCGAATTCGGCCTCGACACGCGTGCGGCGGCGCTCGCGGTGGCCGCGCTCGGTCTGAACCTGCCGGTGCCGTACGTCGTGTTCGTGCATGCGACGTCGCGCGCCGACAAGCAGTGGCCGGACGCCGCCTGGATCGAGCTCGGCCAGGCGCTCGTGCGGCGCGGGGCGTCGCTCGTGCTGCCGTGGGGCAACGATGCGGAACGGGCGACCAGCGAGCGGCTCGCGAAGGAATTCGGCGCGGCGGCGATCGTGCCGCCGAAGCTGTCGCTGCCGGCCGTGGTCGGGCTGATCGACGGCGCCGCCGCGACGGTGGGGGTTGATACAGGTCTGGTTCACATCGCGGCCGCGCTGAAGCGTCCGACGATCGAACTGTACAATTTCGCGACGGCCTGGCGGACCGGCGGCTACTGGTCGCCGAACGTCGTCAATCTCGGCACGGCGGGGCAGCCCCCGTCGATCGCGCAGGTGAAGTCGGCGCTCGCGGGCTTCGGTCTCCTGTAACGCTGTCCACACGCGAACCGATCATGAGCGAATCCCAGATCATCGAAGTCCCGTCCGCCGACTGGAGCGGACACAACCTGTCGGCGCCGCGCGAGCAGTTGCTGGCCGCGGTCGAGGAAGGCAAGGTGCTGTATTTTCCGCACCTGCGCTTCGCGATCGAAGGCGGCGAGGAAGCGCTGCTCGATCCGGCGCTCGCCGATCCGAAACGCAAGAACATCAGCCTCGCGCCGAACGGCGGCGCGCTCGCCGGCGTGCTCGGCGACAGCGTCACGCAATCGGCCGTGCGCGCGCTGGTCGCGCGCTTCCAGCAGCAGGCCGGCACGCTCGTCGACGGCCTTTTTCCCGAATACCGCGGCAAGCTGCGCGTCGCGCCGACGAGCCTGCGGCTGATGCAGGTCGAGACGCGCCAGACGTCGTGGCGCAAGGACGACAGCCGGCTGCACGTCGACGCGTTCCCGTCGCGGCCGAACTACGGAGAGCGCATCCTGCGCGTGTTCACGAACGTGAATCCGGCCGGCGTACCGCGCGTGTGGCGTGTCGGCGAGCCGTTCGAGGACGTCGCGAAGCGTTTCCTGCCGACGATCCGGCCGCAGTTCCCGGGCTCGGCGTGGCTGCTGAACCTGCTGCACGTGACGAAATCGCCGCGCAGCGCGTACGACCACCTGATGCTGAACCTGCACGACGGGATGAAGGCCGATCTCGACTACCAGAAGACTTGTCCACAGCAAACGATGCCGTTTCCGCCGGGCAGCGTGTGGATATGTTTCTCGGATCAGACTTCGCACGCTGTGATGTCCGGCCAGTTCATGCTCGAGCAGACCTTCTTCCTGCCGGTCGATGCGATGGTTCGCCGCGAATGCGCGCCGCTCGGCATTCTCGAGCGCCTGACGGGCAGGGCGCTGGTTTGAGCGCGCACCTGCTTCGACGCAACCTCCGGGCGGCCGCATGCTGAGGGCGATCTATCGCGCGCTGTGGTGGCTCGTCGCGCCGGCCGCTGTCATCCGGCTCTACGTGCGCTCACGCAAGGAGCGCGGCTATCGCGAACATATCGGCGAGCGCTTCGGTCACGTCGCGGGCCGCTCGCGCGACGACCGCGCGCCGCTGATCTGGGTGCATGCGGTGTCGGTCGGCGAGACGCGCGCCGCGCAGCCGCTGATCGATGCGCTGCTGCGCGCGCGCCCCGATGCGCGCATCCTGCTCACGCACATGACGCCGAGCGGCCGTGCGACCGGCGAACAGATCTTCGGCGATCGCGTGCTGCGCTGCTACCTGCCGTACGACATGCCGGGCGCGGTGCGGCGCTTTCTGCACGCATGGCGGCCGACGCTCGGCCTCGTGATGGAAACCGAGGTGTGGCCGACGCTGATCGACGAGTGCCGCCGCGCGGACGTGCCGCTCGTGCTGACCAATGCGCGGATGTCCGCGCGTTCGTTCCGGCGCGCGGCGAAGTTCGGCGCGGCGACGCGCGACGTGTTCGGCGGCTTCTCGCGCGTGCTCGCGCAGAGCCCGGCCGATGCGGAGCGGCTGACCACGCTCGGCGCACGCAACGTGACCGTGCTCGGCAACCTGAAGTTCGACATGACGACGCCGCCGGAACTCGCGGCGCGCGGCCATGCGTGGCGCGATGCGATCGGCGCGCGGCCGGTGTGGGTCGCCGCCAGCACGCGCGAGAACGAAGAGGCGCTGGTGCTGCAGGCGTTCGCGGAAATGCGCACGCCCGGCGCGCTGCTGGTGCTCGTGCCGCGTCATCCGCAGCGCTTCGCCGAAGTCGAGGCGCTCGTCGCGCGCGGCGGGCTCAAGTGCGTGCGACGCTCCGTCTGGGCCGCCGATGCGGCCGCGCTCGCGGCGGGCCGCCCGGCCGCCGAGCCGCTGTCGGACGACGTGACGGTGTTGCTCGGTGATTCGATGGGCGAGCTCGGCGCGTACTACGCGGCGGCCGATATCGCGTTCATCGGCGGCAGCTTGCTGCCGCTCGGCGGGCAGAACCTGATCGAGGCATGCGCGGTCGGCGTGCCGGTGCTGATCGGGCCGCACGTGTTCAACTTCACGCAGGCGACCGCCGATGCGGTCGCGGCAGGCGCCGCGATGCAGGTCGAGGATCCGCTCGATCTCGCGCACGTGCTCGACGCGCTGTTCGCCGACAAGGCGCGGCGCATCGCGATGGGTGCGGCCGGTGCGGCCTTCGCGTCGCGTCACCGCGGCGCGACCGCGCGCACGGTCGACGTGCTCGCCGCGCTGTTGCCGCCCGCCGAGGCCGGCGCGCGTGCGTTGCCGGACGCTGCCGACGACGCATAGACGACGCATAGACGGGCGGCGCGATGCCGCCCGAACACGCGTGGCGGCGTCGCAGGGCGCCGCCACGCCATTCACACCGTCAGCAGGCCCTTCTTCTCGATGAATGCGATCACGTCCGCGACGCCGTCGAGCGCCTTCAGGTTCGTCATCACGTAAGGCCGCTCGCCGCGCATCTTCTTCGTGTCGGACGCCATCACATCGAGGTTCGCGCCGACCAGCGGCGCGAGGTCGGTCTTGTTGATCACGAGCAGGTCGGACTTCGTGATGCCGGGGCCGCCCTTGCGCGGAATCTTCTCGCCGCCGGCGACGTCGATCACGTAGATCGTCAGGTCCGACAGCTCGGGGCTGAAGGTTGCCGCGAGATTGTCGCCGCCCGACTCGATGAACACGATGTCGGCATCGGGAAAGCGCGCGAGCATCCGGTCGACGGCTTCGAGGTTGATCGACGCATCCTCGCGGATCGCCGTGTGCGGGCAGCCGCCCGTCTCGACACCCATGATGCGTTCCTCGGGCAGCGCACCCGCGACCGTCAGCAGCCGCTGATCTTCCTTCGTATAGATGTCGTTCGTGATCGCGACGAGGTCGTACCGGTCGCGCATCGCCTTGCACAGCATTTCGAGCAGCGTGGTCTTGCCGGAGCCGACGGGGCCGCCGATGCCGACGCGCAGCGGCGGCAGTTTCTTCGTGCGGCGGGCGGAGGAGAGGGCAGGTGCGTTCATGGTCTGGCGATGAGGTTCAGGAGCGGAACAACCGCGAATACTGGGTTTCGTGCCGCGCGGACAGGATGCCGAGCTGCGGCGCGAACGTGTTGACGGCGTCGGGCGGCGTCGCGAGCGCGCGGCGCACGGCGGCGTCGATCGCGCCGCGCAGCGCGACGATGATGCGTTGCCCGGCGAGCTGGCCGAGCGGCACGGCCTTCAGCGCGGCGGACGTCTGGTTCTCGACCCAGCCGAATGCGTACGCGGCGAGCGTCGCGTCGGCGCTCGCGTCGTGCGCGGCGGCTGCATACGCGAACACGGTCGGCAGCGCGACCGGCGATAGCGACGCGAGCGTCGCGCGGCGTGCGGCGTCGCCCCATTCGAGCGACGCGCAGAGTTGCGCGAGCGACCAGCCCATCTGTTCGGTTTCGCGGCGCAGTTCGGCCGATTCCCGGCTCGCGACGAACCAGGCGTTTTCGGCGGCGAGCGCGTGCGCGTCGTGCGTCTGCCAGCGGGCGAGCTGGTGCGCGAGGAACGGCAATTCGCCGTGCGCGAGCACGTCGGTCAGGCCGCTGGCGATCCAATCGCGCGCGGAATCGGCATCGCGGATCAGGTTCGCGTCGAGCGCGGCTTCGAGGCCCTGCGAATAGCTGTACGCGCCGATCGGCAGCGCGGGCGACGCCAGGTGCAGCAGCGCGACGAGTTCAGTGGTGGTCATGGCCGTGGCCGTGCGTGCATCCCGGACCATGCTGATGATCGTGATCGTGATCGTGATCGTGATCGTGATCGTGCGAATGCGAATGCCCGTGGTGTTCGCCGAACACCTGCTGCGCGAGCGCGTAGTCCTCGGCGAACGTCGCGTCGTGCCCGTGCTTGTGGCCGCCGCCGTACGCGCCGGCTTCCGGCTGGAACGGCGCGCGTGCCTCTTCGACCTGCGTGCCGAGCCGGCGCAGCATGTCCGCGAGCACCGGATCGGCCTCGAGCTTCAGGTAGCCGTCGCCGATCTCGACCGGCGTGTGGCGGTTGCCGAGATGGTACGCGGCGCGCATCAGCGTGAGCGGGTCGGCCGCGCGCACGAGCAGCACGGTTTCGGGCGCCGCGGCGATGCGCACGAGCGCGCCGTCGTCGGCGACGAGCACGTCGCCGTCGCGCAGCACGGTGCCGCGCGGCAGCAGGACCGCGACGTCCTCGCCGGTGTCGAGCGTCGCCGCGAGGCGGCTCTTGCAGCGGGCGTCATAGGCGAGCGTGAGCGTCGGCGCGCGTGCGACGAGCGACGCGGCGAGTTTCACGTTCGGGGCAATGCGTTTGTCGAGGGTGCGCATGAAACGAAGGATTCCGAATCAGAACAGGAAGTAGCGCTGCGCCATCGGCAGCACCGTTGCCGGTTCGCAGGTGAGCAACTGGCCGTCGGCGATCACGTCGTAGGTTTCCGGATCGACGCTGATCGACGGACGCCAGGCGTTGTGGATCATGTCGGCTTTCGTCACGTTGCGGCAGTTGCGCACGGGCACGATTTGCTTCGAGAGGCCGTAGCGTTCCGCGATGCCCGCATCGGCCGCCATCTGCGACACGAAGGTCAGCGACGTGCGCGCGAGCGCACCGCCGCGCGTCGCGAACATCTCGCGATAGTGAACCGGCTGCGGCGTCGGGATCGATGCGTTCGGGTCGCCCATCTGCGCGACGGCGATCATCCCGCCCTTCAGGATCATCGACGGCTTGATCCCGAAGAACGCCGGTTCCCACAGCACGAGGTCGGCCCACTTGCCGGGCTCGATCGAGCCGACTTCGTGCGCGATGCCGTGCGTGAGCGCCGGGTTGATCGTGTACTTCGCGACGTAGCGCTTCGCGCGGAAGTTGTCGTTGCGCGCACCGTCTTCCGGCAGCGCGCCGCGCTGCACCTTCATCTTGTGCGCGGTCTGCCACGTGCGGATGATCACTTCGCCGACGCGGCCCATCGCCTGCGAATCGGACGACAGCATCGACAGCGCGCCGAGATCGTGCAGGATGTCCTCGGCCGCGATCGTCTCGCGGCGAATGCGCGATTCGGCGAACGCGAGATCCTCCGCGATCGACGGATCGAGGTGATGGCACACCATCAGCATGTCGAGGTGCTCGTCGAGCGTGTTGATCGTGTACGGGCGCGTCGGGTTGGTCGACGACGGCAGCACGTTCGCCTCGCCGCACACCTTCAGGATGTCGGGTGCATGGCCGCCGCCCGCGCCTTCGGTGTGGTACGTGTGGATCGTGCGGCCCTTGAACGCGGCGACCGTCGATTCGACGAAACCGGCTTCGTTCAGCGTGTCGGTGTGGATCGCCACCTGCGTATCGGTGTCGTCCGCCACGGAAAGACAGTTGTCGATCGCGGCGGGCGTCGTGCCCCAGTCCTCGTGCAGCTTCAGCCCGATCGCGCCGGCCGCGATCTGCTCGACGAGCGGCTGCGGCAGGCTCGCATTGCCCTTGCCGAGAAAGCCGAGGTTGATCGGCCAGCCGTCCGCGGCCTGCAGCATCCGCTCCATGTGCCACGGGCCCGGCGTGCAGGTCGTCGCGTTGGTGCCGGTGGCCGGCCCCGTGCCGCCGCCGAGCATCGTCGTGACGCCCGATGCGAGCGCCTCGTCGATCTGCTGCGGGCTGATGAAGTGGATGTGCGTATCGATGCCGCCCGCCGTCACGATCAGCCCTTCGCCGGCGATCACTTCGGTCGCAGCGCCGATCGCGATCGTCACGCCCGGCTGGATGTCCGGGTTGCCGGCCTTGCCGATCGCGGCGATGCGGCCGTGCTTGATCGCGATGTCGGCCTTCACGATGCCCCAGTGATCGAGGATCACCGCGTTCGTGATCACCGTATCGGGCACCTCGGCAGACACCCGCTGCGACTGGCCCATCCCGTCGCGAATCACTTTCCCGCCGCCGAATTTCACTTCCTCGCCGTAGGTCGTGAAGTCGCGCTCGATCTCGATCAGCAGTTCGGTATCGGCGAGCCGGACGCGGTCGCCCGTCGTCGGCCCGAACATTTCCGCGTACGCGCGGCGGCTCAAGCGTAGTGTCATGTCGTGCTGTTCCTGAAGAGACGGACGTGAGGCGTCGCTCAGAGCGGCCCCATCACCTTGCCCTGAAAACCGTAGACGGCGCGCTCGCCCGCGAGGGCGACGAGCTCGACGGTGCGCGTCTGGCCCGGCTCGAAGCGCACGGCCGTGCCGGCCGCGATGTTGAGCCGGAAGCCGCGCGCGGCCGCGCGGTCGAACGACAGTGCGTCGTTGACTTCGAAGAAGTGGTAATGCGAGCCGACCTGCACCGGGCGGTCGCCGGTGTTCGCGACGACGAGCGTCACTGTTTCGCGGCCCGCGTTCAGTTCGTGCTCGCCGTCGTCGGTGAGGATTTCGCCGGGGATCATGCGTGGCCTCACGGAATCGGGTGGTGGACGGTCACGAGCTTCGTGCCGTCGGGGAAGGTCGCTTCGACCTGGATGTCGGGAATCATCTCCGGCACGCCGTCCATCACGTCGTCGCGCGTGAGCAGCGTCGTGCCGTAGTGCATCACCTCGGCAACCGTCCTGCCGTCGCGCGCGGCTTCCATCAGCGCGGCGGTGATGAACGCGACCGCCTCCGGATAGTTGAGCTTCAGGCCGCGCGCGCGACGGCGTTCGGCCAGCAGCGCCGCCGTGAAGATCAGCAGCTTGTCCTTTTCTCGGGGAGTCAGTTTCATGAAGGCAAACGTTCAGGAAAACGTAATTTTTATCGGTGCACCCGTAACCGGGCGGATGTGCGGGTCATCGTAGCATCACGCTGTCTGGCGCGCGCCGTGTATCGCTTATGTAAGCAGCAAGGCGCGTGCCATGTGCATGGAAGGCGGTGCGATGCGCATTCGTGGTGCGCGATGCATGGATAACGTGCGGCGCCCCATGTGGGAATGCGCCGAAACGGTGCGCGGCGCGAGCGTGCTCAGGTTTGCCAGAGGCGCAGCGGCCGTGCGTCGACGCCGTGCACGATCGGCCGCAACTGCAGCCAGCAGTCGGTGAAGTGGCGCTGCAGCGCTTCCATCGACGTCGACAACGCACGCACGAGCACGACGCCGGGCGTCACGCAGGTCGCGCCCGCGCGCAGCGTGTCGTCGAACGGCATCCGCGCGGCGAGCGATTCGGCGAGCGCGGCGTCGCATGCGGCGCCGGCGGCCCACAGCGTGCCGTAGGCGGGAAAACCTGCGAGGCCCTGCAGCGCGCCGCGCAGCGGATCGGGCGCGTCGAGCCGCGCGCGTTCGGTCCAAAGCGGCCGGCCATCGGCATCGACGAGCGCGGCGGTCGATACGATCCGGCCCGCCGACCAAGTTTCGCCGGCCGCTTGCCGGCCGAGCTGGGTCGCGTCCCAGCCGATCGCGCTAGCGCCTGCGCCGAGCGTCACCGTGAAGTCGAGTGACGCATGCGCCGAGTCGAAGAACAGGTTGTTCTGCGGCAGCCAGTCGAGCTTCGCGTCGCGGCCGAGCGCGATGTCGATCCGCTGCGTCGCATCGAGGCCGTTCGACTTGTACCACTTGGTCGCGCCGGGCGTCGTCAGCACCGCGTGCGTGCCGTCGCCGAGCGCGATATCGATGTCGAGCCGGTCGCCGCCCGCGACGCCGCCCGGCGGGTGGACGATCACCGCGTGGCAGATCGCGTCGCCTTCCGGGTACAGCGGCCGCTGCACGCGCAACGGGCCGTCGTGCAGGCGGTGCGCCAGTGTCGTGCGCGGGCCGTGCCGCTCGAAGCCGAGTTCGAGGCGGCCGCGCCACGACTTGGCGACGGCGGGGCGGGACAGCGGGGCATGCGAATCGGGGGCGGACATCGGCGGCGAACGGGAAACGAAAGAAACGAGCGCGAAGAACGTGGATGCTACCGGAACAATAATGCAGATGCCGCGTTTGCTGAAAGCGCCGCGTGCGGACGCTTCGCGAGCCGGCCGCCCGTGTCACCTGCTTTGTCATCCACCGTGCCTACCCCGGTGCCTACCGCCGTGCCTACCGCCGTGCCGCGTGTCACACCGCGATCAGCTCGCGCACGCCGTTCGTTTCCATGTCGCGCGCATCGCCCCCCGCGATGATCTCGCCGCGGCTCATCACCCAGTAGCGATCGGCGATCGAGCGCGCGAAATCGTAATACTGCTCGACGAGCAACACCGTCATCTTCGATTCGTCGACGAGTTGCCGCAGCGTGCGGCCGATGTCCTGGATGATCGACGGCTGAATGCCTTCGGTCGGCTCGTCGAGGATCAGCAACTGCGGCTCGCTCATCAACGCGCGGCCGATCGCGAGCTGCTGCTGCTGGCCGCCCGACAGGTCGCCGCCGCGCCGCGCGCGCATGTCCTTCAGCACCGGGAACAGGTCGTAGATACGGTCGGGCACCTTCGACGGCGCCTTGCGGCTCGCCGCGCCGACGAGCAGGTTCTCCTCGACGGTCAGCCGCGGAAAGATGTCGCGGCCCTGCGGTACGTACGCGAGCCCCGCCGCGACACGCGCATACGGCGGCAGCGCGCCGAGCGCGGTGCCGTGCCACGACACGCTGCCGCTCTTCGCGGCGACCACCCCCATCAGGCAGCGCAGCAGCGTGCTCTTGCCGACGCCGTTGCGGCCGAGCAGCACGGTGAGCTTGCCGTCGTCGGCGGAAAGGTTCACGTTGCGCAGGATATGGCTGCCGCCGTAGTACTGGTTCAGTGCATCGATTTTCAGCATCGCATCATCGTCCGAGGTAAGACTCGATCACCGCGTCGTCGCGCTTGACCTGGTCGAGCGTGCCGTGCGCGAGCACCGCGCCTTCGGCCATCACCGTCACGCGGCCCGTGTCGCCCGCGAGCGCCGCGACGAATTCCATGTCGTGCTCGACGACCATCATCGAGCAGGTGCCGCGCAGCGTGTTCAGCAACTCGGCGAGTTCCATCGTCTCGTGGTCGGTCATCCCGGCCGCCGGCTCGTCGAGCAGCAGCAGCGCGGGGCGCTGCATCAGCAGCATGCCGATTTCGAGCCGCTGCTTCTGCCCGTGCGACAGCTCGCCGGCCGCGCGATACGCATGGCTTTCGAGGCCGATCAGCGCGAGCGTCTCCTCGATCTTCGCCTGAGCGGTGCGGTCGAGCCGCGCGCGCAGCGACGCGAGCCAGCCCTTGTCGGTCTGCATCGCGAGTTCGAGGTTTTCCCACACCGGATGCTGTTCGAATACGGTCGGCTTCTGAAACTTGCGACCGATGCCCGCACGCGCGATCTCGGGCTCGCTCATCCGCGCGAGGTCGATCGTCTGGCCGAGAAACACGTTGCCCGCATCGGGCCGCGTCTTGCCGGTGATCACGTCCATCATCGTCGTCTTGCCCGCGCCGTTCGGGCCGATCACGCAGCGCAGCTCGCCCGCGTCGATCGCGAGCGACAGCTTCTTCAGCGCACGAAAGCCGTCGAAGCTCACCTCGATATCCTCGAGATAGAGGATCGTGCCGTGCGACGTGTCGATACCGGGCGGCACGACGCGACCCATCGAAGCCGTGCCGCTGACGGCGAGCAATTCGTCTTCCGGCGGCGGCGTGAACTGGTAGAGAGCCGTTCCGTTCATGCACGTTTCCCCTTCGCGAGCACGGTTTCGACGAGGCCCATGATTCCGCGCGGCAGCAGCAGCGGCACGAGCACGAAGATCAGGCCGAGGAAGAACAGCCAGTATTCGGCGAAGTACGCGGTGAAGAAACTCTTCGCACCGTTCACCGCGAACGCGCCGACGATCGGTCCGATCAGCGTGCCGCGCCCGCCCACCGCGACCCAGATCGCCATTTCGATCGAGTTGCCCGGCGACATCTCGCCGGGATTGATGATGCCGACCTGCGGCACGTACAGCGCGCCGGCGATGCCGCACAGCACGGCCGACACGGTCCACACGAACAGCTTGTACGCGAGCGGGCTGTAGCCGAGGAACATCAGCCGCGTCTCGCCGTCGCGCACCGCGGTCACCACGCGCCCGAGCTTGCTCGTGACGATCGCGCGCGCGGCGATGAACGCGAGCACGAGCGTTGCGAACGTCAGCAGCAACAGCACCGTGCGCGTGCCCGGCGACGTGATCGCGAAGCTGGCGATGCGCTTGAAATCGGTGAAGCCGTTGTTGCCGCCGAAGCCCGTCTCGTTGCGATAGAACAGCAGCATCGCGGCGAACGTCAGCGCCTGCGTGATGATCGACAGGTACACGCCTTTCACGCGCGAGCGGAACGTGAAGAAGCCGAACACCCACGCGAGCACGGCCGGCACGAGCACGACGAGCGCGAGCGCCCACGCGAGATGCTGCGTGCCGCTCCAGTACCACGGCAACTGGTGCCAGTCGAGAAACACCATGAAATCGGGCAGGTCGCTGCCGTATTTGCCGTCGCGGCCGATCTCGCGCATCAGGTACATGCCGATCGCATAGCCGCCGAGCGCGAAGAACAATCCGTGGCCGAGGCTCAGGATGCCGCAGTAGCCCCACACGAGATCGAGCGCGAGCGCGGCGATCGCGTAGCACATCAGCTTGCCGGCGAGCGTCATCGTGTACGCGGACAGGTGGAACGCGCTGGCTTCCGGCGCGACGAGCGCGGCGAGCGGCACGCCGATGCCGATCGCCACGCACAGCGCGATGAGCGCGAGCCACGCGCGACGCGACAGCAGCGCAGGGCGGGGCGGCAGGCCGAGCGCGAAACCGTCGGCCGCGCGCACGCCGGCGGCGGGCTTCGACGTATCGGCGACCGGGTTCGAGATCGAATCGGTGAATGAAGTCACGTCAAGCCTCCGCGCTGCGGCCCTTCGGGGCGAACATGCCCTGCGGGCGTTTCTGGATGAACAGCACGATCATCACGAGCACCGCGATCTTCGCGAGCACGGCGCCCCAGAACGGTTCGATCGCCTTGCTCGCGAGGCCGAGCCCGAAGCCGCCGAGCACGGTGCCGGCGATCTGCCCGACGCCGCCGAGCACGACCGCCATGAACGAATCGATGATGTAGTTCTGGCCGAGATCGGGGCCCACGTTGCCGATCTGCGACAGCGCGCAGCCGCCGAGGCCCGCGATGCCCGCGCCGAACGCGAACGCATACGCGTCGACGCGTGCGGTCTTCACGCCGACGCAGGCTGCCATCCGGCGGTTCTGCGTGACCGCGCGCACGAACAGGCCGAGCCGCGTCTTCGTCAGCACGGCCCACGCAACGAACACCACGGCGAGTGCGAACGCGAGGATCGCGAGCCGGTTGTACGGCAGGATCAGGCTCTGCATCACCGTCACGCCGCCGCTCATCCACGATGGGTTCACGACCTGCACGTTCTGCGCGCCGAACACCATGCGCGTGGCCTGGATCAGGATCAGGCTCACGCCGAAGGTCGCGAGCAGCGTTTCGAGGGGGCGGCCGTACAGGTGCCGCAGCACGAGCCGCTCGAGCACGATGCCGACGAGCGCGGCCACCGCGAACGAAACGGGCACGGCGACGAGCGGATACCAGTCGAATGCGGCCGGCGCGTAGCGCTGGATCAGCGTCTGCACGACATAGGTTGCGTACGCACCGATCATCAGGAATTCGCCGTGCGCCATGTTGATCACGCCGATCAGCCCGTACGTGATCGCGAGGCCGAGCGCGGCGAGCAGCAGCACGCTGCCGAGCGACAGGCCCGCGAACAACGTGCCGACGATTTCCCCGCGGCGCTGCAGCGCATGGAGCGCGTCGAGCCCTTGTTGCGCGGCGGCGCGCACGCGCGCATCGGGTTCCGCGTAGCTACCGTCGGCGCTCTTCGCGACGAGCGGGCGCAGTGGTTCGATCATGTCGAGATCGCTGCGGGCGGCCACCACTTGCACGGCTTCGAGACGCTTCGCCGGATCGGCGTCATGCAGCGCGGCGATCGCCCACAGCGCGTCGAGACGACGTTTCAATGACGGATCGGTTTCCTTGGCACGGGCGCGGTCGATCATCGGCTTGAGTGCGGGGTCGGGCGATTTCAGCAGTGCGTCGATCGCGTCGCGTCGCGCGGCCACGTCGGGCGACGCGAGCGCGAGGCCCGACAGCGCGCCGGCGATCTTCGTGCGCAGCAGGTTGTTCAGCATCACCGGCTGCGCGTCGCCGGCCGGCGTCGCGGCCTGCGTGAGCGCGTCGTGCGCGGTGTCGCCGGCCTGGATCAGCAGGCGGCCGTCGCCGGTCGCGAGCGCATCGCCGCTCGACAGCGCGTTGAGCACCGCAACGGCGCGCGGATCGGTGTCGGCGGCGAGCCGTTCGATCGCGGTCGTCTTCGCGTCGAAGTCGTCGCCGGCGAGCGCGGCGGTATCGGCCGCCGTCAGCGCGAACGCGGCGTGCGGCAGCATGCCCGCGAGGGCGGCGCATGCCGCGATCGCGCGGGCGGCTCGGCGAAAGCGTGTAGGCATCGGGAAGTCCTGTCGGGCGTGGGGAAGCGGATTCAGGCAGTGCTGCACCGGCGCGTGGGGATCGTTACGGCACGCTCGGCCAGGGCGGCGGGTGCATCGGCATGCTTGGCGGCACGTCGCACACGAAGCGCGCCGTGCCGCGGGGCATCAGGCAAGCGCCGCGCGCTGCCGGCGCAGGAACGCCGGGATCGACGTGACGATGTCCGGCTTACTCTGATTGCCCGCGATGAACGGGCTCCACGGCTGCGCGCGCACGGCTGTCTTCGTCTTCCACACGACGTTGAACTGCCCGTCGCCGCGGATCTCGCCGATCATCACCGGCTTGTGCAGGTGATGGTTGCCGTCCATCGCGAGCGCGAAGCCCGACGGCGCGGCAACCGTCTGGCCGATCATCGCGACGCGCACCTTGTCGACGTCGGTGCTCTTCGCTTTCTCGACGGCCTGCTTCCACATGTGGATGCCGACGTAGGTCGCTTCCATCGGATCGTTGGTCACGCGCTTCGCGCCGCCCGGCAGGTTGTTCGCCTTCACCCACGCGGCGAACTGGTCCTTGAACTTCGTGTTGGTCGGGTTCTTCACCGACATGAAGTAGTTCCACGCGGCGAGGTGGCCGACGAGCGGCTTCGTGTCGATCCCGCGCAGCTCTTCCTCGCCGACCGAGAACGCGACGACCGGCACGTCGGTCGCCTTGATCCCCTGGTTGCCCAGCTCCTTGTAGAACGGCACGTTCGAGTCGCCGTTGATCGTCGAGATCACGGTCGTCTTGCCGCCCTGCGAGAAGGTCTTGATGTTCGCGACGATGGTCTGGTAATCGCTGTGGCCGAACGGCGTGTAGACCTCCTGAATGTCGGCGTCCTTCACGCCCTTCGATTTCAGGAACGCGCGCAGGATCTTGTTGGTCGTGCGCGGATACACGTAGTCGGTGCCGAGCAGGAAGAAGCGCTTCGCGCCGCCGCCTTCCGCGCTCATCAGGTACTCGACGGCCGGAATCGCCTGCTGGTTCGGCGCGGCGCCCGTGTAGAACACGTTGCGCGACATTTCCTCGCCCTCGTACTGCACCGGGTAATAGAGCAGTCCGTTCAGTTCCTCGAACACCGGCAGCACGGACTTGCGCGACACCGACGTCCAGCAGCCGAACACGCATGCGACCTTGTCCTGCGTGAGCAGCTGGCGCGCCTTCTCGGCGAACAGCGGCCAGTTCGACGCGGGATCGACCACCACCGGTTCGAGCTTGCGGCCCATCACGCCGCCGCTCTTGTTGATGTCGGCGATCGTCATCAGCGCGGTGTCCTTCAGCGACGTCTCCGAGATGGCCATCGTGCCCGACAGCGAATGCAGGATGCCGACCTTGATCGGGCCGGTGCCCGCATCGGCCGCTTGCGCGAACGGGCTCTTGCCCGCCAGCGCGAGCGCGCCGGCCATCGAACCGAACTTCAACAGACTGCGACGTTTCATCGGGATCCCCTTGTCGTGTTGGATGCGCGTGCGCCGTGGCGGCGCCGGCCATCGTGTAACGCAAGGCATGTGCCAGTCGCGCGGGTGCACGCCCGGCGTGCCTGTGCGGGGTGCCGGCGGGCATCGGGGTGGTGCGGATGACGCGCCGTGCAGCATGCGCGGTCCGTTGCGGTGCACACGCGCGGGCGCAAATGGTGCACGGCGGTGCCGTGGCGTCGCAACGCAGGAAACGGGGGAGACGAAAAGAGAAACGGGCGCGCAGTGCGCGCCCGTTCGGCGGATCGGTGTGGCCGGCGGCAGGGTGCCGGGCGGCGCAGCGGCGCAGGACGCGCCGCCGGAAGGATCGATCAGTAGCGCGGCACGGACGGATCGACGTCGCGCGACCACGCGTCGATCCCGCCTTGCAGGTTGTACAGCTTCGTGAAGCCGCGCGATTCGAGGAACATCGCGACCTGCGCGCTGCGCATCCCGTGATGGCACACGCAGACGATTTCCGCTTCGTCGTCGAGCTCTTCGCTGCGCGCGGGAATCTGCTGCATCGGAATCGCCACGCTGCCGGCGATCTGCGCGGTCGCGATTTCCCACGGCTCGCGCACGTCGAGCACGACCGGTGCGGGGCGCGCCGTGTCGCCGAGCCATTGCGCGAGCATTGCGGGCGTCAGGATCTGCATGGAGGCTCCGCCGCTCAGAATTTGAAGCGCGACGGCTCGATCGCGTTGACGAGGTGGCTGATGTAGGTTTCGAACACGTCGGCGACGCGGTACTGCTTGTCGTCGATGCGCGTGATGATCTGCGCCTTCATCACCGGACGGCCGCCGACGAACGCCGACAGGCGGCCGCCGATCTTCAGCTGTTCGAGCATTTCCTGCGGCACGACCGGCAGGCCGCCCGCGACGCAGATCACGTCGTACGGCGCCTTCGCGGCCCAGCCGCGCGAACCGTCGCCGAGCACGACTTCGGCGTTGGTCACGCCGTCGTTGCGCAGGTTGTCTTCCGCGAACTTCGCGATCGTCGGATCGATCTCGACGGCCGTCACGTGCTGCGCGCGATGCGCGAACAGCGCGGCCAGGTAACCCGAGCCCGCGCCGATCAGGAGCACGTTCTCGTGCTTCTTGACCGTCAGTTCCTGCAGCACGCGCGCTTCGACGCGCGGGAACAGCATCTTGCTGGCGCCGCCGGGCAGCGGCAGTTCGAGATCGGCGAACGCGAGATCGCGGTATTCGGCCGGCACGTAGTTTTCACGCTTGACGATCGACAGCAGGCCCAGGACATCCAGATCCAGCACGTCCCACGGACGGATCTGCTGTTCGATCATGTTGAAACGCGCGTTTTCGATATTCATGGTGTGGTCACGCAGCCTGGTCGGCCATCAGCGGGGATAGAGAAACTTCGTGATTGTACCAAACGGCACGGCCGCGAGGCCTTCAGGCGGCCTGCAACAGACCTTTACCCTTTGCTCTTCTTGATCTGCGCCTCGAATGCGAGGTCGAGCTTGCTCGCCTTGCGCGGCTTTTGGGGGCCGAATGCATCGACGAACTTGACGAATTCGTCGAGCGGCAGCGGCTCGCAGCGCTTCTCGGCGGTGCCGCCCGAGCGGTCGACGAGATAGAACAGGCCGCCCGCCATCGAGACGGCCGCGAATTGCGGGTTGCCGGAGCGGGTCTTCAGGCGTTCGACCGCGTAGGTCGCTTTGGTGGTGCGCATCTTTGGGGGCAGGCGAAGCGGATGTAAGCCTCACACTCTATCAAACCGGCCGGACCGGCGCCCGCCCGGTGCCCGCGCGAACCGCTCCCTAGACCGTGCGCGAGTAGCGCTGCCGCGGCGTCTGGCCGAGGTACGCGTCGAACGCCATCGCGATGTTGCGCACGACCATCCGGCCGGCCGGATGGATCGTCAGCCGGTCGCGCGCGATCGTCAGCAGCCCGTCGCGCTCGAACGGGCGCAGTGCGTCGAGCTCGCGCGCGAAATGATCGGCGAAGCGGATGCCGTGCGCGGCCTCGACATGCGAGAACGGCAGTTCGAGGTTGCACATCAGTTGCGTGATCACGTCGCGGCGCAGCCGGTCGTCCGGCGTGAGCCGTACGCCGCGCGTGATCGGCAGCCGGCCCGCGTCGAGCGCGGCGCCGTATGCGGGCAGGTCCTTCGCGTTCTGCGCGTAGACGTCGCCGACCTTGCCGATCGACGACACGCCGAAGCCGATCAGGTCGGTATCCGCGCGCGTGCTGTAGCCCTGGAAATTACGCTGCAGCGTGCCGTTGCGCTGCGCGCGCACGAGTTCGTCGGACGGCCGCGCGAAGTGGTCCATCCCGATGTACACGTAGCCGGCCGACGTCAGCATGTCGATCGCGAGGCCGAGCAGCGCGATGCGCGTTTCCGGCGGCGGCAGCGCCGCATCGTCGATCTGCCGCTGCATCTTGAACAGGTGCGGCATGTGCGCGTAGCCGAACACCGACAGGCGATCGGGCGCGAGCTCGATCATCGTCTCGAGCGTACGCGCGAACACGGCGACCGTCTGGTGCGGCAAGCCGTAGATCAGGTCGACGCTCACCGAATGGAAGCCCGTCGCGCGCGCGGCGGCGAGCAGGTCGGCCGTCATCGCGCGCGGCTGGATGCGGTTGATCGCCTGCTGCACGACCGGGTCGAAATCCTGCACGCCGAGGCTCAACCGGTTGAAGCCGATCGTGCGCAGGTGGACGAGCGTCGCCGGCGTGACCGTACGCGGATCGATCTCGATCGAGAATTCGGCGTCGGCGTCCGGCGCGAGCGCGAAATGCTCGCGCGTGGCCGCCATCAGCTCGGCCGTTTCGTCGTCGGAAAGAAAGGTGGGCGTGCCGCCGCCCCAGTGCAGTTGCGTGACCGGGCGGGACGGATCGAACAGCGCGGCCTGCAGCGCCATTTCGCGCTTGAGCTGCTCGAGATATGGGCGCGCGCGGCGGCGGTTGTTGGTCGCGATCTTGTTGCAGCCGCAGTAGAAGCACGCGGTGTTGCAGAACGGGATGTGGAAGTACAGCGACAGGTCGCTCGACGATGCGCCGGGGTCGCCGGCCGCGCGCACGTAGTCGGCCGGATCGAAATCGTCGCGGAATTGCAGCGCGGTCGGGTACGACGTATAGCGCGGCCCGTTCGCGCCGTATTTCGCGAGCAAATCGGGACGGAACATCGAGTCGGCAGAACCAGAACGCATGACGGTCTCGCGCGTTTTTAGATGTTTTCGAGTATATGGACGCGCGATCGGGCTGCATTGTGTAATAACGTCGCAGCCGGCGATGGCACAATGCGGGGTGGGGCTGCCGGACGCCGCGTCCGGTTGCCGCACCGTTTTTCGTTGTTCGTCGAGAGAGCCGAGTGTCCGTCGAAATGCCTGTCCGCCCGGCGCCCGCCGAAGTCCCGCCGCCGCACGCGTGCCGCGAGGGCTGCGGCGCGTGCTGCATCGCGCCGTCGATTTCCAGCCCGATTCCGGGCATGCCCGACGGCAAGCCGGCCGGCGTGCGCTGCGTGCAGCTCGGCGACGACCTGCGCTGCATGATTTTCGGCCGGCCCGAGCGCCCCGCGTGCTGTTCCGGGCTGCAGCCGTCCGCCGACATGTGCGGCGCGTCGCGCGACGACGCGCTCGCGTGGCTCACGCGCCTCGAGGCCGCGACGCGGCCGGCGCATCCAGGAGAGAGTTCAGCATGACCGTTCCTCGCGCGCCCGGCCGGCGCCGTTTTCTCGCTGGCGCTATCGGCGCCGTCGGCGTGTGCGTATCGCTTGCCGCGTGCGCGTCGACCTTCCCGTTCATCCCCGATCACTACACGTTCTCGCGCGGCGACGTGCAGAAGGCCGTCGCGCGCAAGTTTCCTTACCAGAAGACGGTCGCGCAGGTGGTCGACGTGTCGCTCGCGAACCCGGCCGTCAACCTGCTGCCCGACCAGAACCGCGTCGCCGTGCAGCTCGACGCCCATTTCGCGAGCCCGTTCCTGCGCGGGCCCGTTAGCGGCAAGTTCACCGTGTCGGGCCAGCTCGCGTACGACGCGCCGAGCCGCTCGGTCGTGCTGAAGGCGCCGGCCGTCGACAGCCTCGTGCTCGACGGCGACGCGCAGATGTACGCGCAGCAGGTCGGCGCGGCCGCCGGCCTGCTCGCGACGCAGCTGCTGACCAACTATCCGATCTACACGTTCAAGCCGGAACAACTGCAATTTGCCGGGGTGAACTACGAACCCGGTACAATTACGATCCTTACAAACGGCATACGCGTGGCGATCGTCGAAAAGTGACGACGGGGCGCGCACGGCCGGGCGGGCCGCGCGCGCAAGAGTGGCCTTTTCTTTCGACCATTTCGGAGTTGGGCCACGGATGGACTGGATCCTGATCTGCAAGGCATTGATCCTCGGCGTCGTCGAGGGGCTGACGGAATTCCTGCCGGTGTCGAGCACCGGTCACCTGATCGTCGCGGGCAGCTTCCTGAATTTCAACGATTCGCACGCGAAGACGTTCGACGTCGTGATCCAGTTCGGCGCGATCCTCGCGGTCTGCTGGGAATACCGGCAACGGATCGTGTCCGTCGTGTCCGGGCTGCCGAGCCGGCCCGACGCGCAGCGCTTCACGCTGAACGTCGTGATCGCGACGATTCCCGCGATCGCGCTCGGCCTCCTGTTCGAGAAGAAGATCAAGGCCGTGCTGTTCTCGCCGGTGCCCGTCGCGTTCGCGCTCGTCGTCGGCGGTGCGATCATCCTGTGGGCCGAGGCGCGGCAGCGCGAACGCAGCGAGCCGCCGCGCGTGATGTCGGTCGATGCGCTGACGCCGCTCGACGCGCTCAAGGTCGGTATCGCGCAGTGCTTCGCGCTCGTGCCCGGCATGTCGCGTTCGGGCTCGACGATCATCGGCGGGATGCTGTTCGGTCTCGACCGGCGCGTGGCCACCGAATTCTCGTTCTTCCTCGCGATTCCGATCATCTTCGGTGCGACGCTCTATGAAACCGTCAAGGACTGGCAGGCGTTCACCGTCGATTCACTCGGGCTGTTCGCGCTCGGGCTCGTCGCGGCGTTCGTCAGCGCGTTCGTGTGCGTGCGCTGGCTGCTGCGTTACGTCGCGACACACGACTTCACGGTGTTCGCGTGGTACCGGATCGCGTTCGGGCTGTTCGTGCTGCTGGTGGGTTACAGCGGATGGCTGAACTGGGCGTGATGCCTGGCAGACACGCCGGGCGGGTCCGGCGCGCGTCGCGGGCATCATGAAAAACGGCTTGATCGGCATTTGCCGATCAAGCCGTTTTATTTGGCGGGGGCGCCGAGTAGGGCGCCGGCCCGCCGCTCAGTCTGCGCGCTTGCGGAACACCAGGTCCCACACGCCGTGGCCGAGCCGCAGCCCGCGTCGCTCGAACTTCGTCACCGGGCGGTAGTCGGGGCGGGGCGCGTAGTCGGTGGCCGTGTTTTCGAGCGTCGGTTCCGCGCCGAGCACTTCCAGCATCTGTTCCGCGTAGTTCTGCCAGTCGGTCGCGCAGTGAATGTACGCGCCGGGTTTCAGGCGCGACGCGAGATGCGCGACGAGCGGCGGCTGGATCAGCCGGCGCTTGTGGTGGCGCGCCTTGTGCCACGGATCGGGGAAGAAGATGTGCACGCCGTCGAGGCTTTCCGGCGCGAGCATGTGCTCGAGCACCTCGACCGCGTCGTGCTGGATGATGCGGATGTTCGTCAGATCCTGCTCGCCGATCAGCTTCAGCAGCGCGCCGACGCCCGGCTCGTGCACTTCGACTCCGAGGAAATCGTCGCCGGGGCGGTTCGCGGCGATCTCCGCGGTCGATGCGCCCATCCCGAAGCCGATCTCGAGGATGCGCGGCGCGCTGCGGCCGAAGATCGCATTCCAGTCGGGCATCTCCGGCGCATACGGGACGACGAAGCGCGGGCCGAATTCGTCGAGCGCGCGGCGCTGGCCGGTCGACACGCGGCCGGCGCGCGTCACGAAGCTGCGGATGCGGCGGTGGTGCAGCGGGTTGACTTCGTCGGCGCCTTCGGCCGCTTCGTCGGGAATGGCGTCGTCGTGCGGCGGCAGGCCGGCTTCGTTCGGATCGTCGTGCATCATCGGTACAGAGAAAGGCGTTGTTGCGGGCGAGGGGCCCGTTGCGCGCAGCAGTGCGCCGGGGAACCGGCACATGGTACAAAAAAGCCGCCTTCGACGAGGCGGCTTTTGCGCAGGCTGCCGTGCAGCCGGAAAGTGGAGCGGGCGATGGGAATCGAACCCACGTCATCAGCTTGGGAAGCTGAGGTAATGGCCATTATACGACGCCCGCAGAACGGGTGATTGTACAGGGGTTTGGGTGGGGATGGCAAGCGGGTGATGTCGGCCGGTGGCGTTGACGCTGGCATGGCGGCGGAGTGGCGCCATCGCTGGCAGTGTCGGGTGAGCCACCAACCATTCACGGGATCTACCAATTCAAGCGCAAGGCACATCCTTCGTCGGGCTGTAGCGTCGAGACCGAATTTCAATGGTCCAGCGGGTGTGTCGAATGCGTTTCTTAGGCGATTCGTGTTTAAACTCCCGATTCGATATATTTGCTGGCTTCAGCGAGCTACATTCTCACGACTTGTCGGCTCCGCTAGAATTCGGGCGATATAACCGGGGAGCCGTCCCTGTGAGAGCGCGAGCCACCGTGGGCTTGCAACCAATAAGAAGATGGATAACGCATGAACATGACCGAATTAGCTCAGGCAATTCGTGGTGGCCTGATCCAACAAGATCGCTTGCTCAAGACAGACATTCCGTCGTTGCCGGACAATGCGCTCATACCGTGCCGGGCCGTGACCTATTCCGAGCTCGGCCGCGACTTCTGCGTCACGCTCGACATGGTATCCACGGCAGGCGACATCGAACTCAAGGCATTGATCGCTCAACCGATGACGCTGTGGATTCAGCAGGCGAGCAAGTCTTATCTGCCGGTCAACGGATATATCCACACGGCGCGCAGGCTGGGTTATGACGGTAGCCTTTCCAGCTATCAACTTGTCGTCGCGTCGTGGATGTATTTCCTCAAATTCCGTCGCGATATGCGGTATTGGCAGGACAAGAGCGCCGACGGCATCATCGCTGACGTATTCGATGCGCATCCGCAGGCTCGTGGACAGTATGAGTTTGCGTTGTCGAAGCCGCTGCCCTCGCGCTCGTACTGTCGTCAGAGCGAAACCGACTGGAATTTTGTCCATCGACTGATGGAAGAGGAGGGCTTGTACGGCTTCTGGCGCCAAGGCAAGGACGGCAAGTCACATACGCTCGTCGTGATCGACGACATTTATGTGCTGGACGAGATGTCGCCGAAGCCGGTCGGATTCAACAGATCGGGCACAGGCAGCGACACGGATGCGTTCACGCAGTGGGCGGGTTCGAGGACTTTGCAAAGCACGGTCCATACGACGCGCACGTTCGACTACAAGGCACCTTCATCCGCCGATAGTCCGAATGGAACGACGTTGCCCACGAAGGCCGGCCAGGGGAATTTGCCGGAACGGGCCGAAGTCTACGAGTACACGGGCGCCTATACCTATGGACGTCAGGACCGAGGTGAGCAGCTCTCGAAAATCCATCTGGAAGAATGGGAGTCGCGGGCCAAGCGGTTCGTCGGGATGGGAGGGGTGCGAGGTATCGACGTTGGCCTGCGCTTCGAATTGAATGGCCATCCGGAACACGATCGCGATTCTGCCGAGCAGCGAGAGTTTGCTGCGATCAAGGTCCGGCGCTACATCGAAAACAATCTACCGCTGTCGAATCAGGAAACCGGCTTTCCGCATAGCGTGCAATCCGACCTGAAGTGGGCGAAAGCGCGGTACGCGGGCGTGTCCGTCCACCATGATGACGGTTCTGCAGGCTTCTATTTGGTCGAAGTCGAGGCGCAACGCACCACGGTTCCGTATCGCAGCCCGTTCGAACACTTGAAGCCGGAGATGCATCTCGAGACGGCGATCGTTGTCGGTCCACAGGGGGAAGAGGTCCATACCGATGAACTGAACCGTGTGAAGGTGATGTTCGTCTGGGACCGGCAGAATCCGGGAGATGCCGGCGCCTCGTGTTGGGTCAGAGTTGCACAATCGGATACCGGCGCGGGCTACGGGGGAGTACATATTCCGCGAGTCGGTGAGGAAGTCATCGTTGGTTACGTCGGCGGCGACTGCGACCGGCCGATCGTGCTGCATCGCGTCTACAACGGTGCAGTCAACCCGCACTGGCATAGCAACGGAATCCTGTCGGGCCATCGCTCGAAAGAGTACGGCGGCAGTGGTTACAACCAGATGGTAATGGACGACGCGACGGGCCAGAACCGCGTCCAGTTGATGAGCAGCAGTGCGAATAGCTTGCTGCATCTGGGCTACCTCATCGATCAGAGCGGCAATACTCGCGGTACGTATCTTGGATCGGGTTTCGATCTGAGGACAGATGCGTACGGCGCCGTGCGTGCTTCGCAGGGGCTGTATGTTTCGACGTATCCAAAATCGGCGAACAGCCAGCCCCTCGACGTTCGCGAAGCGCAACAGCAACTCGTCAATGCCGAGAGCATGATCGAGGCAATGTCGCAGGTAAGCCAAGCGCATCAGGCGGAAAGCCTGGGAGAGGGGCATGACGCGCTGAGGACGTTTACCGATGCGACGCAAAGCAGCGTGCAAGGCTCGCAGTCCGGAGGACGGACGGCGGGAGGTGGTGCCGGCAGTGTGAACGCGTTCAAGACACCAGTCATGCTGGTAGCGAGTCCTTCCGGTATCGCGCTGTCGACGCAGGAATCCGTGCATGTGTCGAGCGATCAGCAAACGAATCTGGTCAGTGGTCAGAGCACGTTCATCGCCAGCGGGAAGTCATTGGTAGCGAGTGTTGCGGAGAAGATTAGCCTGTTTGTGCAAAACACCGGAATGAAGCTGTTTGCGGCCAAGGGAAAGGTGGAGGTTCAGGCGCATTCGGACAATATCGAAATAACGGCCCAGAAAACTGTCAAGGTCCTGTCGGCTACCGAGAATATCGAGGTGGCGGCGCAGCAGGAGATTCTGCTTACCTCGGGTGGCGCCTATATCCGGCTCAAGGGCGGCGACATCGAGATTCACGCGCCCGGAAAGATCGACGTGAAGGGTGGGCAGCACGCATTCAGCGGGCCGACGCGAATTGACTATCCGCTGTCGCCTGTGCCGACGTCCCGCGGTGCTGCAGCGTTGCAATACCATTACCACGACGACACTCCCGTGCAGGGCGCCAAGTTCACCATCCACTACGACAGCGGCGCTACCTTCTCTGGCACCGTCGACAGCAAAGGCATGGCTGATCTGACAGATGCTCCGCAAGGACCGGGGCGCATCGAGTTGGGTGAGGACAGCCGACCCTACGAAATCAAGGCTACCGAAAAAAATCCTAGTTATAAAGCTCATTGGGACGAATTCGACATGCAAGCCTCCCTGGACCGGATGCAAGGAGGCCGGGCATGAGCAGCAGCTGGGTCAGCCAAGCGGCATCCGAGGTCGGCGACTATCTTTGGCGCGGCGCCGCCACAGTAGGCGATACCGTCGCCGGTGCGGTAGCGGGGGAGTTCTCGCAAAAGCGCAATACCGGCGCCATCATCATCGATGCGGTCATCAGCATGTTCCCTGTCGCCGGAGAGGTCACGGCCGCGCGCGACGCAATCGCCATCACGCTTCGCATGAGCGACGACCCGAAGGTTAGGGACGACGAGTGGGAGTGGGTGGCGCTCGTGCTTTGCCTTGTCGCGGTCGTTCCGGTGGCCGGAGGTTTGCTCAAGGGCATAGGTAAGTTGCTGATGCGAGCTGTCAACAAATCCGAAGATCTGGTCAAGCTATGCCAGGAAATCGTGGCCTTAATCCGCAAGGCTGGCTTCGGCGATGCTGTGCAGTGGTTCAGGCAACTGGACTTCACCAAGTATCAACTTGTGGTGAGCAACGCATTCGGCATGATGCTGGATCGCATCGGTAAGGCGCTGAATTTTATTCTCGACAGGCTCGGTACGGTCATTCCGGCGCGGGTGGAGAGTTATATCCGGAGGCTGCTGCCGATGCTGGAGGAACTGCGCAAGCTGGGGGACACGAGAATCGCACTGGCCTTCAAGGATCTGATGCGCTTGCTGGAGCATGTGCGAGGCCATCTGGTGGAGGGCACCTGGGCGGACGTGAAGGTGGGGGGCGGGACCACTCGGACGATGACGGAGGAGGCGCGGTTGGCTCATCTGGCCGAGGACACGAAGAGCCTGGGGCATAAGCCGATGAGCAAGGAAGACTATGTGCACAAGGACGGATGGCCGGATCTCAGGGAATTCAGGGTGGGCGATGCGATCGGCACCTTTAGTGTAAAGACGCCCATCAAGGCAATTACACGAAAGCCAGGCGAGGTAATGATACGCGTTGTCGATAGCCGAAGATTGGATAACCCGTGGACGATCGCTGGCAAGTTCTGGGCTGATAAACTTGCTTCAAACGGATTTTGGTGGCGTATCCGGAGCGCGATCAAGCACGCTTGGAGCATGAATGGCAGCTATGCGAAGATGAACGTGCCAACGCGAGAAGCCATGGAAAAGCTTGGTATCAAGGTGCCTGCTGATTGGGATGGGATGCGCCTATGGGAGGGGCGCATTGCCGAGCAATGGGACGATGAGGGGGCGGAGGCGACCATGCGCTTGTTAGTCGGAGGCGATCTTCAGTTTTTCGTGGACTTTAAGCATCCGTCCAACGCTCCTGTGGCAGAGTGGATAAAAACCCAGGTCAAGGCGCAACGGACGAATTGGACGGACTTGAGGTTGCCCGATCAAGCAGAAGCTCGGGCACTCTTCCTGGTAGAGCGCGAACGATCGGCCAAGATCAGACAGGAAGGCTATGCGCGGCGAGCCCTCGCCGATGTCGGAAAACAAGCGACGGAAGAACAGAATCAATGATGCTGAATACTCTGACCATGACTCCTGAGCAGGAGTCGGACGCGCGCGCTAAAGCGTTTTACCTGCTCAAGAAATGGACAAGCGTTACGTTCCTGGATCATGCAGTTAGTCTGTTCAGGGATTTCCTTCACGCGTACGCCAAGCAATTGGACACGCCGAGCCCAAATCAGGCGGAGTTAGAGGCAGCGTATGTCAGCGATTTCCTGAGTGCGTTGGTGAGGATGGATCAAGGCATTGAGATATTGCGACAAGGTGCCGACAAGCGATCGGCTTACGATGCGCTCATAACGGGTAGCGAGAAGGGGGGCGAGCTTTTGTTCGGGCGGAGTGCGCACGAGGTTGGTCGAACATATGACCCGTTTTTCCACGCGCTTGGCGTGAGGGACACGAAATTTTCGGATTTCGAATATGCAACAGGGTATGCGGAAGGGGCATGGATTGAAGAGTTGAGCTGTCAGGCGCTCAAGTGCACTGTCGGGCTCGATTTTTCCGAATACCTTACCTATGGCAAGCGTGCCGACGGTGGCACTCGTGTGTTCAAGCATTGGACCTATGAATCGTTGTTTCAGGATCCGTTATTTCCTGCATGGCGATATTGGCCGCCGGGTCGCAGCTATCCCGCAGAACTTCCTCCTTGTCCGCCCAAGAACGAATCCGGGGCCGGCGAGGTCTACAGCGATCAGGAGATTCCTGTCGAGGGTATCTGGGAGCCATGGTTTCCGGCTGGCAAGGTTGGATGTCCGAGCTACTTCCTCAAGGGCAGTATCGCCCACAAGTATCTGCTGGAAGGTACCAACGACGAACATGTTGTGCGCTGGCGGCTGTTGTGGGAAGACAAGCGTTACCGGGACGGTGGCATTCCGACAGAAGAGGAAACTTACTTCCCCAAGCCTGCCGCGCAACCGAGGCTACGAGTTCTGCCCGGGGAGCCTTGTCCGCGCACCGGTTACTGGCAAAGCCCGGCCATGAAAGATTCGGTTTATGTCGAGGCCGGAGCGTCTATGCCGGGGCCGCAGCGCACAGCATGGGGAATGGTCATTTGGCATTACGGAGATCCTCAACCGGACAACTGAACAGCTGCTGAGGCAAGAGGTAACGGCGCGAGCGGTAGCCGATGCCGGCAAACAATCCACGGGCGGACAGGCTCCATGATGTTGAATACTTTGACCATCACTCCCGAGCAGGAACAGGGGGCGCGGGCGAAGGCGTTTCATCTTCTCAAGAAATGGACGAGTTTCACGTTCCTGGAGTCCGCTGTTGGACTATATCGGGATTTCCTCGGCGCGTACGCCAAACAGTTGGACGCGCCGAGCCCAAATCAGGTGGAGTTGGAGGCGGCGTATTCGCATGATTTCATGGGGGCGCTAGTGCAAATGGATCTGGGCGTTGACGCATTACGCCGAGGTCTTGATAAACGAGCAGCATACGACGCGCTGGTTATGGGAAGTCAGCAAGGTGGCGACTTGTTGTTCGGGCGGAGTGCACTGGAAATCGGTCGGAAACACGATCCGTTTTTCCATTCGCTGGGACTGAGGGACACCAACTTCAGGGACCCGGTGTATGCCACCGGGTTCGTAGAGGGCGTGTGGATCGAGAGATTGATTTGCTACACGCTCGCGTGCACGGTCGGATCCGGTTTTACCGGGATGCTTGCATACGGGACACGTGCAGATGGAGGAGACCGTGTATTTGAGCATTGGACCTATGAATCAATGTTCCAAGATGCCCTCCTTCCTGCATGGCGATATTGGCCGCCCGGTCGCAGCTATCCCGCAGAACTTCCTCCCTGTCCGCCCAAGAACGAATCCGGAAGCGGCGAGATTTACAGTGATCAGGAGATCCCTGTCGAGGGTATCTGGGAGCCATGGTTTCCGGCTGGCGAGGTTGGATGTCCGAACTACTTCCTCAAGGGCAGTATTGCCCACAAGTACCTGTTGGAAGGTACCAACGACGAGCATGTGGTGCGCTGGCGGCTGCTGTGGGAAGACAAGCGTTATCGGGATGGCAGTATTCCGCCAGAGGAGGAAACCTACCTCCTGGCACGCCAGCCGATGTCGAAAATAGACGAGTCGGTGTCGGAAGCATACAAGCCCCGGTAACGCATCCGAACTAACGTGACGGATCACTTACCCGATCGTTAGCTTGGAGCCGACATGTCCGATTTCATCACCGTTCTGCGCAAAACCTGCCCGACGCCTGTCCTTGACGCGACCAAGTGGAAGCGCATTGGCGGCGATCCGCACACCGTGAACCTCAACGCGTACGTCTCGAAGGACGGCAGCAAGATCATGGGCACCTGGATCTGCACGCCGGGCAAGTTCGAGGTGAATTACGAAAAATGGGAGTACTGCCACTTCCTCGACGGTTACTGCATCATCACGCCGGAAGGCGAGGAACCGGTGCACCTGAAGGCCGGCGACGTGTTCGTGATCGAACCCGGCATGAAAGGGACGTGGGAAGTGGTGGAGACGGTGCGCAAGTACTTCGTCTTCGCCTGAGCGGGCGGTCGATTCGACCCGACCCAGGCATACCGTCGTCGTCTCACATCCTCCCGGTTCGCGAAGCCACGAGGCACAAACGAGGATTCCGGTTCAACAAAAGTCGACTGGTTCGGAAATAGCGCGCCGAGCGTGGTTACTAGCTCGGCGCGCTCCGCTATCCGCCTGCAACCCGTGACGTAACGTAAGTGACACGCGGTTGTTCGGTGACAACCGGATGACGTTCGCCGCCGGTCCTGCACGCTGTCACGCAAACCCCTAAGATGCAGCGATCGTAAGCGTGGAGCCGATACCATCTTGACGGGGTGAGTTACCGGTTTCCCCAACGATTGGATGCCATACGTAGCAGCGTGGCATTGGCAGCACGTAGATCGAACCGTTCGGCATCGAATCCGGGGCCAACCCAGTTTCGGTAATGTTCTGCCTCTTCGCTATTCGGATCGTTAGATAGCGTGTTCAGGAACGCGTTGTAGCCAGGCGGGCCGCCCACATCTTCTGGCGGGCAGGCACGAGCACCATCGATGACCTGGGCCGCGCCCCTCGGTTCGCTTTCAACGATTTCCACTTTCTCAACGACGATGGCGTGATCCCACCCGTCCCCGAAGTCGTACCGGTAGAGGAAGCGTGAGCCAGGTTTCAGGACCTTCTGCAGTCGAACCTTGCGGTCATCGGCGGTCGTGCCCGGATCGGCGAAGTCCAGCACGTCATCGACCTCGAACATGGCGTAGGTCATGCCGTCGATCAGGAAGTCGTGCAGGTGGGAGTCTTCCCAGCCGAAGGCCGCCTGCAGGATATGGTGCAGCTTGCGCAGTGACTCGGTTCCTTCGACCTCGAGCCGGCGCCAGATGGGCGGCTCGATGTGTTGAAGCTGCACGTGCAGGGTAAAGCGCTGGAACGATTTCGCCATCTGATCTCCGGGGAACGGGAAGCCAGCGGCATTATCGCCTTACGATGCCGGGGTGGTCATTTTCCAGGGCAGCAGGCCTTCGACCTGGTTGATCGGATGGTCTGCAATGCGCGCAAGCACGACGCGCAGATACGCCTCGGGATCGATGCCGTTGAGCTTGGCCGTCCCGATCAGGCTGTAGATCGCGGCAGCACGCTCCCCACCTGAGTCCGCGCCGGCGAACAGGTAGTTTCGGCGCCCGATAGCCACTCCGCGCAACGCGCGCTCGACCGGCAGGTTATCGATTTCGAGATGCCCGTCGTCGCAGTAGCGCGTGAGCGCTTCCCACCGGTTCAACGCGTAGAGGATCGCCCGACTCGTGTCGGATTTGCGCGAGAGCGTCTCCAGTGTGGCGCTCAGCCACGCATGGAGTTGATCGAGCAAGGGCCTGGCGCGTGCTTGTCGGTGCGCTCGCCGCTCATCGGGCGGTTTGCTACGGATCTGCTCTTCGACCTTGTAGAGCGCGCCGATACGTTCCAGCGCCTCGGTGTTCAATGCATTTGGGCGAGCCGCATGCAATTCGTAGAACTGCCGCCGTGCATGGGCCCAGCATGCTGCTTCGGCAACGCGTCCCGTTTCGTAAATCGCTTGGTAGCCGCCGTAGGCGTCGGCCTGCAACGTGCCATTGAACGATTCGAGATGCTGCTGCGGATGGATGCCCTTACGGTCCGGCGTATAGGCAAACCAGACGGCCGGCGGAGTGGCGTCGCTGGACGCCCGATCGTCACGCACATACACCCACAGGCGTCCGGTTTTGGTCTTGCCGTTCCCTGGCGCAAGCACAGGCACTGGCGTATCGTCGGCATGGAGCTTCGTCGCCGCCATGACGTGGCGACGCAGTGCGTCGACGAGCGGTTGCAGCAGCGCCGCAGTGTGACCAACCCACTTCGCCAGCAGCGAGCGATCCAGCTCGACACCTTCCCGCGCATAGATCACCGACTGCCGGTAGAGCGGCAGGTGATCCGCGAACTTCGCGACCAGTACATGAGCCAGCAGTCCCGGGCCAGCCATGCCTCGCTCGATGGGACGGCTCGGCGCAGCAGCCTGGGCGATGTGATCGCAGCATGAACATGCCAGCTTCGGCCGCACATGGCGGATGACCCGGAAGCTCGCCGGCACATACTCGAGTTGTTCGGCGACGTCCTCGCCAAGCTGCTTCATCGGCGCACCGCACGCCGTGCAGGTTTCACGTGATTCGGGCCAATGGATCTGGATCTCGCGCGGCAGGTGATCCGGCAACGGCTTGCGTTGTACCTGTTCCGGTGCCGTGCGTGGCGTCCTGGGAATCTCGATGGGGGCAGCGCCTTCGTCGGCCTCGAGTTCTTCCAGACGCAGCTCGAGCTGCTCGATCTGGCGGTCCAGTTTCTCCGAGCGGCGGCCGAACTGCATGCGGCGCAGCTTTGCGATCAGCAGCTTGAGATGCTCGATCTCCGCCTTGTCGGTCGCCGTCGCCGCCTTGTGCGATTCGACCACGTCTTCCAGATGCCCGATGCGGGCATCGCGCTCGAGCAGTAGAGCCTTGAGCGCTTCGATGTCGTCCGGGTACGCGTTCGCCGTCGTCATGCCCGCAGTCTACGCGCCGGTGGGCGGGTTTACAACGCTGAGGTCGGCGCCGCCGTGCGCACCGGCTGCCGCCAGTCGATGCCTTCCAGCAACATGGACAACTGCGCCTGGCTCAAGCTGACGACGCCCCCATCCGCACGCGGCCAGACAAAGCGGCCGCGTTCAAGCCGTTTCATCAGCAGACACATGCCGTCACCGCTCCACCACAGCACCTTGACCAGATCGCCGCGTCGGCCGCGGAACACAAACACGTGTCCGCTGAACGGGTCCCGCTCGAGCACGGTCTGCACCTTCGCGGCCAGGCTATTGAAGCCGGAACGCATATCTGTCACACCAGCAGCCAGCCACACCCGCGTCCCAGCGGGAAGGCTCAGCATCACGAACCCACCTCCAGCAAGCTTGTCAGCACAAGCCGCAGGACATCAGACTCCGGCTTGCCTTCGAAACACACGCGCACGCCACGACATTCGATGACCAGCCCGGATGATCTGACCGGTTCCGGTATCGGCGGTGATGCCATCTGAACAGGCAGGAATAATTCAACTGGCGCGGATGCGGACGTCGCCTCTTGCTCCTGATCCCGACGCCACTTCGACACGAGATTCGCGTTCAACCCATGCGCGCGTGCAACTTCCGCCAGTGAACGGGTCGGGTCTCGTGTTTCCGCCACGACCTGCGTGCGAAACTCATTCGTGTAATTCTTGGAGCCTCGTCGGCGGCCCTGCGCCTTGATTTCCATTTTTTCTGGTTCCCACTACATTCTGATGGGAACCAGATTGCCGCCTATGAACCTTCATGAACAGACGGTGCTGGCGAAGCGCTTAC